>NZ_FMHT01000003.1:0-319000 GCF_900091585.1 Micromonospora nigra | reverse complement strand
CAGCCTCGCCTGGGGACTCTGGGCCACCACCAGCACCATGACCGCCCACCTCGACACCAGCGAGCACCGGCGAGCCATCCGGACCGGCAGCGCCCCCCTGACCGACGCCGAAGGACTCGCCCTGCTCGACGCCGCGCAGCGGCACGGCGGCGCACACGTCGTACTCATGAAGATGCCGCCGGTCGCGGACCCGGACCGGATCCCCGCCCTGCTGCGCGACGTCGCCCGCCCACCCCGGTCCCGACGGCGCGTCGCGGCCCGCGCCGCCGCCGACCTGTCGACGGTCGACCGGCTCGCGACGCTCAGCCCCGTCGAACGTCGCGGCCAACTCCTCGACCTGGTCACCGCCAGCGTCGCCGCCGTCCTCGGCCACCGGTCAGCCGACACCGTCGACCCGCAACGGCCGTTCAAGGAACTGGGCTTCGACTCCCTCACCTCAGTCGAACTGCGCAACCGGTTGGCCGCTGCCACCGGGCTGCGGCTGCCCGCCACCGTCGCCTTCGACCACCCGGCCCCCGTCGTGCTCGCCGACTTCCTCGACCGCGAGATCGGTGGCCGGGCCGCCACCACGACCACCCCGGCCACCGCCACGGCCACCGGAGTCGACGAACCCATCGCCATCGTCGGTATGGCCTGCCGCTTCCCCGGCGACGTGCGCACCCCGGAGCAGCTCTGGGACCTGGTCACCGCCGGGGCCGACGTCATCGCGCCGTTCCCCACCGACCGTGGCTGGGATCTCGCCGCCCTGAACACCGGGGACGGCACCACCCCGCAGCACGGCGGCTTCCTCTATGACGCCGCCGACTTCGACGCCGCCTTCTTCGGCATCAACCCACGTGAAGCCCTCGCCATGGACCCGCAGCAGCGGCTGCTGCTGGAAACCTCGTGGGAGGCGTTCGAACGCGCCGGCATCGACCCGCTCACCGCCCGGGGCGGCAGCACCGGCGTCTACGTCGGCCTGATCTACCACGACTACGCCGGCAAGGCCATCGGCACCTCCGACGACCTCGACGGATATGTCGGCAACGGCAGCGCCGGCAGCGTCGCCTCCGGCCGCATCTCCTACCTGTTCGGCCTGGAAGGCCCAGCCGTCACCGTCGACACCGCCTGCTCGTCGTCGCTGGTCGCGCTGCACCTGGCCACCCAGGCCCTGCGGCAGGGCGAATGCGGGCTCGCCCTCGCCGGTGGCGTCAGCGTCATGTCCACCCCCGGCATGCTCGCCGAGTTCGCCCGCCAGCGTGGCCTGTCGCCCGACGGCCGGTGCAGGGCGTTCGGCGCGGGCGCCGACGGCACCGGCTTCGCCGAGGGCGTCGGCATGCTGCTGCTCGAACGCCTCTCCGACGCCCAGCGCAACGGACGACGCATCCTCGCCGTCGTCCGGGGCAGCGCGGTCAACCAGGACGGTGCCAGCAGCGGCCTCACCGCCCCGAACGGTCCCGCCCAGCAGCGGGTCATCCGGCAGGCCCTCGCCAACGCCCGGCTCGCCCCCGCCGACGTCGACGCCGTCGAGGCACACGGCACCGGCACCGCACTCGGTGACCCCATCGAAGCCCAGGCCCTGCTCGCCACCTACGGGCAGCAGCGCCCCGCCGACCAGCCCCTGCTGCTCGGCTCGATCAAGTCGAACATCGGCCACACCCAGGCAGCCGCCGGTGTCGCCGGAGTGATCAAGATGGTCATGGCGATGCGGAACGGTCAGCTCCCGGCCACCCTGCACGTCGACGACCCGTCCCCGCACATCGACTGGACGGCCGGCGCCGTCTCCCTGCTCGCCGAGGCCCGGCCGTGGCCGGAGGTGGACCGGCCCCGCCGCGCCGCCATCTCCTCGTTCGGCATCAGCGGCACCAACGTCCACACCATCCTGGAACAGGCCCCCGACGCGACCCCCACCCCGACGGTGGTCGGGCCGAAGGCCGTCACCTCCGGCGACCTCACCACCCCGTGCGTGCTGTCCGCCCGCACCCGGGAGGCGCTGCGCGACCAGGCCCGACAACTGCACGCCTGGCTGGAGCGGCACCCCACCACGGCGCTGCCCGACCTCGGACACGCCCTGGCCACCGGGCGTTCCGCGTTCACCCACCGGGCGGTGCTGCTGCCCCGGGACCGCCAGCACCTCCTCGCCGGCCTGGCGGCCGTCGCCGACGACACGCCGTCGTCCATCGTGGTACGCGGCGCCGCCGGCACCGGCCGGCTCGCCGTCCTGTTCTCGGGTCAGGGTGCGCAGCGTGCCGGGATGGGTCGGGAGTTGTCCGGCGTGTTCCCGGTGTTCGCGTCCGCGTTGGACGAGGTGTGCGGTCTGCTGGACCCGATGCTGCCGCAGCCGCTCAGGTCGGTGTTGTTTGCTGAGGCGGGCTCGCCGGAGGCGGGTCTGTTGGATCAGACGGTGTTCACGCAGGCGGGGTTGTTCGCGGTTGAGGTGGCGTTGTTCCGGCTCGTGGAGTCGTTCGGTGTGGTGCCGGACTTCGTGGGTGGGCATTCGGTGGGTGAGATCACTGCCGCTCATGTGGCCGGGGTGCTGTCGTTGGCGGATGCGTGTGCGCTGGTGGCGGCGCGGGGTCGGTTGATGCAGGGGTTGCCGGCTGGTGGTGGGATGCTCGCTGTGGCGGCGTCCGAGGCCGATGTTGCTGCGTCGATTGGTGGGTTGGTCGACCGGGTCGGGATCGCTGCGGTGAACGGTCCGGCTGCGGTGGTGGTGTCCGGTGCGGTCGACGCTCTGGACGAGGTGGAGCGGTTCTGGCGGGAGCGGGGGGTGCGGACGCGTCGGTTGACGGTGAGTCATGCGTTCCACAGTCCGTTGATGGAGCCGATGCTCGACGAGTTCCGGGCGGTACTCGACGGCCTGACGTTCCACGCGCCGCTGCTGCCCGTCGTGTCCAACCTGACCGGCACGATCGCCGACGCGGCGGACCTCGGCGACCCCGGATACTGGGTTCGCCACGTCCGCGACACCGTCCGCTTCGCCGACGGCGTCGCCTACCTGCGGCAACGCCACGTCCACACCTACCTGGAGGTCGGGCCGGACGGCGTCCTCGCCGGCATGACCCGCGACTGCCTCGCCGCCGACACCGCCGACCCCGGCCCGGTGGTCGTGCCCACCCTACGCAAGGGCCGCACCGAGGCTTCCGCGCTGCTCACGGCCCTCGCCGAGGCGTACGCCGGTGGCGTGCCCATCGACTGGACCCCGCTGACCGGCGACGGCAACCGCCCACTCGACCTGCCGACCTACCCGTTCCAACGGCAACGGTTCTGGCCCGACGCGGCGGCCTGGCGGGCCGGCGACGTCTCCGGTGCCGGCCTGGCAGCCCCCGGGCACCCGCTGCTCGGCGCTGCGGTGCGCCTCGCCGGTGACGACGAGACGTTGCTCACCGGCCGCCTCTCGGTGTCGACGCATCCGTGGCTCGCCGGGCACGTGGTGTCGGGTGCGGTGCTGGTTCCGGGCACCGCGCTGGTGGAGTTGGTGGTGCGGGCTGGTGACGAGGTGGGTGCGTCGCGGGTTCGGGAGCTCACGATCGCCGCGCCGCTGACCCTGCCCGCCTCCGGCGGTGTCCGGGTGCAGGTGCGGGTCGGTGCCGCCGACGACACCGGTGGTCGGGACGTGGCCGTGTACTCCCAGCCCGACGACGACCCGGAGGCCGACTGGATCCGGCACGCCGAGGGTGTCCTGGAACCGGCCACCGCCACCGAACCCGCCCTCGCCGCCTGGCCACCGGTCGGTGTCCCGGAGACCGACCTCACCGGCTGGTATGACGCTCTGGCCGAGCATGGCCTGTCGTACGGGTCGGTGTTTCGGGGGTTGCGTCGGGTGTGGGTTGGTGGCGGTGAGGTGTTTGCCGAGGTGGTGTTGCCCGAGGGGGCTGATGCGGCGGGGTTCGGGGTGCATCCGGCGTTGTTGGATGCGGCGTTGCATCCGATCGGGTTGTTGGTGGAGGGTTCGGGTCCGCGGGTGCCGTTTGCGTTCGAGGGTGTGCAGGTGCATGCCTCGGGTGCGCGGGTGTTGCGGGTGCGGTTGACGCGTTCGGGCATGTCGGTGTGTCTGGTGGCGTTTGATGAGTCGGGTGCGCCGGTGGTGTCGGTGGATTCGCTCGTGTTGCGTGAGTTGACCGGGGTGGCTGTTGCGGGTGCGGTGGACCGGTCGTTGTTCGAGGTGTCGTGGCCGGTCGAGCAGGTTGTTCCGGTCGCCGAGCTGGTGGACTGGGCGCAGCTTGAGCTGCCCCGCACGCCCGATGTGGAGGCCGGGCCGGCCGAGTCGGCCGCTGTCCTCCTTCCCGGAGCCGCTCGACTGCCTCAGGTGGCGGTCTTCTCGGATGTGGCGGCGTTGGTGGCTTCGGTGCGGGCGGGTGGCAGTCCGCCGCAGGCTGTCCTGTTGTCGGTCACTGGCCCTGATGGTTTCACCGTCTCGACTGATGCCGAGACTGTGCTTCCTGGTGTGGTGCGGGGGGTGACGGCGGCTGTTCTCGCGGTGGTGCGGGAGTGGTTGGTGGCGGAGGTGTGTGCCGGTTCGCGGCTGGTGGTGGTGACCCGGGGTGCGGTGGTGGCCGGGGATGGTGATCGGGTGGCCGATCTGGTGGGTGCGGCGGTGTGGGGTCTGCTGCGTTCGGCGCAGTCGGAGCATCCGGATCGGATTGTGCTGGCCGATGTGGACCGTGTGCTGGACGTCGAGGTGTTGGCGTTGCTGGCGGGGGTCGCTGCCGACCCGACCTCTACCGGCGGGCAGGTGGCCGTCCGGGGGGACGAGGTGCGCGTACCCCGGCTGGTGCGGCAGGCGGGCGCGGAGCTGACGCCGCCGCTCGACGGCCTGTGGCACGTCGCCGCGACCCACCCCGGCACCCTGGACGGCGTCGAGATCGTCCCGGCCGCCCCGGCCGCCCTCGCCCCCGGTCAGGTACGCGTGGCCGTTCGGGCTGCCGGGGTGAACTTCCGTGACGTGTTGATCGCTCTCGGTATGTATCCGGATCCCACCGCCGTCATGGGTAGTGAGGGTGCCGGTGTGGTGGTGGAGGTCGGTTCGGGCGTGGACGACCTGGTGCCCGGTGATCGGGTGTTCGGGTTGTTCGAGCCGGGCTTCGGCCCGCAGGTCGTCGCTCAGCGGCAGCGGATCGCGCGGATGCCGAGCGGCTGGTCCTACCGGGACGCCGCGTCGGTTCCGGTGGTGTTCCTGACCGCCTACTACGCCCTGCACGATCTGGCGGGGTTGCGGTCGGGTGAGTCGGTGCTGGTCCATTCGGGTGCGGGTGGGGTCGGCATGGCGGCGATCCAGTTGGCGCAGCATTTCGGGGCGACGGTGTTCGCCACGGCGAGTCCCGGTAAGTGGGGCGTGTTGCGGGAGTTGGGGGTGGCCGACGAGCGGATCGCGTCGTCGCGGACCACGGACTTCGAGCAGGCTTTCGCCACCGCTTCGGGTGGTGCGGGTGTCGACGTGGTGTTGGATGCCCTGGCGGGTGAGTTCGTGGACGCGTCGTTGCGGTTGTTGCCGCGTGGCGGTCGGTTCGTGGAGATGGGCAAGACCGACGTCCGCGACGCCGATGCGGTGGCGGCTGCGCATCCGGGTGTGGTGTATCGGGCGTTCGATCTGAACGAGGCGGGCGGTGCCCGCATCGGGCAGATGTTGTCGGAACTGCTTGACCTGTTCGAGCAGGGTGTGTTGAGGCCGTTGCCGGTGCGGGTGTGGGATGTGCGGCAGGCGCGGCGGGCGTTGCGGCACATCAGTCAGGCCCGGCATGTCGGCAAGGTGGTCCTGACCGTGCCGACGCCGATGGATCCGGACGGCACGACGCTGGTCACGGGTGCGTCCGGCGCCCTCGCCGGTGTGGTGGCCCGGCACCTCGTCGCCACCGGCCAGGCCCGGCACCTGCTGCTCGCCTCCCGCCGCCTGCCCACCGAGGGCAGCGACTACGCGGCTCTGGTCGCCGACCTGATCGAAGCCGGCGCGACCGTCACGAACCTGTCAGTCGACGTGACCGACGCCGCGCAGGTTGCCGACCTGGTCGCCGGGGTCGACCCGGCCCACCCACTGACGGCCGTCGTGCACACCGCCGGGGTCATCGCCGACGCGACGATCACCGCTCTCACCGACGACGGCCTGGCCACAGTCCTGCGGCCGAAGGTCGACGCGGCGTGGGCGCTGCATCAGGCGACTGCGCATCTGGACCTGTCGGCGTTCGTGTTGTTCTCGTCGATCGCGGCGACGCTCGGCTCACCCGGGCAGGGCAACTACGCCGCCGCCAACAGTTTCCTCGACGCCCTCGCCGGTCACCGGCGGGACCAGGGCCTGCCGGCGGTCAGCATCGGTTGGGGCATGTGGGCCACCACCAGCACCATGACCGCCCAGCTCAGTGCCGACGACCGCCAGCGACTCGCCCGCCTCGGACTGAGCGGCCTCACCGAGACCGAGGGCGCCGCCCTGTTCGACGCGACGACCGCCGGGACTCTGCCGGCGGTGGTGGCCGCCCGGCTGCGAATCACCGGCGCCGCGGAGCAGGTCCCGCCCATCGTCCGCCAACTGGCCCGGACCCCTGGCCGCCGCGAGGCCCGCTCCGCAGGCACCGGGTCAGGCTGGTCCGACCGGCTTGCCGGCGTGGCGCAGGAGGACGCCCGTCGGCTGTTGGTGGATCTGGTGTGTGCGGAGGCGGCGGCGGTGCTGGGGCACGCGTCGGCGCAGGCGGTGCCGGGTGGTCGGGCGTTCAAGGAACTCGGGTTCGACTCGTTGACCTCGGTGGAGTTGCGTAACCGGTTGGCTGCCGCCACCGGGCTGCGGCTGCCCGCCACCCTCGTCTTCGACTACCCGACGCCGGAGCGGCTGGCCGAGCACCTGCACGAGCAACTGGGACACCCGGCGTCGCCCGCCGCCGCCGCGCGGACGGTCGCCCCGGCCGGAGCCGACGAGCCGATCGCGATCATCGGGATGGCGTGTCGGTTCCCTGGTGGGATCTCCTCTCCGGATGAGTTGTGGGATCTGGTGTCCTCCGGTGGGGATGCGATCGGTGGGTTCCCGGCTGATCGGGGTTGGGATCTGGAGGCGCTCTACGATCCGGATGCTGATCGGGCGGGTACGTCGACGACGCGGCAGGGTGGGTTCCTGTACGACGCGGCGGAGTTCGATCCGGCTTTCTTCGGGATCAGTCCGCGTGAGGCCCTGGCGATGGATCCGCAGCAGCGGTTGCTGTTGGAGACCTCGTGGGAGGCGTTCGAATCCGCCGGCCTCGACCCGTACGCCACGGAGGCGACCACCGGCGTCTTTGCCGGCCTGATCCATCACGACTACGCCAGCCGCCTCGACGCCTCGGCGGAACTGGAGGGGTACCTCGTCAACGGCACCGCCGGCAGCGTCGCCTCCGGCCGCGTCGCGTACGCCTTCGGCCTCGAAGGCCCGGCGGTCACCGTCGACACTGCCTGCTCGTCGTCGCTGGTGGCGCTGCACCTCGCGGCGCAGGCGCTGCGGTCGGGGGAGTGCGACCTGGCGCTGGCCGGTGGCGTGACCGTGATGGCCACGCCCAGCGCGTTCGTCGGCTTCTCCCGGCAGCGTGGCCTGTCTGCCGATGGGCGGTGCAGGTCGTTCGCCGCGTCGGCGGACGGGACGGGTTGGTCCGAGGGTGTGGGGATGCTGCTGGTGCAGCGGTTGTCGGACGCGCGGCGGGAGGGTCGGCGGGTCCTGGCCGTGGTGCGGGGCACGGCGGTTAACCAGGACGGTGCGTCGAACGGGTTGACCGCGCCGAACGGGCCGGCGCAGCAGCGGGTGATACGGCAGGCCCTGGCAAACGCGCGGCTGACCGCCGCCGACGTGGACGCGGTCGAGGCCCACGGCACGGGCACCACCCTCGGTGACCCCATCGAGGCGCAGGCGCTGCTGGCGACGTACGGGCAGGACCGGGCCGCCGAGCGTCCGTTGCTGCTCGGCTCGATCAAGTCCAACATGGGTCACACCCAGGCCGCTGCCGGGGTGGCCGGGCTGATCAAGATGGTCCTCGCGATGCGGCACGGCGTGGTTCCGCCGACCCTGCACGTGGACGAGCCGTCCCCGCACGTCGACTGGACGGCCGGCGCGGTGGCTCTGGCCACCGAACCGACACCGTGGCCCACGTTGGATCGGCCCCGTCGGGCGGCGGTGTCGTCGTTCGGGATCTCCGGCACCAACGCCCACGTGATCATCGAGCAGCCGCCCGCCGACGTGGTGCTGCCGCAGGCAGGCCCGGAGCCGGCTGTCGACGCCGACCCGCAGTCCGCCGCGACGGTGGATCCGGTCGTGCCGGTGCTGCTGTCCGCCCGGTCGGAGGCGGCCCTGGCGTTGCAGGCGGGTCGGTGGGCGCGGTGGTTGGCTGGTGACGAGGCGCTGCGTGCGGTGGATGTGGCGTGGTCGTCGGTGACCACCCGGTCAATGTTGGAGCAGCGGGCGGTGGTGAGCGCTGCTGATCGCCACGACCTGCTGGCCGGCCTGCGTGCCCTCGCTGCCGGTGAGCCGTCCGCCGCTGTGCTGACCGGCGCTCCGGAGCAGCGCGGGCAGCTTGCCCTGCTGTTCTCGGGTCAGGGTGCGCAGCGTGCCGGGATGGGTCGGGAGCTGTCCGCCGCCTTCCCGGTGTTCGCGTCTGCGTTGGATGAGGTGTGCGGTCTGCTGGACCCGATGCTGCCGCAGCCGCTCAGGTCGGTGTTGTTCGCTGAGGCGGGCTCGCCGGAGGCTGGGCTGTTGGATCAGACCCTCTTCACGCAGGCGGGGTTGTTTGCGGTTGAGGTGGCGTTGTTCCGGCTCGTGGAGTCGTTCGCTGTGGTGCCGGACTTCGTGGGTGGTCATTCGGTGGGTGAGATCACCGCCGCTCATGTGGCCGGGGTGCTGTCGTTGGCCGACGCGTGCACGCTGGTGGCGGCGCGGGGCCGGTTGATGCAGGCGTTGCCGGCCGGTGGTGGGATGCTGGCGGTCGGCGCTGCCGAGGATTCGGTCGCGGAGTCGATCGCCGGTCTGCCCGAGGTGGGGATCGCGGCCGTCAACGGGCCGACCTCGGTGGTGGTGTCCGGTGCCGCCGCCACCCTGGACGAGGTGGAGCGGGTCTGGCGGGACAGGGGGGTGCGGACGCGTCGGTTGACGGTGAGTCATGCGTTCCACAGTCCGTTGATGGAGCCGATGCTCGACGAGTTCCGGGCGGTTCTGGAGACGTTGTCCTTCGCGGCGCCGCTGCTGCCGGTCGTGTCGAATGTGACTGGGGCGCTCGCCGACGGTGACGAGATCCGTACGGTCGACTACTGGGTGCGGCATGTGCGGGAGGCCGTCCGGTACGCCGACGGGCTCACCGTGCTGCGTAAGGCGGGGGTGGACACGTTCGTGGAGGTCGGTCCGCAGAGCGTGCTGACCGCGATGACCGCCGACGCGTTGCCTGGCGACGAGAGCGTGCTCGCCGTTGCGGTGCAGCGGCGGGACCGGCCCGAGACGGCCGCGCTGCTCGCCGCTCTGGCCGCGCTGCACGTCCACGCGGTGCCGGTGAACTGGCGGCAGTGGTTCGCCGGCACGGGGGCGCGGCGGATCGACCTGCCGACGTATGCGTTCGAGCATCAGCGGTTCTGGCCCGAACCGGTTGGCCGGGCCGGGGCCGGCAGCACGGTCGACGGTGGGGATGTGGAGTTCTGGGCCGCCGTCGAGCGTGGTGACCTGACCGCGTTGGCGGGGCAGCTCGGCGACGAGGCGATCGACGCGCTGACCCCGGCCCTGCCCGCCCTCACCTCCTGGCGACACGCCCGCACCCGCGACGCGACGGTCAACGGCTGGTCGTACCAGATCGAGTGGCGACGGATCGAGCTGGGTGACGGGCCGACGACAGCCGGCGGATGGCTGCTCGTCGCCCCCGACGGCGACCCGGTGGCCGCCGACGTCGCCGCCGCGCTCACCGCCGCCGGCGGGGACGTGCGACAGGTGACCGCCGACGCGGGCACCGCCACCCGCGCCGGCCTGGCCCGACAGCTGACCGCCGCGCTCGCCGACGCACCGGTCGACGGCGTCGTGTCGCTGCTCGGCCTGACCGACGACCCGCACCCCGGGCACCCGGCCGTGCCGGCCGGCACCGCCGCGACCCTCCTGCTGATCCAGGCGCTGCACGACACCGACCCGACGGTCCCACTGTGGTGCCTCACCCGGGGTGCGGTCGGCACCGGCGGCGACGACGCCGCGCGCAGTGCCGCCCAGGGCGGCCTGTGGGGGATGGGCCGCGTCGCCGGTCTCGAACTGCCGCAGCTGCGCATCGGGCTGCTGGACCTGCCGGAGCGGGACATCGACCCGACCCGACTGGCCACGGTGCTCACCGCCGCCGGTGACGAGGACCAGCTCGCGCTCCGGCCGACCGGTGTCCACGTGCGCCGGCTCACCCGGGCCACTCCCGCCGACGCGGCGGCAGCCGACCGGTGGCGGCCCACCGGCACCGTGCTCGTCACCGGCGGCACCGGCGCCCTCGGCGCGCACGTGGCCCGCTGGGCGGCCGGCAACGGTGCCGCGCACCTCGTGTTGACCAGCCGGCGCGGCGACTCCGCCCCCGGCGCTGCCGAACTGCGCGACGAGCTGACCGCCCTCGGCGCCCGGGTCACGGTCGCCGCCTGCGACGTCGCCGACCGCGACTCGGTCGCCGCGTTGCTCGCCCGCATCGACGACGACCCCGTCCCGCTGACCGCGGTCGTGCACGCCGCCGGACTCAACGACGTCAGCCCGCTGCTCGACACCGACACCGACCGGCTCGCCGGAGTGATGTCCGGCAAGATCGCCGGCGCGGTGCACCTCGACGAGCTGCTCGGCGACCGACCGCTCGACGCGTTCGTCCTCTTCGCCTCCATCGCCGGGATCTGGGGCAGCGGCGGGCAGGCCGGCTACGCGGCCGGCAACGCGTACCTCGACGCCCTGGCCGAACGGCGACGCGCCCGCGGCCTGGCGGCCACCTCCGTGGCGTGGGGGCCCTGGGCCGACGGTGGGATGGCCACCGACGAGGCCCGCCGGGAACTGGCCCGGCGCGGACTGCGCGTCATGAACCCCACCGACGCCGTGCACGCCCTGCGGATCGCCGTCGGCCGTGGTCGCCCCTGCCTCACCGTCGTCGACGTCGACTGGGCGACCTTCGCCCCGGCGTACTCCGCCGCCGGCCCGCGTCCGCTGCTGGCCGACCTGCCGGAGGCCCACCAGGCCACCGCACCGGCCGAGGACACGCCGGCCGACGGCGGCCGGTCGCTGCGCGAGCGGCTGCTCGCCCTGCCCGGCGACGAGCGGGACCGGCACCTGACCGACCTGGTCCGCGCGGAGGCCGCAGCCGTGCTCGGCCACACCGGCCCCGGACTGGTCAAGCCGAGGCGGGCGTTCAAGGAACTGGGCTTCGACTCGCTGACCGCCGTGGAACTGCGCAACCGGCTCACCCGGGTCACCGGCCTGACCCTGCCCACCACGCTGGTCTTCGACTATCCCGACCCGGCCACCGTCGCGGGGCACCTGCTCACCGAACTGGTCCCCGAGACACAGCGGGAGGAGACGGCCGACCCGGCGGAGACGGCGGTGCGGCAGGCTCTCGCCACCATCCCGCTGACCCGCATCCGCGAGGCCGGCCTGCTGGACCTGCTTCTCAACCTCACCGACGGCGACGACACCGACCGTGCCTCCACCGACGAGGACGGCGACATCGACGAGATGGACGCCGACACCCTGATCAGGCTGGCGCTCGACGGCTCCGAGTCCTGACCCCTGCCCCACGTACGGAGTACACATGTCCACGTCTGCAGACAAGGTCGTCGAGGCGCTTCGGGCCTCGGTCAAGGAGACCAGCCGCCTCAAGCAGCTCAACCAGCAGCTGACCGCCGCCGCCCGGGAACCCATCGCCATCGTGGCGATGTCCTGCCGCTACCCGGGCGGGGTGTCCAGCCCCGACCAGCTGTGGGACCTGGTCGCCGCCGGCGACGACGCCATCGGCGGCTTCCCCACCGACCGGGGCTGGGATCTGGACAACCTGTACGACCCGACCGGCGAGCAGGCTGGGCGCTCCGCCACCCGGCAGGGCGGGTTCCTGTACGACGCGGCCGGCTTCGACGCCGACTTCTTCGGCATCAGCCCACGCGAGGCCCAGGCGATGGACCCGCAGCAGCGGCTCCTGCTGGAGACGTCGTGGGAGGCGTTCGAGAGCGCCGGCATCGCCCCGTCCGGCGTACGCGGGCAGAAGGTCGGCGTGTTCGTCGGCACCACCGCCAACGGCTACGGCGTCGGCGCGGACGGCGGTGCGGACGGCGCCGACGAGGGCTACCTGCTGACCGGCACCGTCAGCAGCGTCGTCTCCGGCCGGATCGCGTACGCCCTCGGGTTGGAGGGGCCGGCGCTCACCGTCGACACCGCCTGCTCGTCGTCCCTGGTCGCCCTGCACCTGGCCTGCCAGGCGCTGCGCTCCGGCGAGTTCGACCTGGCCCTGGCCGGCGGTGTGACCGTCATGGCCACCCCCAGCGCGTTCGTCGGCTTCTCCCGGCAGCGTGGCCTCGCCTCCGACGGACGGTGCAAGTCGTTCGCCGCGTCCGCCGACGGCACCGGCTGGGCCGAGGGCGTCGGCCTGCTCCTCGTCGAGCGGCTCTCCGACGCCCAGCGCAACGGCCACCGGATCCTCGCCGTGGTACGCGGCTCCGCGATCAACTCCGACGGCGCCTCCAACGGCCTGACCGCGCCAAACGGACCCGCCCAGCAGCGGGTCATCCGGCAGGCGCTGAGCAACGCCCGACTCACCCCCGCCGACGTGGACGCCGTGGAGGCCCACGGCACCGGCACCACCCTCGGCGACCCGATCGAGGCGCAGGCGCTGCTCACCACGTACGGGCAGGAGCGCGGCGGGGGCGATCCGCTCTGGCTGGGCTCGATCAAGTCGAACCTCGGGCACAGCCAGTCGGCCGCCGGGGTCGCCGGAATCATCAAGATGGTGATGGCGATGCGGCACGGGCGGCTGCCGGCCACCCTGCACGTGGACGCCCCGTCCCCGCACATCGACTGGTCGGCCGGGGCGGTGTCGCTGCTCACCGAGGCCCGCGACTGGCCACGGGTGGACCGGCCCCGGCGGGCCGCCGTGTCGTCGTTCGGCATCTCCGGCACCAACGCCCACGTCATCCTCGAACACGCCGCACCGGCCCCGGAGCCGGAACCGGCACGACCCGGCCTGCTCACCACGCCCACCACCGTGTGGACGCTCTCCGCCCGGTCCGCGCCGGCCCTGCGCGAGCAGGCAGCCCGGCTCGCCCGGTACGTCCGCTCCCGCGAGGACGTCGACCCGGCCCGGGTGGCCTGGTCGCTGGCCACCACCCGGTCGGTCTTCGAACACCGGGCGGCCGTCGTCGGTGCGGAACCGGCGCAGCTCCTCGCCGGCCTCGACGCCCTCGCCGAGGGCCGTCCCGCCGGCTCCGTGGTCACCGGAGTGGCCGGCGAGCCGGCCGAGGGGCCGGTCTGGGTGTTCCCCGGCTACGGCGGGCACCACCTGGGCATGGCGACCAGCCTGATCGGCGCCTGCCCGGTCTTCGACGAGGCGCTCGCCGAATGCCAGACCGAGTTCGACCGCTGGTTCGACCTCGACATCGTCGGCCACCTCACCGGCGACGACGAGACCTGGCTCGGCCGCCACGAGATCGTCCAGCCGATCCTGTTCGCCCTCACCACCAGCCTGGCCCGGTTGTGGCAGGCTGCCGGGACCACCCCGCAGGCCGTCATCGGCCACTCGCAGAGCGAGGTCGTCGCCGCGCACGTCGCCGGGGTGCTGACCCTCGCCGATGCGGTGAAGCTGCTCGCGGTGCGGCTGCGCGCCGTCAGTGACCTCGCCGAACCCGGGACCATGGCCGCCCTCGACCTCTCCGTCGACGACGCCACCCGACGGCTCCCCGACGGGGTCGCCATCGCGGTGGTCAACGGCCCCCACGCGGTCACCGTCTCCGGCCCGCACGACCAGGTGGCCGCTCTCGTCGCCGCCTGCGCCGCGGACGGGATCCGGGCCCGCGCCATCAACATCGACTACGCCTCGCACGGCCCGCTGGTGGACGCCGCCGCCGAGCGGATGCGCACCGACCTGGCCGGGCTGACCCCGAGTGCGGGCCAGGTCCGGATCCTGTCCACCGTCACCGGCACCTGGATCGACGGCACCGAACTGGACGCCGACTACTGGGCGGAGAACCTGCGCCGCACCGTGCTGTTCGACACCGCCGTGCGGACCGCCCTCGACGCCGGCTTCACCGACTTCGTCGAGGTCTCCGCGCACCCGGTGCTGAGCATGCCCCTCACCACGATCCTCGACGACGCCGGGGTGACCGGGCGGGCGCTGGCCACCCTCCGCCGGGACGAGGACGCGGCCGTGCGGATGCTGACCAGCATCGCCGCCGCCCACACCCACGGCCTGCCGGTGGACTACCGGCAGGTGCTCGCCACCACCGCAGTGCTCACCGACCTGCCCACCTACGCCTTCCAGCGGCAGCACTACTGGACCGAACGGACCACCTCCGCCGCCACCGGGCCGGTCAGCCCGGACGTGGTCGACGTGGAGTTCTGGTCGGCGGTGGAACGCGCCGACGTGGCCGCCCTCGCCGCCCAGCTCGACGGTGACCCGGCCGACCTGGAGGTGCTCGCCCCGGCGCTGCCCGTGCTGTCGTCCTGGCGGAAGGCCCGGTTGCAGCGGGCGGTGCTGGACGGCTGGTCGTACCAGGTGCGGTGGAAGCCCATCGGCCGGAGCAACCCGGCCAGCGTCCCCGGTGACCTGCTCGTGGTCGTCCCGGCCGGCGACCCGACCCTCGACGGCTGGGTGGACGCCCTGACCGCAGCCGGCGGACCGGCGGTCCGGCGGGTCGACGTCCACCCGGCCGACGTCGACCGGCCCGCGCTCGCCCGGGCGCTCGCCGCGCACCGGGACACCCCGCTGGCCGGGGTCGTCTCCCTGCTCGGTGTGACCGACGCCCACCACCCGGGCCACCCGGGCGTCCCCGCCGGGCTGGTCGCCACCACCCGGCTCGTGCAGGCCCTCGCCGACGCCGACCTGCCCGCACCGCTGTGGTGCCTCACCTCGGGCGGAGTCGGCACCGACCCGGCCGAACCGGTGGTCAGCGCCGCCCAGCACGCGCTCTGGGGCCTCGCCCGGGTGGTCGGCCTGGAACACCCGACCCGCTGGGGTGGCCTGGTCGACCTGCCCGCCGACCCGGACGCCACGATCTGGGCCGAGGTGGCCCGCATCCTGACCAGCGACGACGACGAGGACCAGTTCGCCGTCCGTCCGTTCGGCACCTTCGTCCGCCGGCTCGCCCGTACCGGTGCCCGTCCCGCCGCACAGGTCACCCCGTGGCAGCCGCGCGGCACCGTCCTCGTCACCGGCGGCACCGGCGCGATCGGCGCGCAGGCCGCCCGCTGGCTCGCCGCCAACGGCGCCGAGCACCTCGTGCTCACCAGCCGGCGCGGCCTCGACGCGACCGGTGCCCGGGAGTTGGCCGACGAGCTGACCACCACCGGCGTACGGGTCAGTGTCGTCGCCTGCGACATGGCCGACCGCGACCAGGTCGCCGCGCTGGTCGCCGGCCTGGACGAGGTCGCCCCGTTGACCGCCGTGCTGCACGCCGCCGGGATCACCCGGCTCACCGCGCTGGTCGACACCGACCTCGACGTGTTCGACCACGTCATGGCCGGCAAGGTCGCCGGTGCCGCCTACCTCGACGAGTTCCTCGGTGACCGGCAACTCGACGCCTTCGTCACCTTCGCCTCCATCTCCGGCGTGTGGGGCAGTGGTGGGCAGGGCGCGTACGCCGCCGCGAACGCGTACCTCGACGCCCTCGCCGAACAGCGCCGCGCCCGGGGTCTGACCGCCACCTCCATCTCCTGGGGTGCCTGGGCCGAGGGTGGCATGGCCACCACCGAGGAGGCGCAGCGGCTGCTCAGCCGACGTGGCCTCAACCCGATGCAGCCGGCCGCCGCGCTGCTCGCCCTGCGCCGCGCCGTCGAGCACGCCGAGACCTGCCTCGTCGTCGCCGACGTCGACTGGGCCACCTTCGCGCCCGCCTACGCCTCCGCCCGGCGGCGTCCGCTGCTCGACGACATCGCTGAGGCCCGCGAGGCGCTCGCCGCCGACCCCGCCGATGCGACCACCGACGACGCCGCCGCGGCGCTGCGCGGACGACTGGCCGGCCTCACCCGCGCCGAACGGGACCGTCACCTCACCGACCTGGTCCGCGACCACGCCGCCGCCGTCCTCGGCCACACCGGCACCGACGCGGTCAGCCCGCGCCGGGCCTTCAAGGAACTGGGATTCGACTCGCTGACCGCGGTGGAGTTGCGCAACCAGATCACCGGCGCGACCGGCCTGACCCTGCCCACCACGTTGATCTTCGACTATCCGAACCCGGTCGCCCTCGCCGGGCACCTGGCGTCCCTGCTGCGGCTGGACGACGCCGAACCCGACCCCGCCGCGACGCCGGCCGGCGCGTCCGGCCGGGACAGCACCGACGAGCCCATCGCCATCGTCGGGATGAGCTGCCGCTACCCGGGTGGGGTCAGCGACCCCGACGGACTGTGGGAACTCGTGGCCGCGGGACGCGACGGCATCACCGAGTTCCGCACCGACCGGCACTGGGACCTCGACCGGCTCCTCTCCGACGACCCCGAGGCACCCGGCCGCTCGGCCACCCGGCACGGCGGGTTCATCGACCGGGCCACCGACTTCGACCCGGACTTCTTCGGCATCTCGCCCCGCGAGGCCCTGGCCATGGACCCGCAGCAACGCCTGCTGCTGGAGGCCACCTGGGAGGCGTTCGAGCAGGCCGGCGTCGCCCCCGACCGGCTGCACGGCACCCCCACCGGGGTGTTCGTCGGGGCGTCCCCGTCCGGCTACGGCACCGGCGACGAGACCCCCGGCCTCGATGGATACCGGCTCACCGGCGGCGCGCACAGTGTGATCTCCGGCCGGGTGGCGTACACGTTCGGGTTGGAGGGGCCGGCGGTCACCGTGGACACCGCCTGCTCGTCGTCGCTGGTCGCGTTGCACCTGGCCGTGCAGTCGCTGCGCCAGGGCGAATGCGACCTCGCGCTCGCCGGCGGCGTGAACGTGCTGGTCACCCCCGGGGCGTTCGTCGAGTTCACCCGTCAGGGCGGCCTCTCCGCCGACGGGCGGTGCCGGTCCTTCGCCGCCAGCGCCGACGGCACCGGCTGGGGTGAGGGCGTCGGCGTGCTCCTGGTGGAGCGGCTCTCCGACGCGCAGCGCCACGGCCACCGCGTCCTCGCCGTCGTGCGGGGCAGCGCCGTCAACCAGGACGGGGCATCGAACGGGCTGACCGCGCCGAACGGCCCCGCCCAGCAACGTGTCATCCGGCAGGCCCTCGCCAACGCCGGCCTCGGCACCGCCGACGTCGACGCGGTCGAGGCGCACGGCACCGCGACGACCCTCGGCGACCCGATCGAGGCGCAGGCGCTGCTCGCCACGTACGGGCAGGACCGGCCGGGCGACCGGCCGCTGTGGCTGGGGTCGATCAAGTCGAACATCGGGCACACCCAGGCCGCCGCCGGGGTGGCCGGTGTGATCAAGATGGTGCAGGCGCTGCGCCACGGCGTGCTGCCCCGCACCCTGCACGTGGACGAACCCACCCCGCACGTCGACTGGTCGGCGGGCGCGGTGGAACTGCTCACCGAGACCCGCCCGTGGCCGCAGACCGACCGCCCGCGCCGGGCGGCGGTCTCCTCCTTCGGCGTCAGCGGCACCAACGCCCACGTCATCGTCGAGCAGCCGCCGGCCGAGGTGGTGGCGGGCGAACCCGTCGAGCCCACCACGCCGCCGCTGGTGCCGGTGCTGCTCTCCGCCCGGGGCGCGGGAGCGCTGACCCGTCAGGCCCGACACTGGGCCGACCACCTCGGCGGTGAGGGCCTGCCCCGACTCGTCGACGTCGGCTGGACGTCGTTGACCGCCCGTACCGCGCTGGAACACCGCGCGCTGCTCTTCGCCGCCGACCACGCCGAGCTGACCAGTGGGCTGGCCGCCCTCGCCGCCGACGAACCCACCGACGCGGTCGTCACCGGCCGCGCCACCGACCGGGGACCCGTCGCGCTGATCTTCTCGGGTCAGGGTGCGCAGCGGGCCGGGATGGGTCGGGAGCTGTCCGGCGTGTTCCCGGTGTTCGCAGCGGCTCTGGATGAGGTGTGTGGACACCTGGACCCGATGCTGCCGCAGCCGCTCAGGTCGGTGTTGTTCGCTGAGGCGGGCTCGCCGGAGGCTGGTCTGTTGGATCAGACGGTGTTCACGCAGGCGGGGTTGTTCGCGGTTGAGGTGGCGTTGTTCCGGCTCGTGGAGTCGTTCGGTGTGGTGCCGGACTTCGTGGGTGGTCACTCCGTCGGTGAGATCACTGCCGCTCATGTGGCCGGGGTGCTGTCCCTGGCCGATGCGTGTGCGCTGGTCGCCGCGCGGGGTCGGTTGATGCAGGGGTTGCCGGCTGGTGGTGGGATGCTCGCTGTGGCGGCGTCCGAGGCCGATGTTGCTGCGTCGATTGGTGGGTTGGTCGACCGGGTCGGGATCGCTGCGGTGAACGGTCCGGCTGCGGTGGTGGTGTCCGGTGCGGTCGACGCTCTGGACGAGGTGGACCGGTTCTGGCGGGAGCGGGGGGTGCGGACGCGTCGGTTGACGGTGAGTCATGCGTTCCACAGTCCGTTGATGGAGCCGATGCTCGACGAGTTCCGGGCGGTACTCGACGGCCTGACGTTCCGGGCGCCGCTGGTGCCGGTCGTGTCGAACCTGACCGGCACGGTCGCCGACCCGCAGGAGCTGACCTGCGCCGACTACTGGGTGCGGCACGTCCGGGAGGCCGTCCGGTTCGCCGACGGGATCACCGCCCTGCACGCCGCCGGTGTCGACACCTTTGTCGAGATCGGACCGGGTGCGGTGCTCACCGCCCTGGTCCGCGAGTCCCTCACCGGGGACACCCACGGCGTCCTCGCCGTGCCCACCCAACGCCGCGACCGCGCCGAGCCGCACGGCCTGCTGACCGGCCTGGCCGAACTCTTCGTCGCCGGTGGCACGGTCGACTGGACGCCGCTCTTCGCCGGCACCGCCGCCACCCGGACCGACCTGCCGACGTACGCCTTCGCGCAGGAACGCTACTGGCTGCGCCCCGCCGACCGGGCCTCGGACGTCTCCGTCGCCGGCCTCGGCGCCGCCGGCCACCCGCTGCTCGCCGCCGCCATCCGGCTGGCCGGCGAGGACGCCGCCGTGCTCACCGGCCGGCTCTCCGTCGCCGCGCAACCCTGGCTGGCCGACCACGTGGTGGCCGGCGCGGTGGTCGTCCCCGGCACGGCACTGGTCGAACTGGTACTGCGGGCCGGTGACGAGTTCGGTCCCTGCCGGGTGGGGGAGCTGACCATCGCCGCCCCGCTCGTCCTGCCCGCCCACGGAGCGGTCCGCGTCCAGGTCCAGGTCGGTCCGCGTGACCACACCGGCTGGCGGACCGTCACCATCCACTCCCAGCCCGACGACGACCCGGACGGCGACTGGGTGCGGCACGCCGAAGGTGTGCTCACCGCCGTCGACACGACCGGCCCGACCGGCGACGCCGGTCTCGGCACCTGGCCGCCGGCCGAAGCCGTCGAGGTGGACCTCGACGGCTGGTACGACGCCCTCGCCGGCCACGGGATGACCTACGGGCCGCTGTTCCAGGGTCTGCGGCGGGCCTGGACGGCCGGCGACGACACGGTGTACGCCGACGTCACCCTTCCCGCCGCCACCTCCGACGGCAGCCCCGCCTTCGGCGTGCACCCCGCCCTGCTCGACGCCGCCCTGCACCCGACCGCGCTGCTGCCGGGCGACGGAACCAGCGGCCCGAAGGCACCGTTCGCGTTCACCGGAGTCCAGGTGCACGCCGTCGGCGCGGACACCCTGCGGGTGCGCCTCACCCGCGTCGGTGGCGGCGTGCGGCTGCTCGCCGTCGACGACACCGACCGGCCGGTCGTCTCCGTCGAGTCGGTCGTCCTGCGCGAGATGACCAGCGTCGACCCGTCGGCGGCCACCCTCGCCGCCCGGTCGCTGTTCCAGGTCGCCTGGCGGGCCGAGCCGATCGACGCCGGCACGGCACCCGGGGCCGCCCTGCTGGGCGCGTCCACGCCGGAGCTGCCCGGCGTCCCCTCGTACCCGGGAGTCGCCGAGCTGGTCACCGCCGGCGACGTACCCCCGTTGCTGCTGCTGACGGTGCCCGCCGTGCCCGCCGACCTGCCGGCGGAGCAACTGCCGGCGGTGGTCCGCGCCGCGACCACCGACGTGCTCGGCGTGGTGCAGGCGTGGCTGGCCGCCGACGACCTCGCCGACACCCGACTCGCGGTGGTCACCCGGGGGGCGGTGCGGGCCGGCGACGCCGACCCGGCCGACGACCTGGCCGGCGCGGCCGTCTGGGGCCTGGTGCGCGCCGCCCAGTCCGAGCATCCCGGGCGGATCGTCCTGGCCGATCTCGACCGGGACCTCGACGCGCCGGCCGTCGCGCTGCTCGCCGCCGCCGACCCGGCCGTGGCGCAGCTCGCGGTCCGCGGCGACGCGGCCCTGACCCCCCGTCTGGTACGCGCCGACGCCCCACCCGCGGACACCCCGCGGCTGCGCGGCGGCACCGTCCTGGTCACCGGCGGCACCGGCGCGCTCGGTGCCCTGGTCGCCCGGCACCTCGTCACCACGTGGGGCGTGGACTCCCTCGCCCTGGTCAGCCGGCGCGGCCCCGCTGCGCCCGGCGCGGCCGGCCTGGCCGACGAGCTGACCGCCCACGGCGCGCGGGTCCGCGTGCTCGCCTGCGACGTCACCGACCCCGCCGCCGTACGCGACCTCGTCGGGCAACTCACCGACGGCGACCGGCTCGCCGGGGTGGTGCACACCGCCGGGGTCCTCGACGACGCCGTCGTCACCGGCATCGACGCCGACCGGCTCGCCCGGGTGTTCGCCCCCAAGGTCGACGCTGCCTGGCACCTGCACGAGGCCACCGCAGACCTGGACCTCGACCTGTTCGTGGTCTTCTCCTCCGTCGCCGGGGTGCTCGGCTCCCCGGGCCAGGGCGCGTACGCGGCGGCCAACTGCTTCCTCGACGCCCTCGCCGCCCACCGACGGGGCCGCGGTCTGCCCGCGCACTCCCTGGCCTGGGGCATGTGGGACACCGACGGCATGGCGGCCACCCTCAGCGCCGCCGACCGTTCCCGGGTCACCCGCTCCGGTCTCGGCCTGATCACCGAACCCGTCGGTATGGCCCTCCTCGACGCGGCCGTCGCCACCGGCACGCCCGCCCTCGTCCCCGCTGTCGTCGACGTGCCGGCCCTGCGTGCGGCGGCCGTCACCGCCGGCGTACCCCCGATGTGGCGCGCTCTCGTCGGCACGGTGGCCACCCGGCGGCAGGCCGGCGGCGCGGCCTCGGGCTGGGCACAGCGCCTGGCCACCCTCGCCCCCGACGAGGCCCACGCCCAGGTCGACGTCCTGGTCCGGGGCTTGGTGGCGCAGGTGCTCGGCCACGGTGGCGCGGACGCGGTGCCGGCCGACCGGGCGTTCCGGGAGTTGGGCTTCGACTCGCTGACCGCGGTGGATCTGCGCAACCGGGTCAACGCGGCGACCGGCCTGCGGCTGGCCTCCACGCTCGTGTTCGACTACCCGACCCCGGCGGCCCTCGCGGCCCACGTGCACGAGCAGCTCACCGGCGCGGTCGTCGCCCGGCCCGACGCGGTGGCCGCCACCGGCGTCGACGAGCCGATCGCGATCGTCGGCATGGCCTGTCGTTACCCGGGCGGCGTGGACAGCCCCGAGCAGCTCTGGGAGCTGCTGGCCGGCGGCGGGGACGGCATCGGCGAGTTCCCCACCGACCGGGGCTGGGACCTCGACGCCCTCTTCCACCCGGACCCCGACCATCCCGGCACCTCGTACGCCCGGCACGGCGGCTTCCTCAGCGGCGCTGCCGCGTTCGACCCCGCCTTCTTCGGCATCTCGCCCCGGGAGGCCGTCGCGATGGACCCGCAGCAGCGGCTGTTGCTGGAGGCGTCCTGGGAGACGTTCGAATCCGCCGGTCTCAACCCGACGCGGGTACGGGGCAGCCGCACCGGCGTGTTCGCCGGGCTGATGTACCACGACTACGCCTCCCAGGTGCAGGACCTGCCGGACGGGTTGGAGGGCTACATCGGCACCGGCAACTCCGGCAGCATCGTCTCCGGCCGGGTCGCCTACACGTTCGGGTTGGAAGGTCCGGCGGTCACCGTGGACACGGCGTGTTCGTCGTCGTTGGTGGCGTTGCACCTGGCGGTGCAGGCGTTGCGGTCGGGGGAGTGTGACCTGGCGCTGGCTGGTGGTGTGACGGTGATGGCCACGCCGGGCACGTTCATCGAGTTCTCGCGCCAGCGTGGCCTGTCGGCCGACGGCCGGTGCAGGTCGTTCGCGGCGTCGGCGGACGGCACCGGCTGGTCCGAGGGCGTGGGGATGCTGCTGGTGCAGCGGCTGTCGGACGCGCGGCGGGACGGCCGTCGGATTCTGGCCGTGGTGCGGGGCACTGCGGTGAACCAGGACGGTGCGTCGAACGGGTTGACCGCGCCGAACGGTCCGTCGCAGCAGCGGGTGATCCGGCAGGCTCTCGCCAACGCCCGGCTGACCCCCGCCGACGTGGACGCGGTCGAGGCGCACGGCACCGGTACCACCCTGGGTGACCCGATCGAGGCGCAGGCGCTGTTGGCCACCTACGGGCAGGACCGGCCGGCCGACCGTCCGCTGTGGCTGGGCTCGATCAAGTCGAACATCGGGCACACCCAGGCCGCCGCCGGGGTGGCCGGCATCATCAAGATGATCATGGCGATGCGACACGGCACCATGCCGCGCACCCTGCACGTCGACGAGCCGTCCCCGCACGTCGACTGGACGGCCGGCGCCGTCGAACTGCTCACCGAGGCACGGCCGTGGCCGCAGCCGGGCCGGCCGCGCCGAGCGGCGGTCTCCTCGTTCGGGGTCAGTGGCACCAACGCCCACGTGATCATCGAGCAGCCGCCCGCCGTGACCCGTCCGTCGTCTTCGCCCACGCCGGTCGCCCCGGCGGCCGTGCTGCTGTCGGCGCGCAGCGAGACCGCCCTCGCCGCCCAGGCGCAGCGCTGGGCCGCCTGGCTCGCCGCCGACGAGGACCTGCACCCGGTCGACGTGGGCTGGTCCTCCGTGACCGGCCGGGCCGTCCTGGAACACCGCGCCGTCATCACGGCGGCGGACCGGGACGAGTTGCTGACCGGGCTGCGCGCCCTTGCCACCGACGCGCCGGCCGGCACCGTGGTCACCGGCACCGGCACGCCCCGGGGCCCGCTCGCGGTCCTGTTCTCGGGTCAGGGTGCGCAGCGTGCCGGGATGGGTCGGGAGTTGTCCGGCGTGTTCCCGGTGTTCGCAGCGGCTCTGGATGAGGTGTGTGGACACCTGGACCCGATGCTGCCGCAGCCGCTCAGGTCGGTGTTGTTCGCTGAGGCGGGCTCGCCGGAGGCTGGTCTGTTGGATCAGACGGTGTTCACGCAGGCGGGGTTGTTCGCGGTTGAGGTGGCGTTGTTCCGGCTCGTGGAGTCGTTCGGTGTGGTGCCGGACTTCGTGGGTGGTCACTCCGTCGGTGAGATCACTGCCGCTCATGTGGCCGGGGTGCTGTCGTTGGCGGATGCGTGTGCGTTGGTGGCGGCGCGGGGTCGGTTGATGCAGGGGTTGCCGGCCGGTGGTGGGATGCTGGCCGTGGCTGCGTCGGAGGCTGATGTCGCGGAGTCGATCGCCGGCCTGGGCGAGGTGGGGATCGCCGCGGTCAACGGGCCGGCTTCGGTGGTGGTGTCCGGTGCCGCCGCCACCCTGGACGAGGTGGAGCGGGTCTGGCGGGACAGGGGTGTACGGACCCGCCGGTTGACGGTGAGTCATGCGTTCCACAGTCCGTTGATGGAGCCGATGCTCGACGAGTTCCGGGCGGTACTCGACGGCCTGACGTTCCGGGCGCCGCTGGTGCCGGTCGTGTCGAACCTGACCGGCACGGTCGCCGACCCGCAGGAGCTGACCTGCGCCGACTACTGGGTGCGGCACGTCCGGGAGGCCGTCCGGTTCGCCGACGGGATCACCGCCCTGCACGCCGCCGGCGTCGACACCTTCGTCGAGATCGGACCGCAGAGCGTCCTGACCGCCATGACCGCCGACGCGTTGCCGGCCGCCGAGGGCGTGCTCACCGTGGCCGCCCAGCGGCGGGACCGGCCCGAGCCGCGCGCCCTGCTCGCCGCCCTGGCCGACCTGCACGTACACGGCGTACCCGTCACCTGGCCGCAGTGGTATGCCGGGGTGGACCCGCAGTGGGTCGACCTGCCCACGTACGCGTTCCAGCACGAACGCTACTGGCTCGGCATCGGTAGGGCCCGGGCCGGTGACGTCACCGGCGCCGGACTCGGTGCGGCCGGGCACCCGCTGCTCGGGGCGGCGGTCACCGTCGCCGGCGAGGACATGGTGGTGCTCACCGGCCGCCTGTCCGTCGCCACCCACCCGTGGCTCGCCGACCACACCGTCGCCGGAGTCGTGGTCGTCCCCGGCACGGCCCTGGTCGAACTGGCCGTCCGGGCCGGTGACGAGGCGGGCGTCCCCCGACTGCGGGAACTGACCATCGCCACCCCGCTGGTGCTGCCCGACACCGGGGCGGTCCGCGTGCAGGTACGCGTCGGCCCGCCCGACGGCACCGGTGCCCGGCCGGTCGCACTGCACTCCCAGTCCGACGGCGATCCCGAGTGGGTCCGGCACGCCGAGGGTGTGTTGGAGCCCGCGTCGGTTGAGGAGCCGGCTGTGGGCGTGTGGCCGCCGGTTGGTGCGTCGGAGGTGGATCTGGCGGGTTGGTATGACGTGCTGGCGGGGGGTGGTCTGTCGTACGGGCCGGTGTTCCGTGGGTTGCGTCGGGTGTGGGCCGGTGACGGTGAGGTGTATGCCGAGGTGGTGTTGCCGGAGGACGCGGCTGGTGAGGCGGTGCGGTTCGGGGTGCATCCGGCGTTGTTGGACGCGGCGTTGCATCCGATCGGGTTGCTGCTGGCCGAGGACGTGTCGGGGCCGCGGGTGCCGTTTGCGTTCGAGGGTGTGCAGGTGTACGCGTCGGGTGCGCGGGTGTTGCGGGTGCGGTTGGCGCGGTCCGGTGCGGCGGTGCGTCTGGTGGCGGCCGACGAGTCGGGTGCGCCGGTCGTGTCGGTGGACTCGCTCGTGCTGCGGGAGCTGACCGGCGTCGTTGCGCCGGGCGGTGCGGCGCGGTCACTGTTCGAGGTCTCCTGGCAACCCGAGGACCTCACCGCCGCCGACCCGTCCGACTGGGTGCTGCTGGCCGGCGCGGACCGGACCGTCGGCCTGCCGGACCTACCCGCGTACCCCGACGTCGCGGCACTGACCGCAGCCGTCGGCGCCGGCCGGGCCACCGCGCCCCGCGCGCTGCTCCTGCCGCTGCCCGAGGGGACCGCCGTCGACGTCCCGGACACCACCCGGCGGGTCACCGCCGACGTCCTCGCGGTCACCCAGGCGTGGCTGGCCGCCGACGCGCTCGCCGACACGCGGCTCGTCGTGGTCACCCGGGGCGCCGTGGCGGCCCACCCCGACGACCGGATCACCGACCTGGCGGGCACGGCCGTGTGGGGCCTGCTGCGCGCCGCGCAGAGCGAACACCCGGGCCGGGTCGTTCTGGCCGACCTCGACGGCGACCTGGACACGGACACACTCGGCCTGCTCGCCCGGGCCGCCGACGACCCGACGGGCGGTCAGGTGGCCGTGCGGTCGGGTGGGGTGTGGGTGCCGCGTCTGGTGCGGGCTTCTGTGGGTTCTGCGGGTTCTGTGGGGTCTGTGGGGTCTGTGGGGTCTGTGGTGGGTTCGGGTGTGGTGTTGGTGACTGGTGGTACGGGTGCTCTGGGTGCGTTGGTGGCGGAGCATTTGGTGTCGGGGTGTGGGGTGCGGTCGTTGGTGTTGGCGTCGCGGCGGGGGGCTGGGGCGTCTGGTGTGGGTGTGTTGGTGGAGCGTTTGTCGGGTTTGGGTGCGTCGGTGGAGGTGGTGGCGTGTGATGTGACTGATGGGGCTGCGGTGCGGTCTTTGGTGGGTCGGTTGGCGGTTGGGGGTCGGCTTGCGGGTGTGGTGCATGCGGCGGGTGTTCTTGATGACGGTGTTGTTGAGGGGTTGACGTCGGATCGGTTGGCTCGGGTGTTGGCGCCGAAGGTGGGTGCGGCGTGGCATTTGCATGAGGCGACGGTGGGTCTGGATCTGGATTTGTTTGTGGTGTTTTCGTCGGTGGCGGGGGTGTTGGGGTCGCCGGGGCAGGGTGCGTATGCGGCGGGTAACTCGTTTTTGGATGGGTTGGCGTCGTTTCGGCGGCAGGTGGGGTTGCCGGCGGTGTCGTTGGCGTGGGGGATGTGGGACACGGCGGGGATGGCGGCGTCGGTGTCTGCGGGTGATCGGGCTCGTTCGGCTCGTGCGGGTCTGACTCCGATGAGCGTGGAGACCGGGTTGGCGCTGTTCGACGCCGCACTCGCGGCCGGACTGCCGGCACCGGTACCGGCGGTGCTCGACGTACCGGCCATGCGGACCGCACTCGGCGCCGGCCCGGTGCCGACCGTCCTGCGGACCCTCGTCGGCGCGACCACCGCTCGCCGGCAGGCCGGGCAGGGTGGCGGCGGCTGGGCCGATCGGCTCGCGGGGCTCACCGAGGATGAGGGTCGGGCGCAGCTCGCCAGCCTGGTCCGGGGCCTGGTGGCGCAGGTGCTCGGGCACCGTGACGCGAGCGCAGTGCCGGCCGACCGGGCGTTCCGGGAGTTGGGCTTCGACTCGCTGACCGCGGTGGATCTGCGTAACCGGATCAATGCGGCGACCGGCCTGCGGCTGGCCTCGACGCTGGTGTTCGACCACCCCACCCCGGCCGTGCTCGCCGACCACCTGCACGCCGAGATCTCCGGCCGACTCACCGCCCGCCGGTCGACGGCCCGCGCCGTCACCACCGACGAGCCGATCGCGATCGTGGGTATGGCCTGTCGGTATCCGGGTGGGGCGGACAACCCGGAGCAGCTCTGGGACCTGCTGGTCGGCGGCGGGGACGGCATCTCGGAGTTCCCCGCCGACCGGGGCTGGCACCTGGAGTCGCTGTTCGACCCGAACCCGGACCACAGCGGCACGTCGTACACCCGGCACGGAGGTTTCCTGCCCGGAGCGGCGGACTTCGACCCCGCGTTCTTCGGCATCTCGCCCCGCGAGGCGATAGCGATGGACCCGCAGCAGCGGCTGCTGCTGGAAACCACGTGGGAGACGTTCGAGTCCGCCGGCCTCGACCCGGCGCGGTTGCGGGGCAGCCGCACCGGCGTGTTCGCCGGCGTCATGTACCACGACTACGCCTCCCGCCTGGCCGACCTGCCGCCGGACGCCGAGGGCTATGTCGGCACCGGCACGTCGGGCAGTGTGTTGTCCGGTCGGGTGGCGTACACGTTCGGGTTGGAAGGTCCGGCGGTCACCGTGGACACGGCGTGTTCGTCGTCGTTGGTGGCGTTGCACCTGGCGGCGCAGGCGTTGCGGTCGGGGGAGTGTGACCTGGCGCTGGCCGGTGGTGTGACGGTGATGGCCACGCCGGGCACGTTCATCGAGTTCTCCCGGCAGCGGGGTCTGTCCCGCGACGGCCGGTGCAGGTCGTTCGCGGCGTCCGCCGACGGCACCGGCTGGGGCGAGGGCGTCGGCATGCTGCTGGTGCAGCGGTTGTCGGACGCGCGCCGGGAGGGCCGGCGGGTGTACGCGATCGTTCGCGGCACGGCCGTCAACTCCGACGGTGCGTCGAACGGGTTGACCGCGCCGAACGGGCCGTCGCAGCAGCGGGTGATCCGGCAGGCTCTCGCCAACGCCCGACTCACCCCCGCCCAGGTCGACGTCGTGGAAGCGCACGGCACCGGTACCACCCTCGGCGACCCGATCGAGGCGCAGGCCCTGCTGGCCACCTACGGGCAGGACCGGCCCGCCGACCGTCCGCTGCTGCTCGGGTCGATCAAGTCGAACATCGGTCACACCCAGGCCGCTGCCGGGGTGGCCGGGGTGATCAAGATGGTCCTGGCGATGCGGCATGGTGTGGTTCCGCCGACCCTGCACGTGGATGAGCCGTCCCCGCACGTCGACTGGACGGCCGGTGCGGTGGACCTGGCGACGGAGGCGACGCCGTGGCCGGCCGTGGACCGGCCGCGTCGGGCGGCGGTGTCGTCATTCGGCATCTCCGGCACCAACGCCCACGTCATCATCGAGCAGCCGCCCGCCGACGGTGTCTTTCCGGCGCCGGATGGTCGGCCCGTGGTCGACGGCGAGATCGTGCCGTCCGTCCAGTCCGAGGGTGGGCTGACGCGGGCCGTGCCGGTGTTGCTGTCCGCCCGGTCGGAGGCGGCCCTGGCGTTGCAGGCGGGTCGGTGGGCGCGGTGGTTGGCCGGTGACGAGCGGATGCGTCCGGTGGATGTGGCGTGGTCGTCGGTGACCACCCGGTCAATGTTGGAGCAGCGGGCGGTGGTGAGCGCTGCTGATCGCCACGACCTGCTGGCCGGCCTGCGTGCCCTCGCTGCCGGTGAGCCGTCCGCCGCTGTGCTGACCGGCGCTCCCGAGCAGCGCGGGCAGCTTGCCCTGCTGTTCTCGGGTCAGGGTGCGCAGCGTGCCGGGATGGGTCGGGAGTTGTCCGGCGTGTTCCCGGTGTTCGCGTCCGCGTTGGACGAGGTGTGTGGACTGCTGGATGCGTTGTTGCCGCAGCCGCTCAGGTCGGTGTTGTTCGCTGAGGCGGGCTCGCCGGAGGCGGGTCTGTTGGATCAGACGGTGTTCACGCAGGCGGGGTTGTTCGCGGTTGAGGTGGCGTTGTTCCGGCTCGTGGAGTCGTTCGGGGTCGTCCCGGACTTCGTGGGTGGTCACTCCGTCGGTGAGATCACTGCCGCTCATGTGGCCGGGGTGCTGTCGTTGGCGGATGCGTGTGCGTTGGTGGCGGCGCGGGGTCGGTTGATGCAGGCGTTGCCGGCTGGTGGTGGGATGCTGGCCGTGGCTGCGTCGGAGGCTGATGTCGCGGCTTCGATCGCCGGTCTGGGCGAGGTGGGGATCGCCGCGGTCAACGGGCCGGCTTCGGTGGTGGTGTCCGGTGCCGCCGCCACCCTGGACGAGGTGGAGCGGGTCTGGCGGGAGCGGGGGGTGCGGACCCGGCGGTTGACGGTGAGTCATGCGTTCCACAGTCCGTTGATGGAGCCGATGCTGGCCGAGTTCCGGGCGGTTCTGGAGACGTTGTCCTTCGCCGCGCCGCTGGTGCCGGTCGTGTCGAATGTGACCGGGGCGCTCGCCGACGCCGACGAGATCCGTACGGTCGACTACTGGGTGCGGCATGTGCGGGAGGCCGTCCGGTACGCCGACGGGGTCGCCGCGTTGCGGGCGGCCGGGGTCGACACGTTCGTGGAGGTCGGTCCGCAGAGTGTGCTGACCGCGTTGACCGCTGACATCCTGCCCGACGACGATGTGCTGTCCGTTGCCGCCCAGCGCAAGGACCGGCCCGAGGTCACCGCCCTGCTCGCCGCCCTGGCCGAGCTGCACGTCACCGGCGTGCCGGTGACGTGGCGGCAGTGGTTCGCCGACACCGGGGCACGGCGGGTTGATCTGCCCACGTACGCCTTCGCGCACCAGCGGTACTGGCCCGCGACCCCCCGGCCCCGGACCGGGGACGTGTCGGGGGCGGGACTCGGCGACGCTGCGCACCCACTGCTCGGCGCGGCGGTCGACCTGGCCGGCGACGACGAGGTGGTGCTGACCGGCCGCCTCTCCCTGACCACGCACCCCTGGCTCGCCGACCACACGGTCGCCGGCCTGACCCTGGTACCGGGCACCGCACTCGTCGAACTGGCCGTACGCGCCGGTGACGAGGCGGGACTTCCCCGGCTCCGGGACCTGACCGTGGCCACGCCGCTGGTCGTCCCCGACGCCGGGGGCGTACGCATCCAGGTGCGGGTCGACGGGCCCGCCGATGCGCCGCAGCGCAGCATGACCATCCACTCCCGACCCGAGAACGACCCGGAGGCAGGCTGGACCCGGCACGCCGAGGGTGTGTTGGAGCCCGCGTCGGTTGAGGAGCCGGCTGTGGGCGTGTGGCCGCCGGTCGGGGTGTCGGAGGTGGATCTGGCGGGTTGGTATGACGTGCTGGCGGGGGGTGGTCTGTCGTACGGGCCGGTGTTCCGTGGGTTGCGTCGGGTGTGGGCCGGTGACGGTGAGGTGTATGCCGAGGTGGTGTTGCCGGAGGACGCGGCTGGTGAGGCGGTGCGGTTCGGGGTGCATCCGGCGTTGTTGGACGCGGCGTTGCATCCGATCGGGTTGCTGCTGGCCGAGGACGTGTCGGGGCCGCGGGTGCCGTTTGCGTTCGAGGGTGTGCAGGTGTACGCGTCGGGTGCGCGGGTGTTGCGGGTGCGGTTGGCGCGGTCCGGTGCGGCGGTGCGTCTGGTGGCGGCCGACGAGTCGGGTGCGCCGGTCGTGTCGGTGGACTCGCTCGTGCTGCGTGAGCTGACCGGGGTGGCCGCCCCCGACGCCGCTGCCCGGTCACTGTTCGAGGTCTCCTGGCAGGCGGCCCAGGTCACACCGACCGGGCCGGTGTCCGGCTGGGCTGTGCTGACCGGCACCGCCGGGCACCGGACGCAGCTCCCGGCCGGCCTGACGGCGTACCCCGACGTGGCGGCGATCGTGGCTGCGATCACCGCCGGCGCCGACGCCCCGCGCGTCCTCGTGCTGCCGGTCCCCGCCACCCCCGAGCAGGTCGACGACCTGCCCGCGCACACCCGGACGGTGACGTCGGACGTCCTCGCGGTCACCCAGGCGTGGCTGGCCGCCGACGCGCTCGCCGGCACGACCCTCGTCACGGTGACCCGTGGCGCGGTCGCCGCCCGCGACGACGACCGGGTCACCGACCTGGCGGGCGCCGCCGTGTGGGGCCTCCTCCGATCGGCCCAGTCGGAACACCCCGGCCGCGTGGTCCTCGTGGACCTGGACACCGACGCGGAGCCCGCTGACCTGACGCCCGAACTGCTGGGCGTGCTCACCGGCACCCTCGACGACACCACCGTCGGCGGTCAGGTGGCCGTGCGGTCGGGTGGGGTGTGGGTGCCGCGTCTGGTGCGGGCTTCTGTGGGTTCTGCGGGTTCTGTGGGGTCTGTGGGGTCTGTGGTGGGTTCGGGTGTGGTGTTGGTGACTGGTGGTACGGGTGCTCTGGGTGCGTTGGTGGCGGAGCATTTGGTGTCGGGGTGTGGGGTGCGGTCGTTGGTGTTGGCGTCGCGGCGGGGGCTGGGGCGTCTGGTGTGGGTGTGTTGGTGGAGCGTTTGTCGGGTTTGGGTGCGTCGGTGGAGGTGGTGGCGTGTGATGTGACTGATGGGGCTGCGGTGCGGTCTTTGGTGGGTCGGTTGGCGGTTGGGGGTCGGCTTGCGGGTGTGGTGCATGCGGCGGGTGTTCTTGATGACGGTGTTGTTGAGGGGTTGACGTCGGATCGGTTGGCTCGGGTGTTGGCGCCGAAGGTGGGTGCGGCGTGGCATTTGCATGAGGCGACGGTGGGTCTGGATCTGGATTTGTTTGTGGTGTTTTCGTCGGTGGCGGGGGTGTTGGGGTCGCCGGGGCAGGGTGCGTATGCGGCGGGTAACTCGTTTTTGGATGGGTTGGCGTCGTTTCGGCGGCAGGTGGGGTTGCCGGCGGTGTCGTTGGCGTGGGGGATGTGGGACACGGCGGGGATGGCGGCGTCGGTGTCTGCGGGTGATCGGGCTCGTTCGGCTCGTGCGGGTCTGACTCCGATGAGCGTGGAGACCGGGTTGGCGCTGTTCGACGCCGCACTCGCGGCGGGACGCCCGGTCCTGGTGCCGGCAACCATCGACCTGACCGCGTTGCGGGCCGCCACCGCCGGGAGCCTCGTACCACCGATGCTGCGTGCCCTCGTCGGCGCGACCACCGCTCGTCGGCAGGCCGGGCAGGGTGGCGGCGGCTGGGCCGATCGGCTCGCGGGGCTCACCGAGGATGAGGGTCGGGCGCAGCTCGCCAGCCTGGTCCGGGGCCTGGTGGCGCAGGTGCTCGGGCACCGTGACGCGAGCGCAGTGCCGGCCGACCGGGCGTTCCGGGAGTTGGGCTTCGACTCGCTGACCGCGGTGGATCTGCGTAACCGGATCAATGCGGCGACCGGCCTGCGGCTGGCCTCGACGCTGGTGTTCGACCACCCCACCCCGGCCGTGCTCGCCGACCACCTGTGGTCCGAGCTGACCGGCGTGACCGGATCCGCGTCGGACCTGGCCGTCAGCGCCACCACCGGTACCGACGAGCCGATCGCGATCGTGGGTATGGCCTGTCGGTATCCGGGTGGGGCGGACAACCCGGAGCAGCTCTGGGACCTGCTGGTCGGCGGCGGGGACGGCATCTCGGAGTTCCCCGCCGACCGGGGCTGGCACCTGGAGTCGCTGTTCGACCCGGACCCCGACCACAGCGGGACGTCGTACGCCCGGGAAGGGGGCTTCCTGTACGGGGCGGCCGAGTTCGATCCCGGTTTCTTCGGGATCAGTCCGCGTGAGGCCCTGGCGATGGATCCGCAGCAGCGGCTGCTGCTGGAGGCGTCCTGGGAGACGTTCGAGTCCGCCGGGGTGGACCCCGCGCGGTTGCGGGGCAGCCGCACCGGCGTGTTCGCCGGCGTCATGTACCACGACTGGGCGACCCAGCTGATGGACCTCCCGGCCGAGGTGGAGGGCTACGTCGGCACCGGCACGTCGGGCAGTGTGTTGTCCGGTCGGGTGGCGTACACGTTCGGGTTGGAAGGTCCGGCGGTCACCGTGGACACGGCGTGTTCGTCGTCGTTGGTGGCGTTGCACCTGGCCGCGCAGGCGCTGCGGTCGGGGGAGTGTGACCTGGCGCTGGCCGGTGGTGTGACGGTGATGGCCACGCCGGGCACGTTCATCGAGTTCTCCCGGCAGCGGGGTCTGTCCCGCGACGGCCGGTGCAGGTCGTTCGCGGCGTCCGCCGACGGCACCGGCTGGGGCGAGGGCGTCGGCATGCTGCTGGTGCAACGGCTGTCGGACGCCCGGCGGGACGGCCGGCGGATTCTGGCCGTGGTGCGGGGCACTGCGGTGAACCAGGACGGTGCGTCGAACGGGTTGACCGCGCCGAACGGTCCGTCGCAGCAGCGGGTGATCAGGCAGGCCCTCGCCAACGCCCGACTCACCCCCGCCCAGGTCGACGTCGTGGAAGCGCACGGCACCGGCACCACCCTCGGCGACCCGATCGAGGCGCAGGCCCTGCTCGCCACCTACGGGCAGGACCGGCCCGCCGACCGACCGTTGCTGCTCGGCTCGATCAAGTCGAACATCGGACACACCCAGGCCGCCGCCGGCGTCGCCGGGGTCATCAAGATGGTCCTCGCCATCCGGCACGGCCTGATCCCGCCCACCCTGCACGTCGACGAGCCGTCCCCGCACATCGACTGGACCGCCGGTGCGGTGGCCCTCGCCACCGAGACCACGCCGTGGCCGGCCGTGGACCGGCCGCGCCGCGCGGCGGTGTCGTCGTTCGGCATCTCCGGGACCAACGCCCACGTCATCATCGAGCAGCCACCATCACCGGCCGTGATCGACGGTGCGGTGGTCGAGCGGCAGACGCCGGTCGTGCCGGTGCTGCTGTCCGCGCGCACCGACGCCGCCCTCGCCGCCCAGGCTGGTCGGTGGGCGCGGTGGTTGGCCGGTGACGAGGCGCTGCGTGCGGTGGATGTGGCGTGGTCGTCGGTGACGACCCGTCCCGCGTTGGAGCAGCGGGCCGTGGTGGTCGCCGACGATCGTGACGACCTGCTCGCCGCACTGCGCGCCTTGGCTTCCGGTGAACCCACCGGGGCCGTCCTCACTGGCACCGCCACCGAACGCGGCCACCTCGCCGTCCTGTTCTCGGGTCAGGGTGCGCAGCGTGCCGGGATGGGTCGGGAGTTGTCCGGCGTGTTCCCGGTGTTCGCAGCGGCTCTGGATGAGGTGTGCGGACACCTGGACCCGATGCTGCCGCAGCCGCTCAGGTCGGTGTTGTTCGCTGAGGCGGGCTCGCCGGAGGCGGGTCTGTTGGATCAGACGGTGTTCACGCAGGCGGGGTTGTTCGCGGTTGAGGTGGCGTTGTTCCGGCTCGTGGAGTCGTTCGGGGTCGTCCCGGACTTCGTGGGTGGTCACTCCGTCGGTGAGATCACTGCCGCTCATGTGGCCGGGGTGCTGTCGTTGGCGGATGCGTGTGCGTTGGTGGCGGCGCGGGGTCGGTTGATGCAGGCGTTGCCGGCTGGTGGTGGGATGCTGGCCGTGGCTGCGTCGGAGGCTGATGTCGCGGCTTCGATCGCCGGTCTGGGCGAGGTGGGGATCGCCGCGGTCAACGGGCCGGCTTCGGTGGTGGTGTCCGGTGCCGCCGCCACCCTGGACGAGGTGGAGCGGGTCTGGCGGGAGCGGGGGGTGCGGACCCGGCGGTTGACGGTGAGTCATGCGTTCCACAGTCCGTTGATGGAGCCGATGCTGGCCGAGTTCCGTGGCGTCCTGGAGACGTTGTCCTTCGCCGCGCCGCTGGTGCCGGTCGTGTCGAATGTGACCGGGGCGCTCGCCGACGGTGACGAGATCCGTACGGTCGACTACTGGGTGCGGCATGTGCGGGAGGCCGTCCGGTACGCCGACGGGGTCGCCGCGTTGCGGGCGGCCGGGGTCGACACGTTCGTGGAGGTCGGTCCGCAGAGTGTGCTGACCGCGTTGACCGCTGACGCGCTGCCCGGTGAGGAGTCGACTCTCGCGGTGGCGGTGCAGCGGCGGGACCGGTCGGAGGCGCAGGGGCTGCTTGCCGCGTTGGCGGAGTTGCATGTTCGTGGTGTCGAGGTGATGTGGGGGCGGTGGTTCGACGGTGTCGGGGCGGTGCGGGTGGATCTGCCGACGTACGCGTTCCAGCATCAGCGGTTCTGGCCGCAGCCTGTTGCCCGCACGCCGGACACCATGGTCGATGGTGCGGATGCGGAGTTCTGGGCCGCTGTCGAGCGTGGTGACCTGACCGCGTTGGCGGGGCAGCTCGGCGAGGAGGCGATCGACGCGCTGACCCCGGCCCTGCCCGCCCTCACCTCCTGGCGACACGCCCGCACCCGCGACACCGCCCTGGACGGCTGGTCGTACCGGGTCGGCTGGGAGCCGGTCCGGCCGGCCCCGGCCACCGGGCTGACCGGCCGGTGGCTGGTGGTCGTCGTGGCCGGCGGCACCGACGCGGGCGTCGCGAAGACACTCACCGAGGCCGGCGCGCAGGTCGACACCCTCACCGTCGCGCCGACCGTCGGACGGATGGAACTGGGCGAGCGGCTCCGCCGCACCGGCGCCGACGGCTGGGCGGGCATCCTGTGCGTCCTGCCCCGCCAGGACCGTCCACTTTCACACGCGCCCGGCGTCCCCGCCGGCACCGTCGTCCTGCTCACCCTCACCCAGGCCCTGACCGACACCGGTCTACCGGGCCGGGTGTGGGCGCTCAGCCGGTCCGCCATCGCGGCCGGCCCCGGCGAGCGGACCGGGGACATCTGGGCCGCAGCGACCTGGGGCCTGGGCCGCGCCGTCGCCCTGGAACAGCCCGACCGCTGGGGCGGCCTGGTCGACCTGCCGGCCCGCGCCGACCGGACCACCCGCGCCGCGCTCGTCGCCGTGCTCGCCGACGGCACCCTGGACCAGGTCGCCGTCCGACGCAACGGGGTCTTCGGTCGCCGTCTGATGGTCGCCGCCCCACCGGCCGGACCGGGTTGGCGACCGTCGGGCACGGTGCTGGTCACCGGCGGCACCGGGGCACTGGGTGGTCACGTGGCCCGCTGGTTGCTGGCCAACGGGGCCACCGAGGTGGTTCTCGTCTCCCGCCGTGGATCCGACGCCCCCGGCGCGCGGGAGCTGGCCGGGGAACTGGGTGCGGCGGCCCGGATCGTGGCCTGCGACGTCACCGACGCCGGGGCCGTCAGCGCACTGGTCGCCGGCCTGCCCGCCCTCACCGCCGTCGTGCACACCGCCGGTGCGTCCGGCGGGACCAGCCCCGCGTACGAGCTGACCGACACCGACCTGGCGGACACCATGGCCGGCAAGGTCCTTGGCGCCGTCCACCTGGACGCCGCCTGCCAGGACCGCGACCTCGACGCGTTCGTCGTCTTCTCCTCCGTGGCCGGCGTCTGGGGCGGTGGCGGGCAGGCCGGCTACGCGGCCGGCAACGCCCTGCTCGACGCCCTCGTCGCCGCCCGCCGGGCCGCCGACCGGCCCGCCACCGCGCTGGCCTACGGCCCGTGGGCCGACGACGGCATGGCCGCCGGGGAGACCGCCGACGGGCTGCGCCGACGCGGCTTCACCCCGCTCGCGCCCGACGCCGCCCTCGCCGCGCTGGGCCGCTGGGTCAACGCCCCGGAGGCCGCTCCCGTCGTCACCGACGTGGACTGGACCCGGTTCGTCGCCGCGTTCACCGCCGCCCGCCCCAGCCACCTCTTCGACCGGGTGGCCCCGGCCCCCACCGGAGCGCAACAGCCCCGGACCGACGCGGCCACCGACGGGCTGCGGGCCCGCCTCGCCGCACTACCGGCCACCGGCCAGGAGACGCTCCTGACCGACCTGGTACGCGCGGAGGCGGCCGCCGTGCTCGGCCACACCTCCACCGATCAGGTGCCGGCCGGGCGGGCGTTCCGGGAACTCGGCTTCGACTCCCTCGCCGCCGTGCAGCTCCGCGACCGGCTGGGCCGGACCACCGGGCTGACCCTGCCGTCCACCGTCGTCTTCGACCACCCGTCGGCGGCGGAACTGGCCCGTTTCCTACGTGCCGGACTGGTGGCCGGCGTCGCCGACGACGCCGCGACGGCCGGTGCGACCGTGGTCCGGCCACCGGCCGACGAACCGATCGCCATCGTCTCGATGGCCTGCCGGTTCCCCGGTGGGGTGTCCTCCCCGCAGGAACTGTGGCAGCTGCTGGTCGACGGCGTGGACGCGGTCACCCCGATGCCCACCGACCGGGGCTGGGACCTCGACGCCCTCTTCGACACCGACCCTGAGCGGGTGGGCACCAGCTACACCCGCAGCGGCGGATTCCTCGCCGACGTGGCGGACTTCGACGCCGCGTTCTTCGGCGTCAACCCGCGTGAGGCCCTCGCGATGGACCCGCAGCAGCGGCTGCTGCTGCACACCACCTGGGAGGCCTTCGAACGGGCCGGCCTCGACCCGCAGGGGGTACGCGGCTCCGCCACCGGCGTGTTCATGGGCACCAACGGGCAGGACTACGCCACCCTGCTCCTGGGTGCCCGATCCGAGGTGGAGGGTTACCAGGCCACCGGCAACGGCGCCTCGGTGGTCTCCGGGCGGCTGGCGTACTCGTTCGGTCTGCACGGGCCGGCGGTCACCGTGGACACGGCCTGCTCCTCGTCGCTGGTCGCGCTGCACCTGGCCGCCCAGTCCCTGCGGTCGGGGGAGTGCGACCTGGCGCTGGCCGGCGGCGTGACCGTGATGAGCACCCCGGGGGCTTTCCTGGAGTTCTCCCGGCAACGCGGCCTCGCCGCCGACGGGCGGGTCAAGGCGTTCGGCGCGGGCGCGGGCGGCACCGGCTGGGGGGAGGGCGTGGGCGTCCTGCTGCTGCAACGGCTCTCCGACGCGCGGCGCGACGGCCGGCGCATCCTGGCCGTCGTCGGCGGCAGCGCCGTCAACCAGGACGGCGCGTCCAACGGGCTGACCGCCCCCAACGGGCCCGCGCAGCAGCGGGTCATCCGGCACGCGTTGGCCAACGCGGGCCTGGCACCGTCCGACATCGACGTGATCGAGGCACACGGCACCGGCACCACCCTCGGCGACCCCATCGAGGCGCAGGCGCTGATCGCCGCGTACGGGCCGGGCCGACCCGCCGACCGGCCGCTGTGGCTGGGGTCGGTCAAGTCGAACATCGGTCACACCCAGGCCGCCGCCGGCGCGGCCAGCCTGATCAAGATGGTGCTCGCGTTGCGGCACGGGACGCTCCCGGCGACCCTGCACGCCGACGAGCCGACCCCGCACGTCGACTGGGCGTCCGGTCCGCTGGCGCTGCTCACCGAGGCACGGCCGTGGGACGCCGACGGCCGCCCCCGCCGGGCCGGTGTCTCCTCGTTCGGCATCAGCGGCACCAACGCCCACGTGATCCTCGAACAGGCACCCGCGGACGACCCCAGCGACCCGCCCGCCCCCGCCGTCGCGACGCTGCCGTGGCCCGTCTCCGCCGCCACGGCCGCCGGACTGCGCGCCCAGGCCGACCGCCTGGCCCGCCGGCTCGACCCGACCGCCCACCCGGACGACCAACCCGACGCCGGGGCGGTGGCCTGGGCGCTGGCCGAGGGGCGGGCGCACCTGACCCACCGGGCGGCGGTCGTCGCCGCCGACCCGCAGACCCGGCTCGCGGCGCTGCGGGCCCTCGCCACCGGCGGTACGCATCCGGCGCTCGTCCCGGCCGCCCCGGCAGTCACGGGCGGCACCGCCGTCCTCTTCTCCGGTCAGGGCGCGCAGCGCGCCGGCATGGGTCGGGAGCTGTACGACACCTTCCCGGTGTTCACCGCCGCCCTGGACGAGGTGTGCGGACACCTGGACCCGCTGCTGCCGCAGCCGCTGACGGAGGTGCTGTTCGCCGACGCGGGCTCGCCGCAGGCGGGGCTGCTGGACCAGACGGCGTTCACCCAGGCCGGGCTGTTCGCCGTCGAGGTGGCCCTGTTCCGACTGGTGGAGTCCTTCGGCGTCGTGCCGGACCTCGTCGGTGGGCACTCGGTCGGGGAGATCACCGCCGCCCACGTGGCCGGGGTGCTGTCGCTGCCCGACGCCTGCACGTTGGTCGCGGCCCGGGGCCGCCTCATGCAGGCGCTGCCGGGCGGTGGCGGGATGCTGGCCGTGAACGCGCCCGAGGACGACGTCGTCGCCTCGCTCGCCGGCCGGACCGACGTGGGGATCGCGGCCGTCAACGGGCCCACCTCCGTGGTGGTGTCCGGCGCCCTCGGCGCCCTCGACGGCATCGAGCGGGCCTGGCGGGGCAGGGGCGTACGGACCCGTCGGCTCACGGTCAGCCACGCGTTCCACAGCCCGCTGATGGAACCGATGCTCGACGAGTTCCGCAGCGTCCTCGCCGGACTGTCCTTCGCCGCCCCACTGATCCCGGTCGTGTCCAACCTGACGGGGGCGCTCGCCGACCCCGACGAGATCCGCACCTCCGCGTACTGGGTACGCCACGTGCGCGAGACCGTCCGCTACGCCGACGGGATCGCCGCCCTGCGCACGGCGGGGGTGGACACCTTCCTGGAGGTCGGCCCCGCCGCCGTGCTCACCGCGATGAACGCCGACCTGCTCCCCGACGACGCCGTCGCCGTGGCGACCCTGCAGGCCGGCGTGCCGGAGGTGACCGCCCTGCTCACCGCCCTCACCACCCGGTACGCGGCCGGCCGCGACGTGGACTGGGCGGCCCTGCTCACCCCGCTCGCCGGGCCCCGGCCCGCCCCACGCGACCTGCCGGAACTGCCCACGTACGCCTTCCAGCCGCAGCGGTACTGGCCCACCCTGACCGCCCCGCTGACCGCGGACCGGGCCGACACCGAGTTCTGGCGCGCGGTCACCGACGGTGATCTCGATCGGCTCGGCATCGACACCAGCCAACCGCTCCGGGACCTGCTTCCCGAGTTGGAGTCGTGGCGGCGCCGGCAACACCGGGACGGCACCCTCAGCGGCTGGCGGTACCGGATCACCTGGCGGCCCCGGCGGCTCACCGGCGGCGACCCGGGCAGCTGGCTGCTCGTCGCACCGCCCCGGGAGGCGGCCGCGACGGTGGCCGACGCGCTGCGCGCCGGCGGGGCCACCGTGCACCTGCTCACGGTGGACCCGGCGACCGCCGACCGGGACGGACTCGCCGCCGACCTCGCCCGGGCCTGCGCCGCGCACCAGCCGACCGCGCTGCTGTCGCTGCTCGCCCTCGACGAGGCGCCGCACCCGGGCCAGGACGCCCTGCCGGCCGGGCTCGCGGCGAACCTGCTGCTCCTACAGGCCCACACCGGCGGGGAGAACGCCCCACCGCTGCCACTGTGGCTGGCCACCGCCGGGGCCGTCGCCACCGACGACGAACCGGCCACCTCGCCGTGGCAGGCCACCAGTTGGGGCCTCGGCCTGACCGCCGCCCTGGAACACCCCCGGCACGTCGGCGGTCTCGTCGACCTGCCCGCCACGATCACCGGGGATCTCGGCGGCACGTTGGTCGCCGCGCTGACCAACACCGAGGGCGAGGACCAGCTCGCGGTCCGCGCCGCCGGGGTGTACGCGCGGCGGCTGGTCCGGGCCTCCGGCCCGGCCGACGGCACCGGCTGGACGCCCCGGGGCACCGTCCTGGTCACCGGCGTGGCCGACACCGGGCACGCCACGGACTGGCTGGACCGGGAAGGCGCGACGGTGGTGCCGCTGGACCAGCCGGCCGGCGGGAAGCTCACCGACCGGATGGCACAGCTCGCCGCCGACGGCCGGCCCGTCACCGCCCTGCTGCACGTGCCGGCGGACACCGGCACCGTGCCGTTGGCGGAGCTGACCCTCGCGGACCTCGCCGCCGACCTCGTCGCCACCGTCGGCGACATCCCCCGGTACGCCGACGAACTGGAGGCCCGGTCCCTCGGAGCGCTGGTGCTCTGCTCGTCCACCTCCGGGGTGTGGGGCTCCGGCGGGCGGTCCGGCCAGGCGGCCGGCGACGCCCTGCTACAGGTGCTCGCCGCGAACCGGCAGCGGGCCGGCCTGCCGGTCGCGTCGGTGGCGTTCGGTCCCCGGGCCGACGGCCCCACCGACGCCGACCTGGAACAGCTGAGCCGACGCGGCCTGCCCGGCATGGCACCCGACCTGGCCACCGCTGCGCTGCGCCAGGCGGTGGCCGACGGTGCCCAGGTGGTGGTGGCCGACGTGCGGTGGGACCGGTTCGTTCCGGCGATCGCCGCCGTCCGGTCCCGACCGCTGTTCGACGAACTCCCCGAGGCACGGGAGGCGCTGCGCACCCTGCACGACGCCGAGCCAGCCGACGACGGGGCGGCGGACGCGCTGCGCGAACGGCTCCGACCGCTGTCGGACACCGAACGCGACCTCGCCCTGGTCGAACTCGTCACCACCCACGCCGCCGCGGTGCTCGGCCTCCCCGGCACCGGGGAACTCGGCCCGGCGCGGGCGTTCCGGGAGGTCGGCTTCGACTCGATGACCGCCGTCCAGCTTCGCAACCGGCTCCGGGCGGCCACCGGGGTCACCCTGCCGGCCAGCGTGGTGTTCGACTACCCGACCCCGCTGGCGCTCGCCCGCCACCTGCGCACCCTCGTCGTGGCGGACGGTGTCGTCGACACCACCGGCCTGCTGTCGGAACTGGACAAGCTCGACGGAGCCTTCGCCGCCAGCGCACCGGACCCGCTGACCCGGCAGAAACTGCTGGTGCAGATGCAGGCGTTCCTCGCCCGCTGGGGCGACGACCGACCCGCCGAGGCACCGGCGGCGCCGACCCTCGACGGGGCCAGCGACGCCGAGCTGTTCGAATTCATCCACCGGGAGCTCGGCGGTCCCGGTGGTGAGAGCGGCCCCCGCTGAATCGGCCGTCCGACCATTGTCCGGTGCCCCCACGGGGCCGGTCGCGCAGGGCGCTCACGCCCGTCGCCGCCGGCCCCGCCGGGCCGCCGCACCGGACCGGAGCGCGGCGGCCCCGGCCCAGCCTGCGGCCGGTCCCCGCCGAAGCCCAGGTAGGGGCGGCCGTAGGGGCACCCTAGGGGTTGTGACCGCCGTCAGCCGACAATTACCTTCCTCCGGTAAGTAAGACACAGTTGGCGCGCAGAGCTGTTGTTCATTGCAATTAGTGGTCGGGTTCGACGGGCTGTGGTGCTGCGGCCCGGTCCTTATGTGGACGGTATTGGGTCGCCTGGTTCCTCCGGCCCGAAAAGGTGGCGCTAATGGCGGCTGAAGACACTCTCCGGGAATACCTGAAATGGGTGACCGCGGACCTCCACCAGACGAAGAGGAAACTCGGGGAACTGGAGGCGACGCACCGGGAACCCATCGCCATCGTCGGCATCGGCTGCCGGTTCCCCGGCGGCGTGCGTTCGCCCGAGGACCTCTGGCGGCTGGTCGACGCCGGAGACGACGCGATCTCCGACTTCCCCAGCGACCGCGGCTGGGACCTCGAGCGGCTGATCCACCCCGACCCCGACCACCCCGGCACCTCCTACGTCGGGCAGGGCGGATTCCTCGACTCGGCCACCGAGTTCGACGCCGGCTTCTTCGGCATCTCGCCCCGCGAGGCGCTGGGCATGGACCCGCAGCAGCGACTGCTGCTGGAAACCTCCTGGGAGGCGTTCGAGCACGCCGGCATCGACCCCGTCACGCTCCGCGGCCACCAGGTCGGCGTCTTCGCCAGCACCACCGGCCAGGACTACGCGGCGCTGCTCCAGTCGCCCCCGCCCGGCGTCGAGGGGTACGTCCTCACCGGCACCGCCGCGAGCGTCGTCTCCGGCCGGATCTCGTACGTGCTCGGCATCGAGGGACCGGCCGTCTCCGTCGACACGGCCTGCTCGTCGTCGCTGGTCGCGTTGCACCTGGCCTGCCACGCCCTCCGGCAGGGCGAGTGCTCCCTCGCGCTGGCCGGCGGCGCCACCGTCATGTCCACCCCGGCCGCCTTCGTCGGCTTCTCCCGGCAGCGTGGCCTCGCCGCCGACGGCCGGGTCAAGGCGTTCGCCGGGGCCGCCGACGGCACCGGATGGGGCGAGGGCGTCGGCGTCCTGCTCGTCGAGCGACTCTCCGACGCACGACGCAACGGCCACCCGGTGCTCGCCGTGGTCCGTGGCAGCGCGGTCAACCAGGACGGCGCCTCCAACGGCCTGACCGCCCCCAACGGCCCGTCCCAGCAACGGGTGGTGCTCAAGGCCCTGGCCAGTGCCCGGCTCACCCCGGCCGACGTGGACGCCGTCGAGGCACACGGCACCGGCACCAGCCTCGGCGATCCGATCGAGGCCACCGCCCTGCTGGCCACGTACGGGCAGGGCCGTCCCGCCGACCGGCCGCTCTGGTTGGGTTCGGTGAAGTCGAACATCGGCCACACCCAGGCGGCGGCCGGCGTCGCCGGGGTGATCAAGATGGTGATGGCCCTGCGGCACGGCACGCTGCCGGCCACCCTGCACGTCGACGAGGCCACCCCGCACGTGGACTGGACCGCCGGCGCGGTGTCGCTGCTCACCGAGGCGCAGCCCTGGCCGGCGGGGGGACAGCCCCGCCGCGCGGGTGTCTCCTCGTTCGGGATGAGCGGCACCAACGCCCACGTGATCATCGAGGAACCCCCGGCGGGGGCCCCGGCTGCCGCCACCGGCGATGCCACCACCGTCACCGGGTCCGCCGGGACCGCGACCGAGGACGCCGGGACCGCCGCGGCAGGCGGTGCGGGAGAACCGACGGTGGCGACCGGTCCGGCCCCGGTGACGACCGCCGGGCTCGTACCCGTGCTGATCTCCGCCCGCGACCACGTCGGACTCGCCGCCCAGGCCGGCCGCTGGGCCGACTGGCTCGACGCCGATCCCGTCGTCGCCGACGCCGGGCCGGTCGACATCGGCTGGTCCTCGGTCACCACCCGGGCCGCCCTGGAACACCGGGCCGTCGTCTTCGCCACCGACCGCGCCGGTCTGCTGCGTGACCTGCGTGCCCTCGCCGACGGAGAGGCCGGTGCCGGCACCGTCGTGGGTGCCGGCCCCCGGGTCGGGCAGCTCGCGTTCCTCTTCTCCGGTCAGGGCGCCCAACGCCCCGCCATGGGCCGGGAACTCGCCGCGACGTTCCCCGTGTTCGCCCGCGCGCTCGCCGAGGTCTGCGCCGCGCTCGATCCACACCTGCCGCGCCCGCTCGGACCGGTGCTCGCCGCCGAACCGGGCACCGACGCCGCCGACCTGCTCGACCAGACCCTCTACACCCAGGCCGGGCTCTTCGCCGTCGAGGTGGCGCTGTACCGGCTGCTGGAAGCCTGGCAGGTCACCCCCGACGTGCTGATGGGTCACTCCATCGGCGAGGTGGTCGCCGCCCACGTCGCCGGAGTGCTGTCCCTGCCCGACGCCGCCGAGCTGGTGGCCGCCCGGGGCCGGCTCATGCAGCAACTGCCCACCGGCGGGGCCATGCTCTCCGTCGCCGCCGGGAGGGACGAGGTCGACGCCGTCCTCGCCGGCATCGACGGCCCCGTCGGGGTGGCCGCCGTCAACGGTCCCGCCGCCGTGGTGGTCTCCGGCGCGGCCGACGCCGTCGCCGAGGTGGAGCGGGTCTTCACCGACCGGCAGCTGCGCACCCGGCGGCTGCGGGTCAGCCACGCCTTCCACAGCCCGCTCATGGAACCCATGCTCGCCGACTTCGCCGCCGTGGTGGGCCGGCTGGAGCTGGGCGCTCCCACCCTGCCCATCGTCTCCAACCTGACCGGCGGGCTCGCCGACGCCGACGAGATCCGTACCCCGCAGTACTGGGTGCGGCACGTCCGCGAGGCCGTCCGCTTCGCCGACGGCGTCGAACGGCTGCGCACCCTCGGCGTCGGCACCTTCCTGGAGGTCGGGCCGAGCGGCGTGCTCACCGCGCTGACCCGGGACGTCCTCGGCGCCGACGACGATCCGACGGCCGCCGTGGCGCTGCTGCGCCGGGACCGCCCCGAACCGGCCGCCCTGCTCACCGCACTCGCCGAACTGCACGTCGCCGGGGTGTCGGTCGGCTGGCGGCACCTCTTCACCGGCGTCGACCCGCGACGCGTCCCGCTGCCCCGGTACGCGTTCCGCGCTGAGCGGTTCTGGCCCGAACCGCCCCCGGCCGCCCCGGTCGGCGAGGTCGTCACCGAGGACGCGGCGTTCTGGTCGGCCGTCGAGCAGGCCGACGTCGACGCGCTGCGCGACCAGTTCGGCGGCGACCCGGCCGGCGACGACGATCCGGTGCGGACCCTGCTGCCCGCGCTGCCCGTCCTCGCCGCCTGGCGGCGCAACCGGCACGACAGCTCGGTGGCGGACGCCTGGACGTACCAGGTGGCGTGGCAGCCGGTGCCGGTCGCCGGGGCGGACCGCCCGGTGGGCCGCTGGCTGCTGGTGCTGCCGGCGGACGCCGCCCCGACGTGGGAGAACGACCTGGTCGGCCTGTTCCGGGCCGGCGGCGACGAACCGACGGTGCTGCGGGTCGACGCCGACGACCTGGACCGGGTGGCGCTCGCCGACCGGCTGCGGACGGCCGTCGCCGACCAGCCGGTCGGCGGGGTGCTGCACCTCGTCGCGGGGCAGGACCGGCTGCTGCCCGCCCACCCCGGCACGACCGTCGCCGCCGCCACCACCCTCCTGCTCGTGCAGGCCCTCACCGATCTCGACCTCGACGCGCCCGTCTGGTGCGTGACCAGCGGGGCGGTCAAGGCCGGACCCGCCGACCGGCTGGAAAACCCGCTACAGAACCTGGTCTGGGGCCTCGGCCGGGCCGCCGCCGTCGAACAGCCACACCGGTGGGGTGGCCTGGTCGACCTGCCGGTCACCGTCGACGCCGCCGTCCTGCGCCAGCTCGCCGCCGTCCTCACCGGCGGCAGCGGCGAGGACCAGGTCGCGATCCGTTCCGGCGGCGTCTGGGGTCGTCGCCTCACCCCCGCCGCCGCCCCGCACCGACCGGCCACGGACTGGTGGGCCGACGGCACCGTCCTGGTCACCGGCGGTACGGGTGCGCTCGGCAACCACGTGACCCGCTGGCTGCTCGACCGAGGTGCGCGTCGGGTCGTCCTCGTCGGTCGCCGCGGCGCCGCCACCCCCGGACTGGCCGGCCTCCTTGACGACTACGGCGACGGACGGGTGACCGCTGCCGCCTGCGACATGACGGACCGGCAGGCCGTCGCGGCGCTGCTGGACTCGCTGCCCGACCTGACCGTGGTGGTGCACGCCGCCGGCACCGACCAGCTCACCCCGCTCACCGGCACCACCCTCGACGAGTTCTCCCACGTCGTCGCCGGGAAGGTGCTCGGCGCACTGCACCTCGACGAGTGCCTGGCCGACCGGCCGCTCGCCGCGTTCCTGCTCTTCTCGTCGGTCTCCGGGACGTGGGGCAGCGCCGGTCAGTGCGCGTACGGCGCCGGTAATTCGCTGCTCGACGCGCTCGCGGTGAACCGCCGTGAACGGGGGCTCGCCGCCACCGCCGTCGCCTGGACGGCGTGGGGCGGCACCGACGGCATGGCTGCCAAGAACACCGCCACCGAGCAACTGCACCGGATGGGCCTGCCCACCATCGACCCGCAGCGGGCCCTGGTCGCCCTGGACCGGGCGATGCACCGGCCCACCCCCGCCGTCACCGTCGCCGACGTCGACTGGAGCCGCTTCCACCCGGCGTTCACCCTCACCCGGCCCAGCCCGCTGCTGTCCGAGCTGCCGCAGGTGCGGGCGCTCGCGGAGGCCGAGGCGGAATCCGCCGCCGCGCCGGCCGGCACGACCGAGGCGCTGCGCGCCCTGGTCGACCTGTCCGAGGCCGAGCAGGAGCGGGAACTGCTCCGGATCGTCAACGCGCAGACCGCCCGGGTGCTCGGCCACGCCACCCCGGACGACCTGCGCGGTCGGCCGTTCAAGGAACTCGGCTTCGACTCGCTCACCGCCGTGGACTTCCGCACCAAGCTGAACGAGGTCACCGGGCTGCGACTGCCGTCCACCCTGGTCTTCGACCACCCCACCCCGGCCGCCCTGGCGCGGCACCTGCGGGAGACGGCGTTCGGCGCGGACGCCGTCCTGCCTGCCGCGCCCACGGTCGCCGTCGGCACCGACGAACCGATCGCGATCGTCGGCATGGCCTGCCGTTACCCCGGCGGCTCCGGCAGCCCCGAGGAACTGTGGCGGCTGGTCACCGAGGGCGTCGATGCCATCGGTCCGTTCCCCACCGACCGGGGCTGGGCCGTGCCCGCCCCCGACGGTGGCTACACCCCGGCCGGCGGATTCCTCTACGACGCGACCGGGTTCGACCCGGCGTTCTTCGGCATCTCGCCGCGCGAAGCCCTGGCCATGGACCCCCAGCAGCGACTCACCCTGGAGGCGTCCTGGGAGGTCCTGGAGCGGGCCGGACTCGACCCCACCGGCCTCATGGGCACCCGCACCGGGGTGTACGTCGGTGCGTCCACCTCCGGTTACGGCACCGGGTTGACCGAGGTGCCGGAGGGCACCGAGGGCTACCTGATGACCGGTGGGGCGCACAGCATCATCTCCGGCCGGGTGTCGTACACCCTCGGGCTGGAAGGGCCCGCCGTCACCGTCGACACCGCCTGCTCGTCGTCACTGGTGGCGTTGCACCTGGCCGGCGAGGCGCTGCGCCGGGGCGAGTGCGACCTCGCCCTCGCCGGCGGCGTCGCGGTGATGGCCACCCCGGACACCTTCGCCGAGTTCTCCCGGCAGGGCGGCCTGTCCACCGACGGGCGGTGCAAGTCGTTCGCCGCCGCAGCCGACGGCACCGGCTGGTCCGAGGGCGTGGGCATGCTGCTCGTGGAGCGGCTGTCCGACGCGCGGCGTAACGGTCGGGTGGTGTTGGCGGTGGTGCGGGGCAGCGCGGTGAACTCCGACGGCGCGTCGAACGGGTTGACCGCGCCGAACGGCCCGTCGCAGCAACGGGTGATCCGGCAGGCCCTCGCCAGTGCTCGACTGTCCACGTCCGACGTGGACGTGGTCGAGGCGCACGGGACCGGCACCACACTCGGGGATCCGATCGAGGCGCAGGCGCTGCTGGCCACGTACGGGCAGGGCCGGGACGTACCGCTGCTATTGGGGTCGATCAAGTCGAACATCGGGCACACGCAGGCCGCGGCCGGCGTGGCGGGCGTGATCAAGATGGTGCAGGCGATGCGGCACGGTCTCGTGCCGGCGACGCTGCACGTGGACGAGCCGTCGCCGCACATCGACTGGTCGGCCGGTGCGGTGGAGTTGGTGACCGAGGCGTGCCCGTGGCCGGCGGTGGACCGGCCGCGTCGGGCGGCGGTGTCGTCGTTCGGCATCTCCGGCACCAACGCCCACGTCATCGTCGAGCAGCCGGCGGACGAGGCGGAGCCCGACGTACCCGCCACCGACGGGTCCGGGACCGGGCTGGTCGGGGCGGAGCCGCTGATCTGGCCGCTGTCCGCCCGGTCCGCCCCGGCGCTGCGCGACCAGGCGCAACGGCTCGCCCGACGCGTCCGCGAGAACGACGGGCTCGCCCCGGCGGCCGTGGCCTGGTCCCTCGCCACCACCCGGGCCGCGCTGGAACACCGCGCCGCGGTGGTCGGGACGGGCACGGACGACCTGCTGTCCGGGCTGGACGCGCTGGCGACCGGAGCGTCGGCGACGAACGTGGTGTCGGGTGTGGCCGGTGACGCGGGGCCCGGGGTGGTGTTCGTGTTCCCGGGGCAGGGTGGTCAGTCGGTGCGGATGGCCGCTGGTCTGGTGGGTCGGTGCCCGGTGTTCGACGCGCGGCTGGCGGAGTGTCAGCGGGCGTTCGCGGCGTACCTGGACGTGGACATCGTCTCGGTGCTGACCGGCGACGACGAGTCGTGGCTGGACCGGGTGGAGGTGTTGCAGCCGGTTCTGTTCGCGGTCGGTGTCGCTCTGGCGCAGGTGTGGCGTTCGGCTGGAGTGGTGCCACGGCTTCTGATCGGCCATTCGCAGGGTGAGATCGCGGCGGCGTGTGTGGCCGGTGTGCTGTCGCTGGAGGACGCGGCGCGGGCGGTGATTCTGCGGGCTCGGGCGTTGGCGGGGCTCGCGGGTACGGGGGCGATGGCGGCGGTGGACCTGCCCGCCGAGGAGGTCGCGGCCCGGTTGGTGGACTTCCCCGACGTGGTGGTCGGGGTGGTGAACGGGCCGGGCATGGTCGTGGTGTCGGGTCCGCCGCGGCAGGTGGCGGAGTTGGTCGACACCTGCCGGGCGCAGGGGGTGCGGGCGCGGCCGATCCGGTTCAACTACGCGTCGCACTCGCCGGCGGTGGAGCAGATCCGGGAGCGGATGCTGGCGGATCTGGCGGGCCTCGCCCCGCAGGTCGGGCACACGCCGATGGTGTCGACGTTGACGGGTGAGTGGGCTGATCCGTCGGTGCTGGACGGCACCTACTGGTACGAGAACCTGCGGAACCCGGTGCGGTTCGACGCGGCGGTGCGGGTGGCGATCGAGGCCGGACACACGAGCTTCGTGGAGGTGTCGGCGCATCCGGTGCTGACGATGCCGATCACGGCGATCCTGGACGACGCCGGGGCGTCCGGTCACGCGTTGGGCACCCTGCGCCGGGGCGACGACGACCCGCAACGACTGCTGACCAGCCTGGCCACCGCCCACGCGATCGGTCTGCCCGTCGACTGGACGACGGTCCTCACCCCGACGCCGACGGTCGACCTGCCCACCTACCCGTTCGCGCGGGACCGGTACTGGCTCGCCCGGGGCGGAACCGGTCGGGCCGGACTGCCGTCCGTGGGTCTCGACGCCGTGGACCACCCGTTGCTCAGCGCCGTGGCCGACCTGCCCGGCGACGACGGCCTGCTGCTCACCGGGCGGATCTCGCTCGGCAGCCACCCGTGGCTGGCCGACCACGCCGTGCTCGGCACCGTGCTGCTGCCCGGCACCGCCCTGGTCGAGTTGGCGTCCTGGAGCGGTCGGACGGTGGACACCGCCCACGTGGCGGAACTGGTGCTGGAGGCGCCGCTCGTCGTCCCGCAGGCCGGCGGCGTCGACCTGCGGGTCCGCGTCGGTCCGGCCGACGGCGACGGTTGCCGGCAGGTGACCGTCCACTCGTGTGTCGACGACGGAGCCGACCGGCCGGCGACGGCCCGACAGTGGCAGCGGCACGCCACCGGCCTGCTCGCCCCCACCCGGGCGGTGACCGTGGCCCCGACCGGCGCCTGGCCGCCCGCCGACGCCGAACCGATCCCGCTGGACACGCTCTACTCGCACCTCGCCGACCAGGGCTACCACTACGGCCCCGTCTTCCGGGCGCTGCGCGCCGCCTGGCGACACGGCGACGACATCCTGGCCGAGGTGGCGTTCGACGACTCCGCCGCCACCGACACCGTCCCGTTCTCGGTGCACCCGGCGCTGCTCGACGCTGCCCTGCACGCCATCGGCGCCAGCGCCCTCGACCGCGCCGCGGATGCCCCGACCCGGCCCGGTGCGGCGCAGCCCGGGCTGCCGTTCTCCTGGACCGGGCTGGACGTCCAGCCCACCCGGGCCCGCGAACTGCGGGTGCGGCTCACCGCGACCGAGGGGTCGGTGGCGGCGACCGTCACCGACACCGGCGGCACGCCCGTCGCCTCCCTCGACGCCCTCGTGCTGCGGCCGATCAGCTCCGACCAGCTCAACGCGGCCCGTCGCACGGCCAACCGGTCGCTGCACCGGCTCGACTGGGTCGCCCCCGAACCGGGGACGGACCGACCCGCCCACATCGCCGTGCTCGGCGACGCCGAGGGCTGGCCGGGCATCGAGGCGTACCGCGACCTGGCCGAACTCGAGGCAGCCGTGACCGCCGGGGCGGCCGTCCCCGACGCGGTGGTCGCCGTCCTCGTGGGGGGACGCGCCGACGAGCCGAGCCCCGCGCGGTCCGCGCACCTGGTCACCCACGAGACGCTGGCGTTGGCGCAGGACTGGCTCCGTCGGGAACCACTGGCGGACTCCCGGCTCGTCGTCGTCACCCGGGGCGCGGTCAGCGTCGACGACGAGCGGCCCGCCGACCTGCCCGCCGCCACGGCGTGGGGCCTCGTCCGTTCCGCCCAGTCGGAGAACCCCGGCCGGTTCGTGCTGCTCGACCTCGACGACGACCCCCGTTCGGTGGTCGCGCTGCCGGCCGCCCTGGCCACCGGGGAACCGCAGCTCGCCGTGCGGGCCGGGCAGCTACGGGCGCCCCGGCTGGTGCGGGTCGGACCACCGCCGCAGGACCGGCCGGCACCCGACCTGTCCGCCGGCACCGTCCTGGTCACCGGGGCCTTCGGCGTGCTCGGCCGGCTGGTCGCCCGCCATCTGGTCACCCGGCACGGGGTGCCCCGCCTGCTGCTGGTCAGCCGCAGCGGCGCCGACGCGCCCGGCGCGGCGGACCTCGTCTCCGAGCTGACCGCGCTCGGCGCCGCCGCCCAGGTCGTCGCCGCCGACGTCACCGACCGGGACGCCCTCGCCGTGCTGCTCGACGAGATCCCCGCCGACCGGCCGCTGGTCGGCGTCGTGCACGCCGCCGGCATCCTCGACGACGGGGTGCTGCCGGCGCTCACCCCGGCCCGGTTCGACACCGTCCTCGGGCCGAAGGTGGACGCCGCCTGGCACCTGCACGAGCTGACCGAGAAGCTGGGCCTCGCCGCGTTCGTGCTGTTCTCCTCCGCGTCCGGGCTGTTCGGCGGCCCCGGCCAGGCCAACCACGCCGCCGCGAACGCCTTCCTCGACGCGCTCGCCCACCACCGTCGGTCGAGCGGACTGGCCGTCACCTCGATGGCGTGGGGGCCGTGGGCCAACCCCGACGAGCCCGGCGGGCCACAGGGGCACGTCGACGAGCAGCGGATGAGCCGCGCCGGCTTCCACCCGCTCGACGCCGACGAGGGCATGGAGCTGTTCAGCGAGGCGCTGCGGTTCGGGGACGCGGTGGTCGTACCGGTGAACCTGGACCACGGGCTGCTCGGCCGGCTCGGCCCGGCGCTTCCCCGGCTGCTGCACGGCCTGGTCCGTGCGGCCGGGGCCGCCCCGGCGTCGGCCGTCGCGCCGGCCGACGCGGCGACCGCGCTGCGCGACACCCTCGCCGCCACCGCCGAGGGGGAGCGCGACCGGGTGCTGTCCGACCTGGTTCGCACCCACGCGGCGGCGGTGCTCGGCTACTCGTCGATCCGCGACATCGACGAGGAGAAGGGCTTCGTGGAGCTGGGCTTCGACTCGCTGACCGCGGTGGAGTTCCGCAACCGGCTCGCCGCCGCCACCGGGCTGCGCCTGCCGTCCACCCTGATCTACGACCGGCCGACCACCGGCGCGATGGTCGCCCACCTGCGCGGCGCGCTGCTGGCCGAACGGACCACCAACGCGCTGTCCGTGCTGGGCGAACTGAACAAGCTGGAGACCGTGATGCGCGCGGTCGCCACCGACGACACCGACCGCACCGCCGTCGCCGCCCGGCTGCGCGAGCTGCTGTCGATGTGGACGTACACCGAGGGCGACGCCGGCGACGCCGCGACGGGCGACGGGAACCTCAGCACCGCCAGCGCCGAGGAACTGTTCGGCCTTCTCGACGACGAGCTCGGAACGGGCTGACCGGCGATGCACCGGACCTCTGACCACGATACGGAGTGGCTCGATGCCCACTGAGGAAGAGTTCCTCGACTACCTCCGGCGCGCCACGACGGACCTGCGCGAGGCGCGGCGGCGCGTGCGCGAGGTGGAGGCGAAGGACCGGGAGCCGATGGCCATCGTCGGCATGGCCTGCCGCTACCCGGGTGGCGTCCAGAGCCCGGACGACCTGTGGCAGTTGGTCGCCGACGGGCGGGACGGGGTGGGGGACTTCCCGACCGACCGGGGCTGGGACCTCGAACGGCTCTTCTCCGTCGACCCGGACAACCCGGGCACCTCGTACACCGACAAGGGCGGCTTCCTCTACGAGGCCACCGAGTTCGACCCGGCCCTGTTCGGCATCTCGCCGCGCGAGGCCCTCGCCATGGACCCGCAGCAGCGGCTGCTGCTGGAAAGCGCCTGGGAGGCGTTCGAGTCCGCCGGCCTCGACCCGCACCGACTGCGCGGCAGCCGCACCGGGGTGTTCGCCGGGGTGATGTACCACGACTACGCCTCCCGGGTGCTCGACCTGCCCGAAGGCGTGGAGGGATACCTGGGCACCGGCAACTCCGGCAGCGTCGTGTCGGGCCGGGTCGCGTACACCTACGGCCTCGAAGGGCCGGCCGTCACCATCGACACGGCCTGCTCCTCGTCGCTGGTCGCCGTGCACCTCGCCGTGCAGGCGTTGCGCCAGCGGGACTGCGACCTCGCCCTGGCCGGCGGGGTCACCGTGCTGTCCACCCCCGGCGTCTTCGCCGAGTTCTCCCGGCAGCGCGGGCTCGCCGCCGACGGGCGGTGCAAGTCGTTCGCCGCGTCCGCCGACGGCACCGGCTGGGCCGAGGGTGTCGGCGTACTGCTGCTCCAGCGCCTCTCCGACGCACGACGCGACGGTCGACGCGTCCTCGCGGTGATCCGGGGCAGCGCGGTCAACCAGGACGGCGCGAGCAGCGGCCTGACCACCCCGAACGGCCCCAGCCAGGAGCGGGTGATCCGGCAGGCCCTGGCCAACGCGCGGCTCTCCCCGGCGGACGTCGACGTCGTCGAGGCCCACGGCACCGGCACCACCCTCGGCGACCCGATCGAGGCGCAGGCGTTGCTCGCCACGTACGGGCAGGACCGCACCGGCGGGCAGCCGCTCTGGCTCGGTTCGGTGAAGTCCAACCTCGGCCACACCCAGGCCGCCGCCGGGGCTGCCGGAATCATCAAGATGGTCCTGGCGATGCGGCACGGAGTGCTGCCGCGCACCCTGCACGTCGACGAACCGTCCCCGCACATCGACTGGTCGGCCGGTGCCGTCGAACTGCTCACCGAGCCCCGCCCCTGGCCGGCGACCGGGCGCGAGCGGCGGGCCGCCGTGTCGTCGTTCGGCATCAGCGGCACCAACGCCCACGTCATCGTCGAGCAGGCCCCCGCCGAAGAGGAGTCCGAGCCGGTGACGCCGGCCGTCGCGCCGCCGCTGGTGCCGGTCCCGCTCTCCGCCCGCAGCGCCGAGTCCCTCGCCGCGCAGGCCCGCCGCTGGGCCGAGCACCTGGCCGCCGACGACACCGTGGAGCCGGTGGACGTCGCCGTGTCCGGGCTCCGCCGGGCGGGGCTGGACCGGCGGGCCGTGGTCCTCGCCACCGACCGTGCCGACCTGCTCGCCGGGCTGCGGGCCCTCGCCGCCGGCGAGTTGTCTCCCGCCGTGGTCACCGGCACCGCCACCGCTCGCGGCCGGGTCGCGTTCCTCTTCTCCGGCCAGGGTGCCCAGCGTGCCGGCATGGGACGCGAGCTGTACGCCGCGTTCCCCGTCTTCGCCTCCGCGTTGGACGAGGTCTGCGCGCAGCTCGACCCGCACCTGCCCCGCCCGCTGCGCGAGGTGCTGTTCGCCCCGGCGGACTCGGCCGAGGCCGCCCTGCTGAACCAGACGGTCTTCACCCAGGCCGGGCTGTTCGCCGTCGAGGTTGCGCTGTTCCGGCTCGCCGGTTCGTTCGGGCTCGTCCCCGACTTCCTGGTCGGCCACTCGATCGGCGAACTGGCCGCCGCGCACGTCGCCGGGGTCCTCACCCTCGCCGACGCCGCCGCGCTGGTCGCCGCCCGGGGCCGGCTCATGCAGGCCCTGCCGGCCGGCGGAGCGATGCTCGCCGTCGGCGCCGACGAGGCGGCCGTGGCCCGGTCACTGGCCGACATCGCCGGTCGGGTCGACATCGCCGCCGTCAACGGTCCCACCGCCGTGGTCGTCTCCGGCGACGCCGAGGCCGTCGACGAGGTGGCCGCGGTCTGGGCTGCCCGGGGCGTGCCCACCCACCGGCTCCGGGTCAGCCACGCCTTCCACAGCGCCCTCATGGACCCGATGCTCGCCGAGTTCGCGGCGGTCGCGGAGGGGCTGACGTTCCGGCCGCCCACCGTGCCGATCGTGTCGAACCTGACCGGCCGGGTCGCCGAACCGGAGCAGCTGAGCAGCCCCGGCTACTGGGTGCGTCACGTGCGGGAGGCCGTACGCTTCGCCGACGCGGTCGACCACCTGGCCGGGGCCGGCGTCGGCACGTGGGTGGAGCTGGGCCCCAACGGGGTGCTCACCGCGATGGCGCAGAGCTGCCTCACCGACCCGACGGCGGTGCTGGTGCCGCTGAACCGCAAGGACCGGCCCGAGGCCCGCGCCGTCCTGGAGGCCCTCGCCCAGCTGCACGCCGACGGTCTCGCCGTCGACTGGAACGCCCTGTTCGCCGGTGCCGGCGCCCGTCGGATCGACCTGCCCACGTACGCCTTCCAGCACGAGCGGTACTGGCTGGAGCCGGTCGGCCGGCTCGCCGACGTCTCCGGCGCCGGCCTGGGCGCGGCCGGGCACCCGCTGCTCGGCGCGGCGGTCTCCGTCGCGGGCGAGGACATGGTGCTGCTCACCGGCCGGCTGTCGCTGGCCACCCACCCGTGGCTGGCCGACCACGCGGTCTCCGGCACGGTGGTGCTGCCCGGCACCGCGCTGGTCGAGCTCGCGGTGCGGGCCGGCGACGAGATCGGCGTCTCCCGGGTACGGGAGCTGGCCGTCGCCGCGCCGCTGGTCCTGCCCGCCGCCGGCGGCACCCGGGTGCAGGTGCGCGTCGGCCCCGCCGACGACGCCGGCGCCCGCGCGGTCACCGTGCACTCCCAGTCGGAGGACGACCCGGACGCCGGCTGGCTGCGGCACGCCGAGGGCGTGCTGGAACCGGCCACCGCCGACGAGCCCGGCCTCGGGTCGTGGCCGCCCGCCGCGGCGACCGAGATCGCGCTCGACGACTGGTACGACGCGATGGCCGGGCACGGCCTCGCCTACGGGCCGGCGTTCCAGGGGCTGCGCCGCCTCTGGGCCGGCGACGGCGAGGTGTACGCCGAGGTCGCCCTGCCGGAGGACCTCGCCGAGGTCGCGGGCAGCTTCGCGGTGCACCCGGCGCTGCTGGACGCCGCCCTGCACCCCGTCGGGCTGCTGCTGGCCGAGGCGGGCGGTGGCCCCCGGGTGCCGTTCGCGTTCGAGGGCGTCCAGGTTCACGCGTCCGGCGCGGCGGCGCTGCGGGTACGGCTGACCGCCGACGGCTCGGCGGTGCGGCTGGTGGCCGCCGACGGCTCCGGCACCCCCGTGGTGTCGGTGGACACCCTGGTCCTGCGGGAGATGACCGGCCTGGCCGCTCCCGGCGCCGTGGCCCGGTCGATGTTCGAGGTCGCCTGGCAGGCCGAGGAGGTCACGCCCGTCGCCGACCTGTCCGGCTGGGCGCTGCTCGCCGGCCCACCCGGAACCGAGGCCGCCGACCTGCCCGGGTACGCCGACCTGCCCGGGTACGCCGACCTGCCCGGGTACGCCGACGTGGCGGCCGTGCTGACCGGCGCGACCGACGCCGGGCCGCTGCCGCGCACCCTGGTGCTGCCGGTGGCCGGGGCCGCCGGCCCGGGTGCTGGCGGAGCACCGCCCGGCACGGCCGTGCCGGAGTCCGTCCGGGCCGCCGCCTCGGACGTGCTCGCGACGGTGCAGGCGTGGTTGGCCGCCGACGCCCTCGCCGACTCCCGGCTGGTGGTGCTGACCCGGGGCGCGGTGGCGGCCCGGGACGCCGACCAGCTCGCCGACCTGGCCGGCGCAGCCGTGTGGGGCCTGCTCCGCTCGGCCCAGTCCGAGCACCCGGGTCGCATCGTCCTGGCCGACCTCGACCGGGACCCGGACGCCGCCACCCTCGCCGTGCTGGCCGGCGTCGTCGAAGACCTGCCGGCCACCGGGGGGCAGGTGGCGCTGCGCGCCGACGCGGTGCTGACCCCCCGTCTCGTCCGCGCCGCGCCGGCCTCCGAGAGGTCGGCGCCCACTGTCGGCGACGGCACGGTGCTGGTGACCGGCGGCACCGGGGCGCTCGGCGCCCTCGTCGCGGAGCACCTGGTCACCGCGCACGGCGTGCGGTCGCTGCTGCTGGTGTCCCGGCAGGGTCCGGCCGCTCCCGGCGCGGAGGCGCTCGCCGAGCGGTTGACCGGCCTCGGTGCCCGGGTCGAGGTGGTCGCCGCCGACGTCACCGACCGGGACCGGGTGGCCGCGCTGGTCACCGGCGTTCCCGGCCGACTGGCCGGCGTGGTGCACACCGCCGGCGTGCTCGACGACGGCGTGGTCTCGGCGATCAGCCCGGAGCGCCTGGCCGGCGTCCTGGCGCCCAAGGCCACCGCCGGCTGGTGGCTGCACGAGGCGACCCTCGGTCTGGATCTCGACCTGTTCGTGCTGTTCTCGTCCGTGGCGGGTGTCCTCGGCTCCCCGGGCCAGGCCGCCTACGCCGCCGCGAACACGTTCCTCGACGCCCTCGCCGCGCACCGCCGCCAGGTGGGCCTGCCGGCGGTCAGCCTGGCGTGGGGCATGTGGGACACGCCCGGCATGGCCGCGTCGGTCTCCGAGGCCGACCGGGCCCGGTCGGCACGGGCCGGCCTGACCCCGATGGACGCCCGGACGGGTCTGGAACTGCTCGACGCCGCGGTGTCCGCCGACCGGGCCGCGCTCGTGCCCGCCGTCATCGACGTGCCGGCGATGCGGTCGCAGGTCGTCGCCGGGCAGGTGCCGTCGCTGCTGCGGGCGCTGCTCGGCACGGTCACCGCCCGGCGGCAGGCCGGCCGGGGCAACTGGGCCGACCGACTGGTCGACCTGGAGCCGCAGGAGGCCCGTGACCAGGTCGACACCCTCGTGCGGGGTCTGGTGGCCCAGGTGCTCGGGCACGGCGGGGCGGAGGCGGTGCCGGCGGACCGGGCGTTCCGGGAGCTGGGCTTCGACTCGCTGACCGCGGTGGACCTGCGCAACCGGATCAACGCCGCCACCGGCCTGCGGCTGGCCTCGACGTTGGTCTTCGACTACCCGACCCCGCAGATCCTGGCCGCCCAGGTGTACGCCGAACTGGTCGGCGGCCGGGGTGCCACGGTGTCCGCGACCGAGACGGTGACCAGCACCCGCGTCGACGAGCCGGTCGCGATCGTGGGCATGGCGTGCCGGTACCCGGGTGGGGTGGACAACCCGGACCAGTTGTGGGAGTTGCTGGCGGCGGGCGGTGACGGGATCGGCGAGTTCCCGGCCGACCGGGGCTGGGACCTGGACTCGTTGTTCGACCCGGATCCGAACAGCAGCGGCACGTCGTACACCCGGCACGGCGGTTTCCTGTACGGGGCGGCGGAGTTCGACCCGGCGTTCTTCGGCATCAGCCCCCGCGAGGCCCTGGCCATGGATCCGCAGCAGCGGCTGCTGCTGGAGGCGTCGTGGGAGACGTTCGAGTCGGCCGGCCTGGACCCGAGGCGGCTGCGCGGCAGTCGTACGGGCGTGTTCGCCGGCGTCATGTACCACGACTACGCGTCGCGGCTGCTCGACCTGCCCGCCGAGGTGGAGGGCTACATCGGCACCGGCAGCTCGGGCAGCGTCCTGTCGGGGCGGGTCGCCTACACGTTCGGCCTGGAGGGCCCCGCCGTCACCGTCGACACCGCCTGCTCCTCGTCGCTGGTCGCCCTGCACCTCGCCGTGCAGGCGTTGCGGTCGGGGGAGTGTGACCTGGCGCTGGCCGGTGGTGTGACGGTGATGGCCACGCCGGGCACGTTCATCGAGTTCTCGCGCCAGCGTGGCCTGTCGGCCGACGGCCGGTGCAGGTCGTTCGCGGCGTCCGCCGATGGCACCGGTTGGGGCGAGGGGGTGGGCGTGCTGCTGGTGCAGCGGCTCTCCGACGCCCAGCGGGACGGCCGGCGGATCTACGCCGTGGTCCGGGGGACCGCCGTGAACTCCGACGGTGCGTCGAACGGGTTGACCGCGCCGAACGGTCCGTCGCAGCAGCGGGTGATCCGGCAGGCCCTCGCCAACGCCCGGCTGACCCCCGCCGACGTGGACGCGGTCGAGGCGCACGGCACCGGTACCACCCTCGGGGACCCGATCGAGGCGCAGGCCCTGCTGGCCACCTACGGGCAGGACCGGCCGGACGACCGACCGTTGCTGCTCGGGTCGATCAAGTCGAACATCGGGCACACCCAGGCCGCCGCCGGGGTGGCCGGGGTGATCAAGATGGTCCTGGCGATGCGGCACGGCACGGTCCCGTCGACGTTGCACGTCGACGAGCCGTCCCCGCACGTCGACTGGACCGCCGGTGCGGTGGCCCTGGCGACGGAGGCCACGCCGTGGCCGGCCGTGGACCGGCCGCGTCGGGCGGCGGTGTCGTCGTTCGGGATCTCCGGCACCAACGCGCACGTCGTGCTGGAGCAGGCTCCCGAGTCCACCGTGGTCGGCGAGTTCCGGCCGGGCGTCGCCGCCGACGCCGGGGTCGTCCCGCTCGTGCTGTCCGCCGCCGACCGGGCCGCGCTGCGGGAGCAGGCCGTCCGGCTGCGCTCGCACCTCGCCGCGCACCCCGAGATCGAACCGGCCGGGGTGGCGTACGCCCTGGCGACCACCCGGGCGGCGTTCCCGCACCGGGCCGTCGTGCTCGGCCAGGACCAGGCCGACCTGACCAGGGGTCTGACCGCGCTCGCCGACGGCGACACCGTTCCCGCCGTGGTGACCGGCGCGGCCCTGCGCAACGCCGGCCCCGTCTTCGTCTTCTCCGGCCACGGCTCGCAGTGGCCCGGCATGGCCGCCGACCTGCTGGTGGACTCGCCGGTGTTCGCCGCGTCCATCGCCGAGTGCGAGGCCGTCCTCGCGCCCTGGGTCGACTGGTCGCTGACCGACGTGCTGCGCGGCACCGACGACGCCCCGCCGCTGGTCGCCTCCGGCGTCGTGCAGCCCACCCTGTGGGCGGTGATGGTCTCCCTGGCCCGGCTGTGGCGCTCGCTCGGCGTACGACCGGCCGCGGTGGTCGGGCACTCCCAGGGGGAGATCGCCGCCGCCTGCGTGGCCGGTGCCCTCTCCCTGGAGGACGCCGCCAGGATCGTGGCCCTGCGCAGTCAGGTGCTCGCCGACATCGTCGGCCGGGGCGGCATGCTGTCGGTCGCCCTGCCCGCCGACCGGGTCCGCGAGCTGCTGACCCGGTGGGACGGCCGGCTCTGCGTGGCCGTCGTCAACGGCCCCGGGTCGGTGGTGGTCGCCGGCGACCCGGACGCCCTCGACGAGCTGACCGCCGCCTGCGCGGCCGACGACGTGCGCACCCGCCCCATCGACGTCGACTACGCCTCCCACTCGCCGCACGTCGAGGCCGTCCGGGACCGGCTCCTGGCCAGCCTCGACGGGGTCACCGCCCGCCCCGCCGAGCTGGCGTTCTACTCGGCGCTCACCGGCCGGCAGACCGACTCCACCACCCTCGACGCCGGCTACTGGTACCGGAACCTGCGCGAGACGGTGAACTTCGAGGAGGCGATGCGCAACCTGCTCGCCGACGGTCACCAGGTCTTCCTGGAGGTCGGCCCGCACCCGGTGCTCAGCTTCGGCATGCAGGAGACCATCGACTCCGGTGAGCACGAGGCGGCCGTGGTCAACACCCTGCGCCGTGACGCGGGCGGGTGGCGTCGCATGCTCACCGCCCTGGCCGAGTTGCACGTCCACGGCGTCGACGCGGACTGGACCACCGTCTGCGGCGTGCGTCCGGGTCCCGCCGTACCGCTGCCCACATACGCGTTCCACCGGCAGCGGTACTGGCCCGAGACGCCGGTGCGGATCGGGCCGGCGGCCACCGCCGACGACCCCGTCGACCGCCATTTCTGGGACGCTGTCGAGCGGTCCGACGCCGACGCGCTGGCCGCCGCCATGCGCGTCGACGAGACCGGGGCGCGGGCGCTCGGCGAGGCGCTGCCGGTGTTGTCCGAGTGGCGGCAGCGCCGCCGCGACGAGTCCACCACGGACGCCTGGCGGTACCGGGTGCGCTGGAAGCCGCTGCCCGTCGCGTCGTCCGCCCGGCTGGGCGGGTCCTGGCTGCTCGTCGCGCCAGCCGCATACGCGGGCGATCCGCTGGTCGGGCAGGTCGTCCAGGCCCTCGGCGAGGCCGGCGCGGACGTCGTGCCGGTGACCGTCGCCGACCCGGACCGCGCGGCGCTCGCCGGGCAGCTCGCCGACCTCGGCACCGACGCCGTCGCCGGCGTGTTCTCCCTGCTCGCCCTCGACGAGGCCGACCACCCGGACCGTCCGGTCGTGTCCGCCGGGCTCGCCGGCACCCTCGCCCTCGTGCAGGCCCTCGGTGACGCCGGGATCGCCGCACCGCTGTGGTGCGCCACCCGGGGCGCCGTCTCCACCGGCCGCGCGGATCCGCTCGACCATCCCCGGCAGGCCCTGGTCTGGGGCCTCGGCCGGGTCGTCGCACTGGAACACGTCGACCGCTGGGGCGGCCTCGTCGACCTGCCGGCCACCCTGGACCGGCGGGCCCGGGGCCGGCTCGCCGCCGCCCTCGCCGGCGTCGGGCACGAGGACCAGATCGCCGTACGCACCTCCGGCCTGTTCGCCCGCCGGCTCGTCCGCGTCGACACCGACACCCGGTCGGACGCCGCCGGATGGCGTCCCGCCGGCACCGTCCTGGTCACCGGCGGCCTCGGCGCGATCGGCACGCACGTGGCCCGGTGGCTGGCCCGCGAGGGCGCGTCCCACCTGGTGCTGACCAGCCGACAGGGCCCGGCGACGACCGGCGCGGCCGAACTGGAGGCGGAGCTGACCGCCCTCGGCACGACCGTGACGGTGGCGGCCTGCGACGTGACCGACCCGGACTCGCTGCACGCACTGCTCGACCGGCTCGCCGGGCAGGACGTCCGGATCGACGCGGTCTTCCACGCCGCAGGCGTCGCCCAGGCCGGCCCGCTCGCCGGCATCGACGTGACCGGGCTCGCCGACAGCCTGCACGCCAAGGTCGCCGGCGCCGTCAACCTCGACGCGACGTTCGGCGACGACGTGGCCGCCTTCGTCCTCTTCTCCTCCGGCGCCGGGATCTGGGGCGGCGGATTCCAGGGCGGCTACGCCGCCGGCAACGCCTTCCTCGACGCCCTCGCCGAGAACCGCCGTCGTCGGGGCCTGCCCGCCACCGCCGTGGCCTGGGGCGCCTGGGACGGCGGCGGGATGATGGCGGCCGAGGGTGCCGACCAGATGTTCCGCTCCGGTGTCCGGCCGATGCGCCCCGACCTGGCCGTCACCGTGCTCGCCCAGGCTCTCGCGCGCGACGAGGTCACCCTCACCGTCGGCGACATCGCCTGGGACCGGTTCCACCAGACCTACGCGCTGACCCGCCCCCGGCCACTGATCGAGGACGTCCCGGAGGTCGCCCGGCTCGTCGCCGCCCGCGCCCTGGACGACGACGGGCCCGCCCAGGTGTCCCCGCTGCGCGCCCGGCTCGCCGGAGTGGCCGAGGCGGAACGCCGTCGTACCCTGCTGGAGCTGGTCCGGATGCACGCCGCGGCCGTGCTCGGGCACGCCTCGGCGGAGGCGATCGCCGCCGACCAACCGTTCCGCGAGATCGGTTTCGACTCGCTGAGCGCCGTGGAGATGCGTAACCGGCTCGGCGAGGCGGTCGGGCTGAAGCTCCCCGCCACACTGGTCTTCGACCGGCCCACCCCGGCGCTGCTCGCCGGCTGGCTGGCCGACCGCATCCTCGGCGTCACCGAGCAGGTCGACGCCCCCACGAAGGCCGCCGCCCTCGACGAACCCATCGCGATCGTGGCGATGAGCTGCCGCTACCCCGGCGGGGTGGCGAGCCCGGAGGACCTGTGGCGGCTGGTCGCCGAGGGGCGCGACGCGATCGCCGGGTTCCCCGCCAACCGGGGTTGGGACCTCGACGCCCTGTACGACCCCGACCCCGACACCCCGGGCACCTCGTACGCGCGGGAGGGTGGCTTCCTCGCCGAGGCCGAGGGCTTCGACGCCGGCCTGTTCGGCATCTCGCCCCGCGAGGCGCTGGTGATGGACCCGCAGCAGCGGCTGCTGCTGGAGACCGGCTGGGAACTGTTCGAGCGGGCCGGCATCGCCCCCGCCGACGCGCGGGACACCAGCACCGGCGTCTTCGTCGGCACCAACGGCCAGGACTACGCGACCCTGCTCATGGCCGCACGGGCCGAGACCGAGGGCTACCAGGCCACCGGCAACGTCGCGGCGGTGCTCTCCGGCCGGCTCTCCTACACCTTCGGCCTCCAGGGGCCGGCGGTCAGCGTCGACACGGCCTGCTCCTCGTCGCTGGTCGCCCTGCACCTGGCCGTGCAGTCGCTGCGGGCCGGCGAGTGCGACATGGCGGTCGCCGGCGGCGTCACCGTGATGGCGACCCCCGGCCCGTTCCTGGAGTTCTCCCGGCAGCGTGGCCTCGCCGCCGACGGCCGGTGCAAGTCCTTCGCGGGGGCGGCCGACGGCACCGGCTGGGGTGAGGGGGCCGGACTGGTGCTCCTCCAGCGTCTCTCCGACGCCCGCCGCGACGGTCGGCGGATCCTCGCCGTCGTCCGCGGCTGCGCCACCAACTCCGACGGCGCGTCCAACGGTCTCACCGCCCCGAACGGCCCCGCCCAGCAGCGGGTCATCCGGCAGGCCCTGGCCAACGCCCGGCTCACCCCCGCCGACGTGGACGTCGTCGACGGCCACGGCACCGGCACCCGACTCGGTGATCCGATCGAGGCGCAGGCCCTGCTCGCCACGTACGGGCAGGACCGGCCCGCCGACCGGCCGCTGCTGCTCGGTTCGGTCAAGTCGAACCTCGGCCACACCCAGGCCGCCGCAGGCGTCTCCGGTGTGATCAAGATGGTGATGGCGCTCCAGCACGACCTGCTCCCGCCGACCCTGCACGTCGACGAGCCCACCCCGCAGGTGGACTGGTCGGAGGGCGCGGTCACGCTGCTCACCGAGGCCACCCCGTGGCCGGGGGTGGACCGGCCGCGCCGGGCGGCGGTCTCCGCCTTCGGGGTCAGCGGCACCAACGCCCACGTCATCCTCGAACAGGCCCCGCCCGTCGACACCGACCCGCCCGCCCCGGCGGGGCCACCCGCGCTGCCGCTGCTGCCCTGGACGGTCTCCGGCAACGACGAGGACGGCCTGCGCGCCCAGGCGGCCCGGCTCGCCGACTGGACCAGCGCGGCGCCCGCCGCCGATTCCGCCGCCGTCGCCCGGACCCTGGCCACCGGCCGGTCCCACCTGCGGCACCGGGCCGTGCTGCTCGCCGCCGACCGGGACGGGTACCTGGCCGGGCTGCGGGCGCTCGCCGCCGGGCAGACCCATCCGGGCGTCACCCGGGACGTCGCCGCGTCCGCCGGCACCGTCGCCATGCTCTTCTCCGGGCAGGGCGCGCAGCACGCCGGCATGGGCCGCGAGCTGTACCGGGCGTTCCCCGACTTCGCCGAGGCCCTCGACGAGGTCTGCCAGCACCTCGACGCCCACCTGCCCCGGCCGTTGAAGACCGTGCTCTTCGCCGCCGAGGGCAGCGCCGACGCCGACCTGCTCGACCAGACCGTCTTCACCCAGGCCGGGCTGTTCGCCGTCGAGGTGGCGCTGCACCGGCTCCTGGCCGGCTGGGGGGTGCGCCCCGACCTGGTAGCCGGGCACTCCGTGGGCGAGATCACCGCCGCCCACGTGGCCGGCGTGCTCAGCCTGCCGGACGCCTGCGCCCTGGTCGGCAACCGGGGACGGCTCATGCAGGCCCTGCCGGCCGGCGGCGGGATGCTCGCCGTCGCCGCCGGGGAGACCGAGGTCACCGACACCCTCGTCCCGTACGCCGACCGGGTGGCCGTCGCCGCCGTCAACGGGCCGGCCGCCGTGGTGGTCTCCGGGGACGGCGACACGCTCACCGAACTGGCCGGGCACTTCACCGCCCTCGGCGTACGCACCAAGCGGCTCAACGTCAGCCACGCGTTCCACAGCCCGCTGATGGAACCGATGCTGGCCGAGTTCGCCACCGTCGCCGCCCGGCTCGACTACGCCCCGCCGACCGTGCCGCTGGTGTCCAACCTGACCGGCCGGGTCGCCGACCCGGAGCTGGTCTGCACCCCGGACTACTGGGTCCGGCACGTGCGAGAGGCGGTCCGGTTCGCCGACACCGTCACCCACCTGCGTGACCTCGGGGTCGGCACGCTGCTGGAGGTCGGCCCCGACACCGTGCTGACCGCCCTGGCCGCCGACGCGTTGCCCGAGGGCGGACCGCTGGTCACCGGGACGCAGCGCCACGGCCGGGGCGAGGTGGCGACGCTGCTCGGCGCGCTGGCCAGGCTGCACTGCCACGGGCTGCCCGTCGACTGGTCGGCGCTGCTGCCCGCCGCCGACCCGGTCGAACTGCCCACGTACGCGTTCCGCCACCAGCGGTACTGGCCGGTCGGCGAGGGCGAGGTGGTCGGCACCACCACGCAGGCCGCCACGGTGGCCGGCCCCGTCGACGAGGCGTTCTGGCGGGCCGTGACCGAGGACGGCGGCGACACGCTGGCGACCCGGTTCGGCGTCGACCCCGACCAGCCGCTGCGCGCCCAGCTGCCGACCCTCGCGCAGTGGCACCGCCGGCGGCAGACCGACGCGCTGGTCGACGGGTGGCGCTACCGGATCACCTGGCCGCAGCGGCGGCTCACCGCCGGCGTCGCCACGGGGGACTGGCTGCTGGTCGTCCCGGCCGGCACGGCGGGGGAGAGCGCCGCCCGGATCGCGGAGCTAATCGAAGGGCACGGCGGCGACGTACGGACCGTCACGGTCGACTGCGCCCGCGTCACCCGGACCGAGCTGGCCGGGCTGCTGCCCGCCGGCCCGTCCCGCCGGATCGTCTCGCTGCTCGCCCTGGACGAGCGCGCCTACCCCGACCACCCGAACGTGCCGGCCGGACTCGTCGGCAACCTCGCTCTCATCCAGTCCGTCACCGACGCCGCACCGGCCGGACCACTGTGGCTGCTCACCCGCCAGGCCGTGACCACCGGCCCCGGCGACCCGATCGCCCACCCCGCCCAGGCGAGCACCTGGGGCCTCGGTCTGGTCACCGCCCTGGAACACCCCGCCCACTGGGGAGGGCTGCTCGACCTGCCGGCGGAGTTGGACACCGCCGCCGGGGAACACCTGCTGCGGGCGCTGACCAACACCGACACCGAGGACCAGCTCGCCGTCCGTCCCCACGGCACGCACCTGCGGCGGTTGGCCCGGGCGGCCCGCGCCGAGCTGCCCGACGCCCCGGCCTGGCAGCCGCCGGACACCGTGCTCATCACCGGCGGCACCGGCGCCATCGGCCGGTTCGCCGCCACCTGGTTCGCCCGGCACGGCACCCGCCGACTGATCCTGGTCAGCCGGCGCGGCGCGGACGCCCCCGGCGTCGCCGACACGCTCGCCGAGCTGACCGACCTCGGCGCGCAGGGCCGCGTCGTCGCCTGTGACCTGGCCGACCGGGCCGCGGTCGCCGACCTCGTCGCCGGGCTGCGCGGCGACGGTGAGACGGTGCACGCCGTCGTGCACGCCGCCGGGGTGGGCCGGCTCAACCCGGTCAGCGTGGTCGACGTCGACGAACTCGCCGACGTGGTGTCCGGCAAGACCGCCGGCGCCCGTCACCTCGACGAGTTCCTCGACCCGGACGACCTCGAACTGGTCGTCTACTTCTCCTCCATCGCCGCGGCGTGGGGCGTCGGCGACCACGGCGCGTACGCCGCCGGCAACGCCTTCCTCGATGCCTGGGCGCAGTCCCGGCCCGCCGGCCGGACCCGGGTGCTCTCGGTCAACTGGGGGCCGTGGGCCGGTGGTGGCATGGTCAGCGACGACCACGCCGTGGCGATGAGCCGGCGCGGGGTCACCCTGCTCGACCGGGAGGCGGCGATGGCCGCCCTGCGCGCCGCCGTCGAGGGCGACGGGACGGTGCTCACCGTCGCCGACGTCGAATGGACGCGCTTCGCCCCGGTCTTCGCCGCCGCCCGACCCCGGCCGCTGATCGGCGACCTGCCCGAGGTGGCGGCCCTGCGCGCCGGGCCCGACCCGGCCACCGACGCCGGCGGCGAGATCCTCAGCGGCCTGCGCAAGCGACTCGCCGACCTCACCGCCAGCGAGCAGAACCGGCTGCTGGTCGACCTGATCCGCACCGCCGCCGCCGAGGTGATCGACCACGACAGCCCGTACGCCCTGGAGGCCGACCGACCGTTCCGGGACCTCGGCTTCGACTCGCTGACCGCCGTGGAGCTTCGCGGCCGGCTCGCGCAGGCGACCGGGCTCAACCCGCCCAGCTCCGTGGTGTTCGACTACCCGACCCCGCAGGCCCTCGCCGAACACCTGCGCGCCGAGCTGGTGAGTGAGGCGTCGGTGGAGACGCTGCCCACCGTCGAGGAACTGGACCGGCTGGAGGAGTTACTCGCCCGGCGCGAGGCCGACGACATCGGCCGGGTGCGGATCACCATGCGGCTGCACCGGCTGCTGGAGCGCCTCGGCGCCGCCGGGGGCGACACCGGCGAGCGGCCCGACGAGGCCGCCGACGTGGCCGACCGGCTGCGGACGGCCAGCAACCAGGAGCTTTTCGATCTTTTGGACCGGGACCTCGGGCTTTCCTGAGGCACCGTCACGTACCGGTGGAGAACGAGGAAGTGGGACCAACCATGACGAACGTGCCGGTGGAGAACGAGGGTTCGGGACCGACCAGGTCGGACGAGGCACGGCTCCGCGAGTACCTGACGCGTGTCGTCACCGAACTGCACCAGGCCCGTCAGCGGCTGCGCGAGGTCACCGCCGAGGAGTCCGAGCCGGTCGCCATCGTCGCCATGAGCTGCCGCTACCCCGGCGGCATCAGCTCACCGGAGCAGCTGTGGCAGTTCGTCTCGGCCGGCGGTGACGCCATCGGCGGCTTCCCCACCGACCGGGGCTGGGACCTCGACCGGCTGCACCACCCCGACCCCGACAACCCCGGCACCTCGTACACCGCCTCCGGCGGGTTCCTGCCCGACGCCGGACAGTTCGACGCGGCCCTGTTCGGCATCTCGCCGCGCGAGGCCGTGGCCATGGACCCGCAGCAGCGACTGCTGCTGGAGGTCACCTGGGAGGCGTTCGAGCGGGCCGGCATCGCGCCCCTGTCGCTGCGCGGCAGCCGCACCGGCGTCTTCATGGGCACCTCGGGCCAGGACTACGCCGCCGTCATGCACCGCGCCCCCGGCGTCGAGGGGTACGTCCTCACCGGCACCGCCGCCAGTGTCGTCTCCGGCCGGATCGCGTACACGTTCGGGCTCGAAGGCCCCGCGCTCACCGTGGACACCGCCTGCTCGTCGTCGTCCGTCGCCGTCCACCTCGCCTGCCAGGCGCTGCGCCAGCGCGAGTGTGGCCTGGCCCTGGCAGGCGGGGCGACCGTCCTGGCCACCCCCGGCCCGTTCGTCGAGTTCTCCCGGCAGCGCGGCCTCGCCGCCGACGGGCGGTGCAAGTCGTTCGCCGCGTCCGCCGACGGCACCGGCTGGGGTGAGGGTGTCGGCGTGCTGCTGCTCGAACGGCTCTCCGACGCCCGCCGCAACGGTCACCCGGTGCTCGGGATCATCCGCAGCTCGGCAGTCAACCAGGACGGCGCCAGCAACGGGCTCACCGCCCCCAACGGGCCCGCCCAGCAGCGCGTCATCCGGCAGGCGTTGGCCGGCGCGAAGCTCACCCCCGACCTGGTCGACGTCGTCGAGGCGCACGGTACGGGCACCACCCTCGGTGACCCGATCGAGGCGCAGGCGCTGCTCGCCACGTACGGGCAGGACCGGGGTGAGGCAGCTCCGCTGCTGCTCGGCTCGATCAAGTCCAACATCGGGCACACCCAGGCCGCCGCCGGCATCGCCGGGATCATCAAGATGGTCCTGGCCATGCGGCACGGTGTCGTTCCCGCCACCCTGCACGTCGACGAGCCCACCCCGCACGTCGACTGGACCGCCGGGGCGGTCGCCCTGGTCACCGAGCCGACGCCATGGCCGGCCGCCGACCGGCCGCGCCGGGCCGCCGTCTCCTCGTTCGGGATGAGCGGCACCAACACGCACATCATCCTCGAACAGCCCGAGCAGACGGCCGCCGACGCCGAGCGGCCGGACCGTCCCGCGCCCACCCCCGTGCTGCTCACCGGCCGTACCCGCACCGCGGTGCGCCGCCAGGCCGAGCTCTGGTCGGGGCACGTCGCCGCCGGGGCCGACCTGGACCCGGCGGACATCGCCTGGACCTCGGTGGTCTCCCGCTCGCCGCTGGAGCACCGGGCGGTGCTGTTCGCCGCCGACCGGGACGAGTTGGCCGCCGGGTTGACCGCGCTGGCCGAGGAACGGACCACGTCGGAGGTCGTCACGGGGACCGCCGGAGCCCCCGGTGAGGTGGCCTTCGTGTTCCCGGGGCAGGGTTCGCAGTGGGTGGGCATGGCCGCCGAACTGCTGGACACCGCGCCGGTGTTCGCGGAGAAGCTGACCGCCTGTGCGGAGGCGTTGCGTCCGTACGTGGACTGGTCGCTGCTCGACGTGGTGCGTGCCGTGCCCGGCGCGGCGTCGCTGGACCGGGTGGACGTGGTGCAGCCGACCCTGTTCGCCGTCGGGGTGTCACTGGCGGCGCTGTGGGAGTCCTACGGTGTGCGCCCGTCGGCGGTGATCGGGCACTCGCAGGGTGAGATCGCCGCCGCGTGTGTGGCGGGGGCGTTGACCCTCGAGGACGCGGCGGCGGTGGTGGCGCTGCGCAGTCGGGTCGTCGCCGGGGTGGCCGGGGACGGCGGGATGGTCTCGGTGGCCACGACCGCCGAGGAGGCGACGGAGACCATCACGCGATGGGACGGGCGGATCGCCCTCGCCGCCGTGAACGGGCCCACGTCCGTGGTGGTGTCCGGTGACGTCGCCGCCCTCGACGAGATGGTGGCGCACTACGAGGCCCGCGAGGTCCGGGTCCGGCGGGTGCCGGTGGACTACGCCTCCCACTCGCCGCATGTCGAGCCGCTGCGTGACCAGCTCGTGGAGCTGCTGGGCGGGTTGCGTCCGCGCTCCGGTGGGGTGCGGTTCTGGTCGACGGTGGTGGGGGACTGGCTGGACACCGCCGGCCTCGACGCGGAGTACTGGTACCGCAACCTGCGGCAGACGGTCCGTTTCGACGAGGCGGTGCGGGCCCTGGTCGCCGCCGGTTACGCCACGATCGTCGAGGTCAGCGCGCATCCGGTGTTGACGATGGCGGTGCAGGAGAGCGCGGAGGCGGTCACCGACGCCGCCGTCACGGTCACCGGCAGCCTCCGGCGCGGTGAGGGCGGCCTCGGCCGGTTCCACCGCGCGCTCGCCGAGGTGTACGTCGGGGGAGTGGCCGTCGACTGGCGGCCGGCGTTCGCCGGCGGGCCGGGCCGCCTGGTGGACCTGCCCACCTACCCGTTCCAACGACAGCACTACTGGGTGCCCACGGAGGAGCCCGCCGCTCCGGCCACCGGCACCGGCCTGCTCGACCACCGGTTCTGGGACGCCGTCGAACGCGCCGACCTGGACGCCCTGCGCGACACCCTCGCCGTCGACGACGCCGAGGCCGTCGAGTCGCTGCGCACCCTGCTGCCCGCCCTCGCCGACTGGCGACGCCAGCGGCAGTCCCACTCCCTCCTCGACAGCTGGCGGTACCGGGCCGCCTGGCAGGTGACCGACGAACCGGCCGCCGCCCGCCTCGGCGGCACCTGGCTGCTGGCGGTGCCCGCCGGGCTCGACGACGACCCGGCGGTGCGGGACGTCCGGGCCGCGCTGACCGACGCCGGTGCCGAACTCGTGACGCTGACCGTCGAACCCGACGCCGACCGGGCCGGGCTCGCCGCCCGCATGGCCGGGGCCGACGTCGCCGCGGTGGTGTCCCTGCTCGCCTGGGAACCACCGGCCGACGCGGACGCCACTTTGCCGGGCCTGGCCACCACCCTGGCCCTGGCCCAGGCGCTCGGCGACGCCGAACTCGACGCGCCGTTGTGGCTGGTCACCCGGGGGGCGGCCAGCGTCGCCGCGTACGACCCGCTGACCCACCCCGGGCAGGGTGCGATCTGGGGTCTCGGCCGGGTGATCAGCGTCGAGGCTCCCCACCGCTGGGGCGGCCTGGTCGACCTGCCGTCCCGGCCCGACGGCCGTACCGCCGGCCGGCTCGCCGCGATCCTCGCCGGGCCGGCCGGGGAGGACCAGCTCGCCGTCCGCGCCTCCGGCGTCTTCGTCCGACGCCTGGTCCGCGCGGAACTCGGCGACCGCCCCCCGGTGCGGCGCTTCACGCCCACCGGGACCGCGCTGATCACCGGCGGCACCGGCGGCCTCGGTGCCCGTGCCGCCCGCTGGCTCGCCGCGGCCGGTGCCGAGCACATCGTGCTGGTCAGCCGGCGCGGTCCGGACGCCCCCGGCGCCGCCGAACTCGCGGCCGAACTGCGCGACCTCGGCCCCCGGGTCACCGTCGCCGCCTGCGACACCGCCGACCGGGCCGCCCTCGCCGCCCTGCTCGACCGGATCCAGGCCGACGGTCCACCGGTACGCACCGTCGTGCACACCGCCGGCGTCGCCCAGACCACCCCGCTCATGGCGGTCACCCCCACCGAACTGGCCGAGGTGACGGCCGGCAAGACCGCTGGTGCCGCGCACCTGCACGACCTCCTCGCCGACCAGGAACTCGACGCGTTCGTCGTCTACTCGTCCATCGCCGCCACCTGGGGCAGCGCGGGCCAGGCCGGGTACGCCGCCGGCAACGCCTACCTCGACGCGCTCGTGGCGCACCGGCGCGCCGCCGGACGGGCCGGCACCGCCATCGCCTGGGGCCCGTGGCCCGAGGGCGGCATGCACACGACCGACTCCGCGCAGAAGCTGCGCAGTCGGGGCGTGCCCGAGATGGATCCGACCGTCGCCATGAGCGCCCTGCACCAGGCCATCGAGCACGACGACGTCGCCCTCACCGTCGTCGACGTCGACTGGTCCCGGTTCGCCCCCGCGTACGCCTCCGCCCGACGTCGGCCGCTGCTGGAGGGCGTACCGGAGGCGAAGGCGGCCCTCGACGGCGGCGCGCCGCTCGACGACGGCGACGACGGGGCCGCCGCGACGCTGCGCCGCCAGCTGGCCGGGCTGGCCCCGCCCCGCCGGGAGGAGGCCCTCGCCGACCTGGTCCGGGCACACGCCGCCGAGGTGCTCGGACACGACGACGCCGCCGCGATCCCGGCGACCACCGCGTTCCGGGATCTCGGCTTCGACTCGCTGACCGCCGTCGAGCTGCGCAACCGGCTCGTCACCGCGATCGGGCAGCCGCTGCCCGTCACCCTGGTCTTCGACCACCCCAACCCGGTGGCGCTGGCCCGCTTCCTGCTCGCCGGCCTGCTCGGCGACACCGGAGCGCCCGCCGGGCCCGTCGCCCCGTCCGCCGTCGACGGCGACGAGCCGGTCGCCATCGTGGCGATGGCCTGCCGGCTGCCCGGCGGAGTCACCGACCCGGAGCACCTGTGGCGGCTGGTCGCCGACGGCGTGGACACCGTTGGCGACTTCCCCACCGACCGGGGCTGGGACCTCGACCGGCTGATCGACCCGGACCCGGAGAAGTCCGGCACCACGTACACCGACCAGGGTGCCTTCGTGTACGACGCGGCGGACTTCGATCCGGCCTTCTTCGGCATCAGCCCGCGCGAGGCGCTGGCGATGGATCCGCAGCAGCGGTTGGTGCTGGAGGCGTCGTGGGAGGCGCTGGAGCGGGCAGGGGTCGTTCCGGAGTCGTTGCGGGGCTCCCGGACCGGGGTGTTCGTGGGCACGAACGGTCAGGACTACCGGTCCCTGCTGGTGGTGGCCGGCGACCAGGTGGAGGGGTTCGGCGGCACCGGAAACGCGGCGAGCGTCGTGTCGGGTCGGGTCGCGTACGCCCTGGGGTTGGAGGGGCCCGCGGTGTCGGTGGACACGGCGTGTTCGTCGTCGCTGGTCGCGATGCACCTGGCGGTGCAGGCGCTGCGCCGGGGCGAATGCGATCTCGCCCTGACCGGCGGCGCGACGGTGATGGCGACGCCGGGCCTGTTCGTGGAGTTCTCCCGGCAGCGCGGAATGGCCGCCGACGGGCGGGTCAAGGCGTTCGCCGCCGCGGCCGACGGCACCGGCTGGGGCGAGGGCGTCGGCATGGTGCTCCTGGAGCGGCTGTCCGACGCGCGGCGTAACGGTCGGGTGGTGTTGGCGGTGGTACGGGGCAGCGCGGTGAACCAGGACGGCGCGTCGAACGGGCTGACCGCGCCGAACGGCCCGTCGCAGCAGCGGGTGATCCGGCAGGCGTTGGCCAGCGCGCGGCTGTCCACGGCGGATGTGGACGTGGTGGAGGCGCACGGTACGGGCACGACCCTGGGTGATCCGATCGAGGCGCAGGCGTTGTTGGCGACGTACGGGCAGGATCGTGATGTTCCGCTGTTGTTGGGGTCGGTGAAGTCGAACATCGGGCACACGCAGGCCGCCGCCGGGGTGGCGGGTGTGATCAAGATGGTGCTCGCCATGCGGGAGGGGGTCGTACCGGCCACGTTGCACGTGGACGCGCCGTCGCCGCACATCGACTGGTCGGCCGGTGCGGTGGAGTTGGTGACCGAGGCGTGCCCGTGGCCGGCGGTGGACCGGCCGCGTCGGGCGGCGGTGTCGTCGTTCGGCGTCTCCGGCACCAACGCACACATGATCATCGAACAGCCCGCCGACCTGCCCCCGGCCGCCGACCCGGCCCCGCCGGGGAGGCCCGCCGCGGGTCTGGTGGACGCGGACGTGGTGGTGTGGCCGGTGTCGGCGCGGTCGAGGACCGCCCTGACCCGCCAGGCGGCCCGGCTGGCGCAGCACGTGCGCGCGCACGGAGGGCTGGAGCCGGCGGCGGTCGGCTGGTCGCTGGCGACCACCCGCTCGACGTTCCCGCACCGCGCCGCGGTGGTCGGGACGAGCGTCGACGACCTGCTGTCCGGGCTGGACGCGTTGGCGACCGGAGCGTCGGCGGCGAACGTGGTGACGGAGCCGACCGGCGAGGCCGGGGCCGACGCCGTGTTCGTCTTCCCCGGGCAGGGTGGACAGTCGGCGCGGATGGCCGCCGGGCTGGTCGGGCGGTGTCCGGTGTTCGACGCGCGGCTCGCCGAGTGTCAGCGGGCGTTCGCGGCGTACCTGGACGTGGACATCGTCTCGGTGCTGACCGGCGACGACGAGTCGTGGCTGGACCGGGTGGAGGTGCTCCAGCCGGTGCTGTTCGCGGTGGGCGTCGCCCTCGCCGAGGTGTGGCGGCACGCCGGGGTGGTCCCCCGGCTCCTGATCGGCCACTCACAGGGCGAGATCGCAGCGGCCTGCGTGGCCGGCGTCCTGTCGCTGGAGGACGCCGCGAAGGCCGTCATCCTGCGGGCCCGCGCGCTCGCCGGGCTCGCCGGCACCGGGGCGATGGCGGCGGTCGACCTGCCCGCCGACGAGGTCGCGGCACGGCTGGCCGATCACCCCGAGGTGGTCGTCGCGGTGCGGAACGGGCCGGCGTCGGTGGTGATCTCCGGCCCGCCGCAGCAGGTCGCGGAGCTGGTGGAGGCGTTCCAGGCCGACGGGGTGCGAGCCCGGCCGATCCGGTTCAACTACGCGTCGCACTCCCCGGCGGTGGAACAGATCCGGGAGCGGATGCTCGCCGACCTGGCGGACCTCGCCCCCCGGCCCGGGCACACGCCGATGGTGTCCACGCTGACCGGCGAGTGGGCCGATCCGACCGCGATGGACGGGGCCTACTGGTACGAGAACCTGCGCAACCCGGTGCGGTTCGACACCGCCGTGCGGGTGGCGATCGAGGCCGGACACACGAACTTCGTGGAGGTGTCCGCGCATCCGGTGCTGACGATGCCGGTCACCGCGATCCTCGACGACACCGGTGCCACCGGTCAGACCCTGGGCACCCTGCGCCGGGGCGACGACGACCCGGCGCGACTGCTGACCAGCCTGGCCACCGCCCACGCCCTCGGCCTGCCCGTCGACTGGACGAAGGTCCTGCCGCGGACCGACACCGTCGACCTGCCGACGTACGCCTTCGACCGGGAACGGTACTGGTTGAAGGCGCCCGCCCACCGGGTGCGGGACGTCAGCTCCGCCGGCCTCCAGGACGCCGGGCACCCACTGCTCGCCGCGGCCGTACCGGTCGCCGACGACCAGACGGTGGTGCTCACCGGGCGGCTGTCCGTGCACACCCACCCGTGGCTCGCCGACCACGTCGTCGGCACGGCGGCGGTCGTTCCCGGCACCGCCCTGATGGACATGGTGGTCCGCGCGGGCGACGAGGCCGACGCCGGCCAGGTGGGTGACCTGGCCCTGATCAGCCCGCTCGTGCTGCCGACCACCGGTGCCCTCCAGGTGCAGGTGCGCGTCGGCGCGCCCGGAGCCACCGGCGAGCGGAGCGTCACCGTGCACTCGCGCCTGGAGGAGGGCGCAGACGGGGAGTGGACCCGGCACGCGGAGGGTCTGCTGCTGCCGGAACTTGCCGCCCCCGTGGTCATACCGGGGCAGTGGCCGCCGGCCGGCGCCGTCGAGGTCGACACCGACCTGGACACCTGGTATGCGCAGACGGCCGAGCGCGGCCTCGGCTACGGCCCGGCGTTCCGGGGCCTGCGCCGGGTGTGGCGCCGCGACGACGAGGTGTACGCGGAGGTGGCGCTGCCCGACGCGGTGGCCGCCGAGGCGCCCCTGTTCGGCCTGCATCCTGCCCTGTTCGACGCGGCTCTCCAGGCCACCGGGCCCAGCGGACTGCTCGGCAACCCGGCGGATCCCGCCGGCACCGGCTGGCTGCCGTTCGCCTTCCGCTCCGTCAGCCTGCACGCCCACGGCGCCACCCGGCTGCGGGTGCGGCTCCGGTCGCTCGGCCCGGACACGGTCGCCGTCACCCTGGCCGACCCGGCCGGACAGCCGGTCGTCACGGTGGAGTCGCTGACCTTCCGCCCGGTCACCGCCGACCGGGCCGACGAAGCCGCCGCGCTGCGCCGCAGCGCGCTGTTCCACCTGGACTGGACGCCACTGCCGGCGACCGACGCGGGCGTCGGGAGCACGACGCGGTGGGCCGTGCTCGGCGACGACCCCCTCGGCCTGGCCGCCGGGCTGGCCGCCGCCGGGCACCCGGTGACGGGCCCCGTCGACCTGGCGGCGTTGGTCGCCGCGCTCGACGACGGCGGCGACGTGCCGGATGTCGTGGTCGCCCCGTACGTCGGCCCGGACGCGGGTCGCGTCGACCCGGACGCGGACGCGCACGACACGGCCCGCGACGCCCTGACGCTGGTGCAGCGCTGGCTCGCCGAGCCGCGGCTGGAACAGACCCGCCTGGTCCTGCACACCCGGGGCGCGGTCGCCGCCGCCCCCGGCGAGGCTCCCCGCGACGTCGCCCGTGCCGCCCTGTGGGGGCTGGTCCGCTCGGCCCAGTCCGAACACCCGGGCCGGTTCACGCTGCTCGACACCGACGACGCGGCCACCTCCCTCGCCGTGGTCGCCGCCGCGGTCGGCTCCGGTGAGCCGCAGCTCGCGATCCGGGACGGCGCGGTCCTGGCGGCCCGCCTGGTCCGGGCGCGCGACGCCGGCGCGTTGGCGCTGCCCGGCGACGAGGCGCCGTGGCAGCTCGACGTCACCGAGAAGGGCACCCTGGAGAACCTGGCCCTGCTGCCCGTTGCCGTGGGGACGGACGAGGTGCCGGAGGGGCACGTGGTCGTCGGGATGCGTGCCTCGGGGCTCAACTTCCGCGACGTGGTGCTGGCCCTCGGCATGGTCCCGGACCAGGAGGTGCTGGGCAGCGAGGGTGCCGGCGTGGTGCTCCGGGTCGGCCCGGGCGTCACCGGCCTCGCCCCCGGTGACCGCGTCATGGGCATCATCTCCGGCTCGTTCTCCTCCGTCGCGGTCACCGACCACCGCATGCTCACCCGCATCCCCGACGACTGGTCGTACGCCGACGCGGCGGCCGTGCCGGTGGTCTTCCTGACCGCCTGGTACGGGCTGGTCGAGCTGGGCCGGCTGACGGCCGGTGAGTCGGTGCTGGTGCACGCCGCCGCCGGCGGCGTCGGCATGGCCGCCGTGCAGATCGCCCGCCACCTCGGCGCGCGGGTCTACGGCACGGCCAGCCCCGGCAAGTGGCCGGCGCTGCGCGCCACCGGCTTCGACGACGCGCACATCGCGTCCTCGCGCACCCTCGACTTCGTCGACGAGTTCCGTGAGCGCACCGGCGGACGCGGCGTGGACGTGGTGCTCAACGCGCTCAGCGGCGAGTTCGTCGACGCGTCGCTGCGGTTGCTGGCGCCCGGCGGCCGGTTCGTGGAGATGGGCAAGACGGACAAGCGGGACCCGGAGCGGGTCGCGGCCGACCACCCCGGCGTGAGCTACCAGACGTTCGACCTCATGGTGGCGGGCCCGGCCACGATCGCGCGGATGCTCGACGAGCTGATGGCACTCTTCGCGAGTGGCGCACTGCGGCCGTTGCCCCGGCGCACCTGGGACGTCCGGCGCGCCCCCGAAGCGTTCCGCTTCCTCAGCCAGGCCCGACACGTCGGCAAGCTGACCCTGACCATTCCGCAGGCACCGCGGCTCGACGGCACGGTGCTGGTGTCCGGCGCCACCGGCACCCTGGGGGCGCTGCTGTGCCGGCACCTGGTCACCACGCACGGCGCCCGGCACCTGTTGCTGGTCAGCCGGCGTGGCCCGGACGCCGCGGGCGCGGACGAACTGCTGGCCGACCTCAAGGCGCTCGGCGCGGACGTGTCGATCGTCGCCGCCGACCTGGCCGACCCGGACGCCGTCACCCACGTGCTGTCCATGGTCGACGCCCGGCATCCGCTACGCGCGGTCGTGCACACCGCCGGTGTCATCGACGATGCCACCGTCGAGTCGCTCACCGCGGACCGCCTCGCCGCCGTGCTGCGCCCCAAGGTCGACGCGGCCTGGAACCTGCACCGGGCCACCCTCGACCACGAGCTGTCCGCGTTCGTGCTCTACTCGGCCGCCGCCGGGGTGTTCGGTGGGCCGGGGCAGGGCAACTACGCCGCCGGCAACGCGTTCCTCGACGCGCTCGCCGAGCACCGGCGGGCCCTCGGCCTGCCCGCGGTCTCCCTGGTCTGGGGCCTGTGGGCGCAGGCCAGCGGCATCACCGGTCATCTCGACACCGTCGACCTGCGGCGGCTGGAGCGCAGCGGACTGGTGGCGCTGACCAACGACGAGGCCCTCGCCCTGTTCGACGCGGCCTGGCGGTCGGAACGGGCGGTGCTGATGCCCGCGAAGATCTCCACGTCGACGGCGGCGTCCGGCGCGCCCGTCCCTCCGCTGCTGGCGGCCCTGGCCCGCCCCGCCAGCCGGCGGGCCGTCGCCGCCGAGGCCGCCGGCGGGCAGGCGTTCGTCGACACCCTGCGCGCCCTGCCCGGGGAGAAGCGGGAACGTGCCCTGCGCGACCTGGTGCTCTCGCACGTCGCCGTCGTCCTGGGCAGCGACCCGGCGGGCGTGGAACCGACCAGGGCGTTCCGGGAACTCGGCTTCGACTCGCTCACCGCGGTCGAGTTGCGTAACCGGATCGGAGCCGCCACCGGGCTGCGGCTGTCGGCGACGTTGGTCTTCGACAACCCGACGCCGGCGGCGCTCGCCGCGTACCTGGCGACGCAGTTCGACTTCGCGGAACCGGCAGTCGACCGGACGGCAGGCGTCGGACGGGAACTGGACCGGCTGGAGGCGGCGCTCGACGGGCTCGACCCGACCGACGACGAGTTCCGCCGGATCACCGACCGGCTGCACGGCCTGCTGGACCGGCTGGCCGACCGGCACGCCGACACCGCTGGCGACGACGACCTGGAGTCGGCGACCGCCGAGAACATCTTCGACCTGATCGACCGCGAGCTGGAGACATCGTGACCGCCAGCCGCAACGACCACGGCATGCCGAGTGAGGTGGGTCCACGGTGAGCAACGAGGACGAGAAGTACGTCGAGTACCTGAAGCGTACGACCTCGGAGCTGCGGCGTACCCGGCGGCGGCTGCGTGAGCTGGAGGCGCGGGACTCCGAGCCCGTCGCCATCGTGGCGATGAGCTGCCGGTACCCGGGCGGGGTCGACTCACCCGAGCGGTTGTGGGAACTCGTCCGCGACGGCGGTGACGGGATCGGCCCGTTTCCCGCCGACCGGGGCTGGGACCTCGACCGGCTGTTCCACCCCGACCCCGACCACCCCGGCACCAGCTACGTCCGGGAGGGCGGCTTCGTCTACGGCGCCGGGGACTTCGACGCCGACCTGTTCGGCATCAGCCCCCGTGAGGCCCTGGCCATGGACCCGCAGCAGCGGCTGCTGCTGGAGACGTCCTGGGAGGCGTTCGAGCGGGCCGGGCTGCCGCTGCCGACCGTGCGGGGCAGCCGTACCGGGGTGTTCGTCGGGGCGGCCGCACACGGCTACGAGGCGGTGATCGCCCAGGCCGAGAACGGCGAGGGACACCTGCTCACCGGCAACGCCACCAGCGTCGTGTCCGGTCGGGTGGCGTACACCCTCGGCCTGGAAGGTCCGGCTGTCACCATCGACACGGCCTGCTCGGCCTCGCTCGTCGCGATCCACCTGGCCGCCCAGGCGCTGCGCAACGGCGACTGCGAGCTGGCGTTGGCCGGCGGCGTGACGGTGATGCCCACCCCGGCGGTGTTCGTCGGCTTCAGCCGGCAGCGCGGCCTCGCCCCCGACGGCCGGTGCAAGGCCTTCGCCGCCGACGCGGACGGCACCTCCTGGTCCGAGGGGGCCGGCATGCTGCTGCTCGCCCGCCTCTCCGACGCGCAACGTCACGGGTACCCGGTGCTCGCCGTGCTCCGGGGCAGCGCGGTCAACCAGGACGGCGCGTCCAACGGCCTGAGCGCCCCGCACGGCCCCTCCCAGGTGCGGGTCATCCGGCAGGCCCTCGACAACGCCCGGCTCACCCCCGCCGACGTGGACGCCGTGGAGGCGCACGCCACGGGCACGCGGCTCGGCGACCCGATCGAGGCGCAGGCCCTGCTCGCCACCTACGGACAGCGGGGTGCGGCCGCCCCGCTGCTGCTAGGCTCAATCAAGTCCAACATCGGGCACACCCAGGCCGCCGCCGGCGTCGCCGGGGTGATCAAGATGGTGCTGGCGATCCGGCACGGCGTCGTTCCGCCCACCCTGCACGTGGCCGAGCCGTCCCCGCACGTCGACTGGACGGCCGGGGCGGTCGCGCTCGCCACCGAGCCGACCCCGTGGCCGGCCGTGGACCGGCCCCGTCGGGCGGCGGTGTCGTCGTTCGGGGTGTCCGGCACCAACGCCCACGCGATCATCGAGCAGGCTCCGGCACCGCAGGCCGCCGTCGACGAGGCGACGCCCACCGCCGAGCGCCCGACGGTCCCGGTCCTGCTCTCCGCCCGCTCCGCCACCGCGCTCGCCGCCCAGGCCGGCCGCTGGGCCGCCTGGCTGGCCGCCGACCAGGCCAGCCCGCTCGACGTGGCCTTCTCGTCGGTGGTCTGCCGGTCCGCGCTCGAGCACCGGGCGGTCGTCGCCGCCACGGATCGGGACGATCTGCTGGCCGGGCTACGGGCGCTGGCCGCCGACCCGTCGGCCGGCAGGGCCGTCACGGGTACGGCTTCCCCGCGCGGTCAGCTCGCGGTGCTGTTCTCCGGTCAGGGGGCGCAGCGGGTGGGTATGGGTCGGGAGTTGTACGGGGTGTTTCCCGTCTTCGCGTCGGCGTTGGACGAGGTGTGTGGGCATCTGGACCGGGTGTTGGCGCAGCCGTTGAAGCAGGTGTTGTTCGCCGGGGCGGGTACGGCCGAGGCGGAGCTGTTGGATCAGACGGTGTTCACGCAGGCGGCGTTGTTCGCCGTCGAGGTGGCGTTGTTCCGGCTGGTGGAGTCGTTCGGGGTGGTGCCGGACTTCGTGGGTGGGCACTCCATCGGGGAGGTGACCGCCGCGTATGTGGCCGGGGTGCTGTCTCTGGAGCATGCGTGTGCTCTGGTCGCGGCCCGGGGTCGGTTGATGCAGGCGTTGCCGGTCGGCGGTGGGATGCTCGCCGTCAACGCGCCCGAGGCGGACGTGCTGGCCACCCTGGACGGCATGGCCGACCGGGTCAGCGTGGCCGCCGTCAACGGCCCGTCCTCCGTCGTGATCTCCGGCGACGCCGACACCCTGACGGAGGTGGAGCGGACCTGGCAGGGCCGGGGCGTGCGTACCCGGCGGCTCACGGTCAGCCACGCGTTCCACAGCCCGTTGATGGAGCCGATGCTGGCGACGTTCCGGGCGGTCCTCACCCGGCTGACGTTCGCCGCGCCGCACCTGCCGGTGGTGTCGAACGTGACGGGGGCGCTCGCCGACGGCGAGGAGATCCGGACGGTCGACTACTGGGTGCGGCACGTGCGGGAGGCGGTGCGGTACGCCGACGGGATCACCGCGCTGCGGGCGGCGGGTGTGGACACGTTCCTGGAGATCGGCCCGCAGAGTGTGTTGACGGCGATGGCCGCCGACATCCTGCCGGGTGACGACGCCGTGTTGGCCGTGCCCGTTCAGCGGAAGGACCGGTCCGAGGTCGCCGCCCTGCTCGCCGGTCTGGCCGAGTTGCACGTGCACGGCGTTCCCGTCACCTGGCAACCGTGGTTCGCCGACACCGGCGCGACCCGGGTCGACCTGCCGACGTACGCCTTCGCGCATCAGCGCTACTGGCCGCAGGCCGACGGCGTGACCGCCCCGTCGGGCGAGCGCGCCGACGGCACCGAGAGCGACTTCTGGACCGCCGTCGAAAGCGGCGACCTGCCCGCCGTGGCGGCCCACCTGGCCGTCCAGGACGACCCGGACGCCGTGGCGGCCCTCGCCCCGGCCGTACCGGTGCTGTCGTCGTGGCGCCGGGCCCGGTCACGTGACGCCATGGTGGAGGCGTGGTCGTACCGCATCGCGTGGGAGCCGGTCCGTCCGGCCCCCGCCTCGGTCCTCGGGGGCCGCTGGCTCGTCGTCACCCCCGGGGAGGACGCGACCGGGATCGTGGACGTGCTCGGCCGGGCCGGCGGCGACGTCGACGTGCTGGGCGTCCGCCCCGGGGTCGGCCGGGAGGAGTTGGGCACCCTGCTGCGCGACCGCGGGGAGCAGGGCTGGGCCGGCGTGCTCTGCCTGCTTCCCGAGGAGGACGAGCCGCTGCCGGACGCGCCCGCCGTACCTGCCGGGACGGCGCTGCTGCTCGCCCTCGTCCAGGCCCTCGCCGACACCGGTCTGCCCGGCCGGCTGTGGTGTCTCACCCGGGGTGCCGTGGCCGTGGGCGGCGGCGAGACGATCGCCGACCCGTACGCGGCGGCGGCCTGGGGTCTCGGCCGGGTCGTCGCGCTGGAACAGCCGGACCGCTGGGCCGGCCTGATCGACCTGCCCGCGGCCGCGTCGGCCCGGGTCGCCGCCGACGCCGGGTCGGACCACTCCGGTCGGCTCGACCGGGCCGCCGGGGACGCGCTGCTCGCCGTCCTCACCGACGCCGGCCACGACCAGGTGGCGATCCGCCCGCAGGGCGTGTTCGGACGGCGGCTGGTCCCCGCCACCCCGCCTGCCGGGACCGCCTGGCGGCCCACCGGCACGGTGCTCGTCACCGGCGGGACCGGCGCGCTGGGCCGACACGTGGCCCGGTGGCTGCTGGCCAACGGCGCCGCCGAGGTGGTGCTCGCCTCCCGCCGTGGTCCGGACGCCCCCGGCACGGCCGACCTGCTCGACGAGCTGACCGGGCTCGGCGCGGCCAGGGTGGTCGCCTGCGACGTCACCGACGCCGCCGCCGTGACCGCCCTCGTCGCCGGCCTGCCCGCGTTGACCGCCGTCGTGCACACCGCCGGGGTGGTCGACGACGGCGTCCTCGACGGCCTCGATCCGGTCCGGTTGCAGACCGTCCTCGACGGCAAGGTGCGCGCCGCGCGGGTGCTGCACGAGGCCACCGCCGGGCGGAGCCTCGACGCGTTCGTGCTCTTCTCCTCCCTCGCCGGTGTCGTCGGCAGCGCCGGGCAGGGCAACTACGCGGCGGCCAACGCCTACCTCGACGCGTTCGCCGCGTGGCGGCGCGGCCAGGGGCTGCCCGCCACCGCCGTCGGCTGGGGTGCCTGGGCCGCCGACGGCATGGCGGCGGCGACCGCCGCGCTGACGGCCCGGCTCACCCGGGGTGGCGTCAACCCGCTGCCGGCCGTCGAGGCGGTCACCGCGCTCGGCCGGCTGGTCAACGCCGCCGACCCGGCGGTCACCGTCGCCGACGTGGACTGGGGACGCCTCGCCGCGGCCTGGGGCGGGCCGACCCCGCTGATCGCCAACCTGCCCGGGGTGCCGGTGGGGCAGACCGGGCCGGTCCGCGCCGTCGTCGTCGGCCGCTCCCTGCCACAACTCACCGAGCTGGTCCGTGCCCAGGTCGCCGCCGTGCTCGGCTACCCGGCCGGGCAGCCGCTGCCCGACCGCACGTTCCGCGACCTCGGCTTCGACTCGCTCACCGCCGTCGAGCTGCGCAACCGGCTGACCGCCGAGACCGGCATGACCCTGCCCGCCACCCTCGCCTTCGACCACCCCACGGTCGCCGAACTCGCCGCCCACCTGCACGGACTGACCGCCGGTCAGCTTCCCGGCGAGGTGGTCGCCGACGGCGTCGGCCTGCACCGGGAACCCATCGCGATCGTGGCGATGAGCTGCCGCTTCCCCGGCGGCGTGTCGTCGCCCGAGCAGCTGTGGGACCTCGTCGCCGCCGGCACCGACGCGATGACCCTGATGCCCGGCGAGCGTGGTTGGAACCTTGCCGAGCTGTACCACCCCGACCCCGAACACCTCGGCACCAGCTACGTCCGCGAGGGCGGCTTCGTCGCCGGGGCGGGCGATTTCGATCCCGCCTTCTTCGGCATCAGCCCCCGCGAAGCGGTGGCCATGGACCCGCAACAGCGTCTGCTGCTGGAGTCCACCTGGGAGGCGTTCGAGCGGGCCCGCATCGACCCGACCGCGCTGCGCGGCAGCCGCACCGGCGTGTACGTCGGCACCAACGGGCAGGACTACGGCTCGCTGCTGATGGCCGCCGGGGACCTCGACGAGAACTACCTCGCCACCGGCGTCTCGGCCAGCGTCCTCGCCGGGCGGCTGTCGTACACGTTCGGGCTGCACGGCCCGGCCGTCACCGTCGACACGGCCTGCTCGTCGTCGCTGGTCGCGCTGCACCTCGCCGCACAGGCCCTCCAGACGGGGGAGTGTGACCTGGCCCTGGCCGGCGGGGCCACCGTCATGGCCACCCCCGGCATCTTCGTCGGCTTCTCCCGCCAGCGCGGCCTCGCCGCCGACGGGCGGTGCAAGCCGTTCGCCGGCGCGGCTGACGGCACCGGCTGGGGCGAGGGCGTCGGCCTGCTGGTGCTCCAGCGGCTCTCCGACGCGCGCCGCGACGGCAACCCGGTCCTCGCGATCGTACGGGGCAGCGCCGTCAACCAGGACGGCGCGTCGAACGGGCTCACCGCCCCCAACGGCCCCGCCCAGCAGCGCGTCATCCGCCAGGCGCTGGCCAACGCGCGGCTCACCCCCGACCTGGTCGACGCGGTCGAGGCACACGGTACGGGCACCACCCTCGGCGACCCGATCGAGGCGCAGGCGCTGCTCGCCACGTACGGGCAGGACCGACCCGCCGACCGTCCGCTGTGGCTGGGCTCGATCAAGTCGAACGTCGGGCACACCCAGGCCGCCGCCGGCGTGGCGGGGGTGATGAAGATGGTGCTCGCCATGCGGCACGGCGTCCTGCCGCGCACCCTGCACGTCGACGAGCCCACCCCGCACGTCGACTGGTCCGCCGGCCGCGTCGAGCTGCTCACCGAGGCGCGTCCCTGGCAGCCTGTCGACGGCGTACGACGCGCCGGGGTGTCCTCGTTCGGGATCAGCGGCACCAACGTGCACACCATCATCGAGTCGGCACCTGTCGAGGAACCCGCGCCGCAACCGCCGGCCGAGGGCGGCCCGACCGGCGAGCTGCCCTGGGTGCTCTCCGGGCGCACCGTCGACGCCCTCGCCGACCGCGCGCGCGACCTGCGGGAGCACCTGACGGACCTGCCGGACAGCGCCCTCGATGACGTCGGTTGGTCGCTCGTCACCACGCGTTCGCCCCTGGAGCACCGGGCGGTGGTGTTCGCTGCCGGCCGGGAGGAACTGCTCGGCGGACTGGGTGCGGTCGCCGAGGGCGCGATCGCCTCGCACGTCGTCTCTGGTGTCGCGGGCGTGTCGGGTGAGGTGGTGTTCGTCTTCCCCGGTCAGGGTTCGCAGTGGGCGGGGATGGCGGCGGAGTTGCTGGATTCGGCTCCGGTGTTCGCGGAGCGGCTGGCCGCGTGCGCGCAGGCGTTGGATCCGTTCGTGGACTGGTCGCTGCTGGACGTGGTGCGGGGTGTGCCGGACGCGCCGTCGTTGGAGCGGGTCGACGTGGTGCAGCCCGTCCTGTTCGCGGTGGGCGTGTCGTTGGCGGCGTTGTGGGAGTCCTACGGGGTGCGTCCGTCCGCCGTGGTGGGCCACTCGCAGGGTGAGATCGCTGCCGCCTGCGTGGCGGGGGCGTTGACCCTGGAGGACGCGGCGGCGGTGGTGGCGTTGCGCAGCCGGGTCATCGCCGGTGTCGCGGGTGACGGCGGGATGGTGTCGGTGGCGACCACCGCCGAGGAGGTGACCGCGACGATCGCCCGGTGGGAGGGCCGGGTGGCTCTGGCCGCCGTCAACGGGCCGACCTCCGTCGTGGTGTCCGGTGACGTGGCTGCCCTCGACGAACTCGTGGCCTGCTACGAGTCCCGCGATGTCCGGGTCCGTCGCGTCCCGGTGGACTACGCCTCCCACTCGGCGCACGTCGAGTCGTTGCGGGAGCAGTTGCTGGAGTTGCTCGGCGGGTTGCGTCCGCGTACCGCGCAGGTGCGGTTCTGGTCGACGGTGGCGGGGGAGTGGCTGGACACGGCCGCCCTGGACGGGGAGTACTGGTACCGCAATCTGCGGCAGACGGTGCGCTTCGACGAGGCGGTGCGGGGCCTCGTCGCGGCGGGCTGTTCGACGTTCGTGGAGGTCAGTGCACATCCGGTGCTGACGATGGCGGTGCAGGAGAGCGTCGAGGTGGCGGCGGTCGATCCCGCCGCGGTGACCGTGACCGGCAGCCTCCGTCGCGGTGAGGGCGGTCTCGACCGGTTCCACCGCGCGCTCGCCGAGGTCTACACCGGGGGCGTGGCCGTCGACTGGCGGCCCGCGTTCCCCGGCGGGCCGGGCCGTTCGGTCGACCTGCCCACCTACCCCTTCCAACGGCAGCACTACTGGCCGCAGTCGTCCCCTGTGCCCGGCCCCGCCGGCACCGCCGCCGCGCCGACGGCCGACGACGAGGTCGACGCCCGGTTCTGGGCCGCGGTCGAGGCGGAGGACCTGACCGCGCTCACCGCCGAACTCACCGACACCGACGACGCCGGGGCGGTGCCCGAGGCGGCCTTCGCCGACGTGCTGCCCGTGCTCGCCGCCTGGCGGCGCCGGCACCGCGACCGGGTCGCCGTCGACTCCTGGCGGTACCGCGACACCTGGCTGCCCGTCGGTGACGGCGACGAACCCGCCGTCACGGGCACGTGGTGGCTCGTCACCGGCCCTGACGACACCGCCGGCGACCAGGCGGCGTTCTGCCGGGACGCACTCGTCCGGCACGGCGCCACGGTCGTCGCCGTGGAACTGGCCACCGAGCGGACCGACCGGGCCGCCCTCGCGGACCGGGCCCGCGACCTCGCCGCCGCCGGACCCGTCGCCGGAATCGTCTCGCTGCTCGCGCTCGACGAGACGCCGGCCCCCACCCACCCGTCGGTGCCGGTCGGTTTCGCCGGCACCGTCACGCTGACACAGGCCCTCGGCGACGCCGGCATCCGCGCGCCGCTGTGGTGTCTGACCCGGGGTGCCGTCTGCACCGACGCCGCGGATCCGCTGCCCCACCCCGGGCAGCAACTGGCCTGGGGCTTCGGCCGGGTCGCCGCCCTCGAACACCCCGACCGCTGGGGCGGCCTCCTCGACCTGCCCGCCGAGTGGGACGACGCCGCCGGCCGACGGCTCGTGCGCGTGCTCGCCGGCAGCGACGGGGAGGACCAGGTGGCGCTGCGCCGCGCCGGCACGTTCGCCCGCCGGCTGCTGCGCGCCCCGCTGGGTGACGCCCCGCCCGTCCGTACCTGGCGACCGACCGGCACCGCCCTGGTCACCGGCGGCACCGGCGCCCTCGGCGGGCACATGGCCCGCTGGCTCGCCGCCAACGGCGCGTCCCACCTGGTGCTGCTCAGCCGCCGCGGCCGCCAGGCCGAGGGCATCGCCGAGCTGGAGGCCGAGCTGGTCGACCTCGGTGCCCGCGTCACCGTCGCCGCCTGCGACGCCGCCGACCGGGCGGCCCTCGCCGCCGTCATCGACGACCTGCCGGCCGAGCACCCGCTGACCACCGTCGTGCACACCGCCGCCGTGCTCGACGACTCCGTGATCAGCTCACTCACCCTCGACCAGGTCGGCTACGCGCTGCGCGCCAAGGTCACCGCGGCGATCAACCTGCACGAACTCACCCGCGACCGGAACCTCGACGCGTTCATCCTGTTCTCCTCCATGGCCGGCACCGTCGGCAGCTCCGGCGTCGGCAACTACGCCCCCGGCAACGCGTTCCTCAACGCCCTCGCCGAACACCGGCGCGGCCTGGGACTGCCCGCCACGTCGATCGGCTGGGGCGCCTGGTCCGGCGGCGGCATGGCCGAGGGTGACTTCGGCCGGATGCTGCACCGTCACGGTGCCCCCGAGATGCACCCGAGGCTCGCCGTCGCGGCGCTGCACCAGGCAGTCGAGCACGACGAGACGTTCCTGACCGTCTCGCACATCGCCTGGGACCGCTTCTACGTGGCGTTCACCGCGACCAGGCCGGCACCGCTGATCGCCGAGATCCCCGAAGCGCAGGCGCTCGCGGCCACCAAGGGCCTCACCGAAGCGAGGGAGACCGACGAGACCGGTCCCGCCGCCACCTTCGCCCGGATGAGCGCCGGTGAGCGCCAGCAGGCGCTGCTCGACCTGGTCCGCGACCAGGCGGCCACGGTCCTCAAGTACGCCGACGGCCAGGCCATCGACCCGCACCACGCCTTCCGGGACCTCGGCTTCGACTCGGTGACCGCGGTGGAACTGCGCAACCGACTCGCCACCGCCACCGGGCTGCGGCTGCCGGTGACCCTCGTCTTCGACTACCCGACCCCGACCGTGCTCGCCCGGCACCTGCACGAGGAACTCGGGGGCACAGCCGAGACCGCCGTCGCCGCCGCGCCCGTGACCCTGGCCGACGACGAACCCGTCGCCATCGTCGCCATGTCGTGCCGGTTCCCCGGCGGCGCCAACGACCCCGAGCGGTTCTGGCAGATGCTGCACGCCGGCCGCGACGCCGTCTCCGACCTGCCGGCCGACCGGGGCTGGGACATCGACCGGCTGTACGACCCCGACCCCTATTCCACCGGCACCTCCTACGTGCGCAGCGGCGCATTCCTGTACGACGTGGCGGATTTCGATCCCGCCTTCTTCGGGATCTCACCGCGTGAGTCCCTCGCGATGGATCCACAGCAGCGGTTGTTGCTGGAGACGTCGTGGGAGGCGGTCGAACGGGCAGGGGTTGACCCCGGGTCGTTGCGGGGTTCGCGAACAGGGGTGTTCGTGGGCACGAATGGTCAGGACTATGGGGCCCTGTTGGTGATGTCCCCCGAAGAGGTGGAGGGGTTCGGGGCGACGGGAAACGCCGCGAGCGTCCTGTCGGGTCGGGTGGCGTACGCGTTGGGATTGGAGGGGCCGGCGGTGTCCGTCGACACGGCGTGTTCGTCGTCCCTCGTCGCGCTGCACCTGGCGGTGGAGGCGCTGCGCCGGGGCGAGTGCGATCTCGCCCTGGCCGGCGGCGTCACGGTGATGGCGACGCCGGGCCTGTTCGTGGAGTTCTCCCGGCAGCGTGGCCTGGCCGCCGACGGGCGGTGCAAGGCGTTCGCGGCGGCGGCGGACGGCACCGGCTGGGGTGAGGGCGCCGGCATCCTGCTGGTGGAGCGGCTGTCGGACGCGCGACGGCTGGGACACCCGGTGCTGGCGGTGGTACGCGGCTCGGCGGTCAACCAGGACGGCGCGTCCAACGGGCTGACCGCGCCGAACGGCCCCTCGCAGCAGCGGGTCATCCGGCAGGCGCTGGCCAGCGCCCGACTGTCCACGGCCGACGTGGACGTGGTGGAGGCCCACGGCACCGGCACGACCCTGGGTGATCCGATCGAGGCGCAGGCGCTGCTGACGACGTACGGGCAGGACCGGGACGTACCGCTGCTGCTGGGGTCGGTGAAGTCGAACATCGGGCACACGCAGGCCGCCGCCGGGGTGGCGGGCGTGATCAAGATGGTGCTCGCCATGCGGGAGGGGGTCGTACCGGCCACGCTGCACGTGGACGCCCCGTCGCCGCACATCGACTGGTCGGCCGGGGCGGTGGAGTTGGCGACGCAGTCGCGGTCCTGGCCCACGGTGGACCGGCCGCGGCGGGCGGCCGTGTCGTCGTTCGGCATCTCCGGCACGAACGCGCACGTGATCATCGAGCAGGCCGACGAGGCCGAACAGCCGGTCGACGTCGTTGCCGGGCTGGTCGACTCGGACGTGGTGGTGTGGCCGGTGTCGGCGCGGTCGAAGGCCGCCCTGGCGGGTCAGGCGGCGCGGTTGGCGCGGCACGTCCGCGAGCACGAGGGGCTCGACCCGGCGGCGGTGGGCTGGTCCCTGACCACGACCCGCTCCGTCTTCGACCAGCGTGCCGCCGTGACCGGGGCGAACGTCGGGCAACTGCTGTCCGGCCTGGACGCCCTGGCCGCCGGCGTGCCCGCCGGCAACGTGGTGACCGGCACGGCGTCCGGTCACGGCGCCGGTGCGGTGTTCGTGTTCCCGGGGCAGGGCGCGCAGTCGGCGCGGATGGCCGCCGGGCTGGTGGGTCGTACGCCGGTGTTCGACGACCGCCTCGCCGAGTGCCAGCAGGCCCTGGCTCCCCACCTCGACGTGGACCTGGTGGCGGTGCTGACCGGCGACGACGAGTCGTGGCTGGACCGGGTGGAGGTCGTCCAGCCGGTGCTGTGGGCGGTGGGTGTCGCGCTGGCGGCGGTGTGGCGGCACGCGGGGGTGGTGCCCCAGGCGGTCATCGGTCACTCGCAGGGCGAGATCGGCGCGGCCTGCGTGGCGGGCATCCTGTCGGTCCAGGACGCCGCCCGGGTGGTGGCGTTGCGGTCGCGGGCCCTGGCGGTGCTCCGCGGCACGGGAACGATGGCGTCGGTGGACCTGTCCGCCGACGCCGTCGCCGAGCGGCTGCCCGCCTTCCCCGGGGTCGGGGTGGCGGCCGTCAACGGCCCGTCGACCGTCGTCGTCTCCGGGCCGCCGCAGCCGGTGGCCGACCTCGTCGAGGCGTGCCAGGCCGACGGCGTCCGGGCCCGGCTGATCCCGGTGGACTACGCGTCGCACTCCCCGGCCGTCCAGGAGGTCGCCGAGCAGCTCCGCACGGACCTCGCCGACATCGCCCCGCGGGCGGGGCACACCCGCCTCGTGTCGACCCTGACCGGGGACTGGGTGACGCCGGAGACCATGGACGCCGGCTACTGGTACGACAACCTGCGCCGGACCGTGCTGTTCGACACCGCCGTCCGCGCCGCGATCGACGCCGGACACACCACGTTCGTCGAGATCTCCCCGCACCCGGTGCTGACCATGCCGGTCACCGCCATCCTCGACGACACCGGCACGACCGGCCACACGCTGGGCAGCCTGCGCCGGGACGACGACGATCCCACCCGCCTGCTGACCAACCTGGCCACCGCGCACGCCATCGGGCTGCCCGTCGACCTGACGAAGGTCCTCGCCGTGACGCCGGTGGTCGGCCTGCCCACGTACGCCTTCGACCGGACGGGGTTCTGGCCGAGCCGGGCCGACACGACGGCGACGGCGGACCCGGCGTCGAACGGCGTCGACGCCGCGTTCTGGGCGGCCGTCGAACGGGAGGACCTGGCGGCGCTCGCGGACCTCACCGCGCAGGACGCCGCCGACTCGCTGGAGCGGCTGGGCGCGGCCCTGCCCGTGCTCGCCTCCTGGCGGCGTCAGCAGCGGAGCCGGTCCACCCTGGACGAGCTGCGCTACCGCAGCGTCTGGCAGCCGTACCCCGGCACACCCGTCGGCTTCCTCACCGGTGCCTGGTGGGTCGTCGCGGACGAGCACCGCGCGGCCGAAGGTGAGGCCGCTGTGGCCGAGCTTGCCCAGCGGGGCGCCGACGCCCGGCTCGTGCTGCTGCCGGAGGACCTGACCGACCGGGCGGGCGTCGCCGGGCACCTGACCGCCGCCGTCCGGACCGACGACGGCGGACGCGCACCCGTGGACGGCGTCCTGTCCCTGCTCGCCCTCGCCGATGCCCCGGTCGACGACACCCAGCCGGTGCCACCCTTCCTGGCCCGGTCCCTCGCCCTGGTGCAGGCCCTCGGCGACCTCGACGTGGCCGCCCCGCTGTGGTGTGTCACCCGGGGGGCCGCCGGCACCACGCGGGGCGGCGCCGCGGCACGGCCGGAGCAGTCGCTGCTCTGGGGCCTCGGCCGGGTCGTCGCCCTCGAACACCCGGAGCGCTGGGGTGGGCTGGTGGACGTGCCGGCCACCCTCGACGGTCACGGCTGGGACCTGCTCTGCGCCGCCCTGACCGGTCTCGACGGCGAGGACCAGCTCGCCGTCGACGGCGCCACGATCCTGGTGCGCCGGCTGGTGCGGGCACCCGGCGGCACCGACGTCGTCGAGGATCCCGACCACGGCGGCACGACGCTGATCACCGGCGGCACCGGCGCCCTCGGCGCGGAGGTGGCCCGCTGGCTGGCCGCCCGGGGCGCCGAGCACCTGCTGCTGGCCAGCCGCCAGGGCCCGGACGCTCCCGGCGCGACGGACCTCGTCCGGGAACTGACCGACGTCGGCGTGCGGGTCACCGTCGCCGCCTGCGACGTGGCCGACCGGGCCGCGCTGGCGAAGCTGCTCGCCGAGGTGCCCGCCGACGCGCCGCTGACCGGGGTGGTGCACGCGGCCGGGGTCCTCGACGACGGCGTCCTCGACGGCCTCACCGCCGACCGGCTCGCCGTGGTGCTGCGACCCAAGGTGCTCGGCGCACTGCACCTGCACGAGCTGACCGCCGACCTGCCGCTGCGCACGTTCGTGCTGTTCTCCGCGATGGTCGGCCAGCTCGGTGCCGCCGGGCAGGGCAGCTACGCCGCCGCGAACGCCTACCTCGACGCGCTCGCCGAGCAGCGGCACCGGCAGGGCCTGGCGGCCACCTCGATCGCCTGGGGGCCCTGGGCGGCCGGCGGGATGGCCGCCGCCGACCAGGCCGTGGAGGAGCGCCGCCGTCGTACCGGCGTCGCCCGCCTCGACACCGCGACCGCGTTCGCCGCGCTCGTGCGCTGCGTGGCCCGCCGCGAGCCGGCGATGCTGGTGGCCGGCATCGACTGGGCACGGTACGTGCCGGGGTTCGTCACCGTGCGGCCCAGCCCGCTGCTCACCGGCGTCGCCGAGGCGCAACGGGCCGCCGCCGAGCGGGCCGAGGACGCGGGGCCGTCCGCGGAGTCCCTCGCCGCGCTGCTGGCCGGGCAGACCGACGCCGAGCGCCGCCGGACCCTGCTCGACCTGGTACGCGGCCAGGCCGCCGCCGTGCTCGGGCACGCCTCGGCCGACGCCGTCGAGCCGGACCGGGCGTTCCGGGAGCTCGGCTTCGACTCGCTCACCGCGGTCGAGCTGCGCAACCGGCTGACGGCGGCGACGGGCGTACGGCTGCCCGCCACGGTCGTCTTCGACTACCCGACCGCCGCCGGCCTCGCCGAGTACGTCCGGGCGGCGGTCGTCGACGGTGGCGTGGTCGGCGTCGCCCCGGTCTTCGGGGAGCTGGACAGGTTGGAAGCGGCGCTGACCGGCTCGGCGCCGGACCGCAGCGCCCGGAAACGGATCACGGAACGGCTGCGGGCGCTGCTCGCCTCCCTCAACGAGGACGACAACCCGGCGGGCGGCGCGGACGCCGTCGCCGAGAAGCTCCAGGACGCCACGCCCGACGAGGTCTTCGACTTCATCGACCGGGAGTTGGGAGCGTCCTGACGTGATCGCTGCGTGCACGGGTCAACACAAGGAGTGGGCGGTCCATGGCTGACGAGGCGAAGCTTCTCGACTACCTCAAGCGGGTCACCGCCGACCTGCACCAGGTGCGGCAGCGGCTCCGCGAGGTGGAGGCCGGCGAGCAGGAACCGGTGGCCATCGTCTCCATGAGCTGCCGCCTGCCCGGCGGGGTGCGGACGCCGGAGGACCTGTGGGAGGTGGTCGCGTCCGGACGGGACGTGATCTCCGACTTCCCCGACGACCGGGGCTGGGACCTCGCGTCCCTGTACGACGCGGACCAGGAGCAGGGCGCGCCGGGCACGTCGTACACGGCCCAGGGCGGCTTCGTCCACGACCTGGCCGACTTCGACCCGGCCCTGTTCGCCATCTCGCCCCGCGAGGCCCTGGCCATGGACCCGCAGCAGCGGTGGCTGCTGGAGACCTCCTGGGAGGTCCTGGAACGGGCCGGCATCGACCCGCACTCGCTCAAGGGCAGCCGCACCGGTGTCTTCGCCGGCAGCACCGGCCAGGACTACGGCAGCGTGCTGATGGGCGCCGCGCAGGGCCTCGAGGGGCACCTGATGACCGGCAACGCCGGCAGCGTCGTCTCGGGCCGGATCGCCTACACGTTCGGCCTGGAGGGCCCGGCCGTCACCGTCGACACCGCCTGCTCGTCGTCGCTGGTCGCTCTGCACCTGGCCGCCCAGGCGCTGCGCCAGCAGGAGTGCACCCTGGCCATCGTCGCCGGCGTCACCGCCATGTGCACCCCGGGCGCGTTCGTCGAGTTCTCCCGCCAGCGCGGCCTCGCCGCCGACGGCCGGTGCAAGGCGTTCGCCGCCGCCGCCGACGGCACCAGCTGGTCCGAGGGGGTCGGCGTCCTGCTGCTGGAGCGGCTCTCCGACGCCCGACGCAACGGCCATCCGATCCTCGCCGTCGTGCGGGGCAGCGCGGTCAACTCGGACGGCGCGTCCAACGGGCTGAGCGCCCCGAACGGCCCGGCGCAGCAGCGCGTCATCCAGCAGGCCCTCGCCAACGCCGGCCTCGCCGCCGGCGGCGTCGACGTCGTGGAGGCGCACGGCACGGGCACCCGGCTCGGCGACCCGATCGAGGCACAGGCGCTGCTCGCCACGTACGGGCAGGACCGGGGCGGCGCGGAGCCGCTGCTGCTCGGCTCGGTCAAGTCGAACATCGGCCACGCGCAGGCCGCCGCCGGCGTCGCCGGGGTGATCAAGATGGTGATGGCGATGCGGCACGGCGTCGTTCCGCCCACCCTGCACGTCGACGAGCCCACCCCGCAGGTCGACTGGTCCGACGGCGCCGTCGAACTGGTCACCGAGGCGACACCGTGGCCCGCGGTGGACCGCCCCCGCCGCGCGGCGGTGTCGTCGTTCGGGGTGTCCGGCACCAACGCGCACACCATCCTGGAACAGGCCCCCGCTCCCGAGCCCGCCCCCGCCGCCGCACCGGCGGTCGAGCTGCCGGCCCTGCCCGTGACCGTGTCGGCCCGGGACGCCGCCGCGCTCGCCGCCCAGGCGGGTCGTTGGGCGGCCTGGCTGGAAGGCGACGCCGACCTGCGGATGCGGGACGTGGCCTTCTCGTCGGTCACCACCCGATCCACCCTGGACGCCCGCGCGGTGGTCGCCGCGAGCGACCGGGACGACCTGCTGGCCGGGCTGCGGGCGCTGGCGGCGGGGCAGCCGTCGGCGGTGGTGGTCACCGGCCAGGCCGGCGACCGGGGTCCGCTCGCGGTGCTGTTCTCCGGTCAGGGGGCGCAGCGGGTGGGTATGGGTCGGGAGTTGTACGGGGTGTTTCCCGTCTTCGCGTCGGCGTTGGACGAGGTGTGTGGGCATCTGGACCGGGTGTTGGCGCAGCCGTTGAAGCAGGTGTTGTTCGCCGGGGCGGGTACGGCCGAGGCGGAGCTGTTGGATCAGACGGTGTTCACGCAGGCGGCGTTGTTCGCCGTCGAGGTGGCGTTGTTCCGGCTGGTGGAGTCGTTCGGGGTGGTGCCGGACTTCGTGGGTGGGCACTCCATCGGGGAGGTGACCGCCGCGTATGTGGCCGGGGTGCTGTCTCTGGAGCATGCGTGTGCTCTGGTCGCGGCCCGGGGTCGGTTGATGCAGGCGTTGCCGGTCGGCGGCGGGATGCTCGCCGTCAACGCGCCCGAAACCGAGGTGGTCGAGTCGATCTCCGGCCTGGTCGACCGGGTCGGCATCGCCGCCGTCAACGGGCCGACCTCCGTCGTCGTCTCCGGTGACGTGGCGACGCTCGACGACGTCGAACAGGTCTGGAAGACCCGGGGGGCCCGCACCCGGCGGCTCACGGTCAGCCACGCGTTCCACAGTCCGCTGATGGAGCCGATGCTGGCGGAGTTCCGGGCGGTCCTGGACGGGTTGACGTTCGCCGCGCCGGTGGTGCCCGTCGTGTCGAACGTGACGGGGGCGCTCGCCGGCGGCGAGGAGATCCGGACGGTCGACTACTGGGTGCGGCACGTGCGGGAGGCGGTGCGGTACGCCGACGGGATCACCGCGCTGCGGGCGGCGGGTGTGGACACGTTCCTGGAGATCGGCCCGCAGAGTGTGTTGACGGCGATGGCCGCCGACATCCTGCCGGGTGACGACGCCGTGTTGGCCGTGCCCGTTCAGCGGAAGGACCGGTCCGAGGTCGCCGCCCTGCTCGCCGGTCTGGCCGAGTTGCACGTGCACGGCGTTCCCGTCACCTGGCAACCGTGGTTCGCCGACACCGGCGCGACCCGGGTCGACCTGCCGACGTACGCCTTCCAGCACCAGCGCTACTGGCCGCAGGCCGGTGCCGGATGGACCGGGGACGTCACCGCCGTCGGCCTGCGCCCCGCGCAACACCCCCTGCTCGGCGCCGCCGTCGGGGTCGCACACGCCGAGGGGTTCCTGTTCACCGGCCGGCTGGCCCGGCGTACCCACCCGTGGATCAGCGACCACGTCGTGTTCGACACCGTACTGCTGCCCGGCACCGGCTTCGTCGAACTCGCCCTCCAGGCCGGTGCGCACGTCGGCGCGGACCACGTGCGGGAACTCACCCTGGAGTCGCCGCTGATCCTGCCGGAGAGCGGCGGGGTCGACATCCAGCTGTGGATCGGCCCGGCCGACGAGACCGGCTGCCGGTCCGTGTCCCTGCACTCCGCCCCGGCCGGCGAGTCCACCGACGCCGCCGCCGAGCGCGTCTGGACCCGCAACGCCAGCGGCGTACTGGCGAACGGGCCGGCCGCGCCCAGCGGGCCCACCGGCTGGTCCGACCTGACCGCCTGGCCGCCCGCCGGCGCGACCGAGGTCCCCACCGACGACCTGTACCTGAACCTCGCGGCCCAGGGCTACGACTACGGCCCCTCCTTCATCGCGCTGCGCTCGGCCTGGCGGCGCGGTGACGACCTCTTCGCCGAACTGGCGCTGCCCGAGACACCCGCCGCCGAAGCCGGCGGGTACGGCCTGCACCCGGCGCTGCTCGACGCGGCCCTGCACACCCTCGGCCTCACCCCGCCCGGCGGCGCCCCGGCCGGGCCGAACATCCCGCCCGGCCACGGCCGGCTGCCGTTCTCCTGGAACGACGTCGCCCTGCACGCCGCCGGCGCGGCGGCGGCCCGGGTCCGCGTCACGCACACCGGCACCGACAGCATCTCGCTGCTGCTGGCCGACGTCACCGGTGCCCCGCTCATCTCCGTCGGCTCCCTCGTGCTGCGGCCGGTCACGGCCGACCAGCTCCGCACCGCCGGTGGTGGCGTCGAGTCGCTCTACCGGATCGACTGGACCCCGCTGGCCGCACCCGCCGGGCCGTCCACCGCCGCGTGGGCGGTCGTCGGTGACACCGACCTGGTCGGGGCGATCGCCGACACCGGAACCGCCGTGGCCGGATACCCCGACATGGCCGCCCTGCGCGACGCCATGAACGCCGGTTCGGACGCCGGCACGGACGTCCCCGACGTGCTGGTCGTGCCGTTCCTCGCGCCGTCTGCCGGCCCGCAGGTGCCGCGGGCGGTCGCCGAGGGCACCCATCGGGCGCTCGCCGTGCTCCAGCAGTTCCTCGCCGACGACCGGTTCGTCGAATCCAGGCTGGTCGTGCTGACCCGCGGTGCGGTCGCCACGGCCCAGGACACCGACCTGACCGACCTGGCCGGTGCGGCCATCATCGGTCTGCTCCGCTCCGCGCAGTCGGAGAACCCGGACCGGTTCCTCCTCGTGGACGTGGACGACGTGGCCGGCGCAGCCGCCACCCTCGTCGCGATCGCCGACACCGACGAACCGCAGGTCGTGATCCGCTCCGGCGTCGCAGCCGGCGGCCGACTCACCCGGGTGCCGGTTCCGGCCGAGCCGCCCGTCGCACCGTTCGACGGCGACGGGACCGTCCTGATCACCGGCGCGACCGGCACCCTCGGCCAGCTCATGAGCCGGCACCTGGTGACCCGGTACGGCGTCCGGCACCTGATCCTCACCAGCCGGCGCGGCCGGGCCGCCGACGGCGTCGCCGAACTCTGCGACGACCTGGCGGCCCTCGGCGCGACGGTCACCGTCGCCGCCTGCGACGTAGCCGACCGCGACGCGGTGGCCGACCTGCTCGCCGGCATTCCCGCCGCGCATCCGCTCACCGCCGTCATCCACGCCGCCGGTGTCCGCGACGACGGCGTCATCTCCTCGCTCACCCCGGAGCGGATGGACGGGGTGCTGCGGCCCAAGGTCGACGCGGCGTGGAACCTGCACGAGCTGACCGCCGACCTTGACCTGAAGGCGTTCGTCTCGTACTCGTCGCTCGCCGCCACCGCCGGCGGACCCGGCCAGGGCAACTACGCCGCCGCGAACGCCTTCCTCGACGGCCTCGCCCACCACCGGCGGGCACATGGTCGCGCCGCGCTCACCCTCGCCTGGGGCCTGTGGGCCGACCGCAGCGGCATGACCACCGAACTGGACGACGTCCACCTCAACCGGATCTCCCGCTCCGGCGTCGCCGCGATGGAGGCCGAGGAGGGCCTCGCTCTCTTCGACGCCGCCTGCCGCACCACCGACGCCGCTCTGGTCCCGGCCCGCCTCGACCTCGCCGCGATGAAGGTGCAGTTCGCCGGCGGCAGCGTCCCACCGCTGTACCGGGCGCTGATCCGCACCCCCGCCCGCGCCGCGGCGGCAGCGACCACCGGCGCCTCCCTCGTCCAGCAGCTCGCCGCGCTCGGCGACCCCGACCGGCTCGCCGCGCTGGTGGAGATCGTGCGGGGGCAGGCCGCCGCCGTGCTCGGCTACCCCGACCCGGCCGCGATCGAGCCGCGCCAGGCGTTCAGCGAGTTCGGCTTCGACTCGCTGACCGCCGTGGAGATGCGCAACCGGCTCAACAACGCGTTCGGGATGCGGCTGCCGGCCACCCTCGTCTTCGACTACCCGACCCCGCACGACCTGGCCACGTTCCTCGGCACCGAGATCGCCGGCACGCCCGTACCGGCCCGCCCCGTGACCAGCGCCGTCGCCGTCTCCGACGACGAACCCCTCGCCATCGTCGGCATGGCCTGCCGGCTGCCCGGCGGGGTGTGGTCGCCGGACGACCTGTGGCGGCTCGTCGCCGACGGTGTCGACGCCATCAGCGACCTGCCCACCGACCGGGGCTGGGACCTCGACTCCCTGTACAACCCCGACCCCGACGCCGCCGGCACCTTCTACGCCCGGGGCGGCGGCTTCCTGCACGGCGTCGACCGGTTCGACCCCGCCTTCTTCGGCATCAGCCCGCGCGAGGCCCTCGCCATGGACCCGCAGCAGCGGCTGCTGCTGGAGACCACCTGGGAGACCTTCGAGTCCGCCGGCATCGACCCGGCCACCGCGAGGGGCAGCAGCACCGGCGTCTTCGTCGGCACCAGCGGCCAGGACTACGGCTCCCTGCTGGCGTACGCGCCGGAAGGCGCCGAGGGCTACGCGCTGACCGGGATCACCAGCAGCGTGATCTCCGGGCGGGTCGCGTACGTCTTCGGCCTCGAAGGCCCGGCGGTCTCCCTCGACACCGCCTGCTCGTCGTCGCTGGTGGCCCTGCACTGGGCCGGTCAGGCGCTGCGACGCGGCGAGTGTGACATGGCCCTGGCCGGCGGCGTGATGGTGATGGCCACCCCGACGGCGTTCGTGGAGTTCTCCCGCCAGCGGGGCCTGTCCGCCGACGGGCGGTGCAAGTCGTTCGCCGCCTCGGCCGACGGAACCGGCTGGTCCGAGGGCGTGGGCATGCTGCTCGTGCAGCGGCTCAGCGACGCCCGTCGGCAGGGCCGCCAGATCCTCGCGGTGGTACGCGGCTCGGCGGTCAACTCCGACGGCGCGTCCAACGGGTTGACGGCCCCCAACGGCCCGTCGCAGCAGCGGGTGATCCGGCAGGCCCTTGCGTCGGCGCGGTTGTCGACGGCGGATGTGGATGTGGTGGAGGCGCACGGTACGGGCACGACTCTGGGTGATCCGATCGAGGCGCAGGCGTTGTTGGCGACGTATGGGCAGGATCGTGCCGGTCGGGTGCCGTTGTTGTTGGGGTCGGTGAAGTCGAACATCGGGCATGCTCAGGCGGCTGCGGGTGTGGCTGGTGTGATCAAGATGGTGTTGGCGATGCGGGAGGGGGTGGTGCCGGCGACGTTGCATGTGGATGCGCCGTCGCCGCACATCGACTGGTCGGCTGGTGCGGTGGAGTTGGTGACCGAGGCGCGGCCGTGGCCGGAGACGGGTCGGCCGCGTCGGGCGGCGGTGTCGTCGTTCGGTATCTCCGGCACCAACGCCCACGTCATCGTCGAGCAGGCCGAGGAGCCGGTGGCACCGGCCCCCGCCGCACCGGTGTCCGGCCTGGTCGAGGCGGCCGTGACGGTGTGGCCGATCTCGGCGCGGTCGAAGGCCGCGCTGGCCGGTCAGGCCGAGCGGCTGGCCGCGCACGTGCGCGAGCGTGTCGGCGTCGAGCCGGGCGCGGTGTCTTGGTCCCTGGCCACCCTCCGGTCGACGTTCGACCAGCGGGCCGCCGTGGTCGGTGCAGACGTCGATGACCTGCTGGCCGGGTTGGATGCCCTGGCCGCCGGCTCCCCGGCCGGCACGGTCGTCACCGGCCTGGCCTCCGGCCACGGCGCCGGTCCCGTGTTCGTGTTCCCGGGTCAGGGCGCCCAGTCGGCGCGGATGGCGGCCGGCCTCGTCGGCCGGACCCCGGTGTTCGATGCGGTGTTGGCCGACTGTCAGCGGGCTCTCGCGCCCTATCTGGACGTCGACCTGGTCGCCGTGCTGACCGGGGATGACGAGTCGTGGTTGGAGCGGGTCGAGGTGGTGCAGCCGGTGCTGTGGGCCGTCGGTGTCGCTCTCGCCGCTGTCTGGCGGCACGTGGGTGTGGTGCCGCAGGCGGTGATCGGTCATTCGCAGGGTGAGATCGGTGCGGCGTGTGTGGCGGGGATCCTGTCGCTGGACGATGCGGCAAAGACCGTCGCCCTGCGGTCGCGGGCCCTGGCGGTGCTGCGTGGCACCGGCACGATGGCCTCGGTCGACCTGCCCGTCGAGGCGGTGGCGCAGCGGCTGCCCGCGTACGACGGCGTGGGGGTGGCCGCCGTGAACGGCCCGTCGACGGTGGTGGTGTCGGGGCCGCCGCAGCCGGTGGCGGATCTGGTGGACGCGTGCCAGGCCGACGGGATCCGGGCCCGGTTGATTCCGGTGGACTACGCCTCCCATTCCGTGGCCGTGCAGGAGGTCGCCGAGCAGTTGCGCGCGGACCTGGCGGACGTGACGCCGCAGGCGGGTCACACGCGGCTGGTGTCGACGTTGACCGGTGACTGGGTGGATCCGGGGTCGATGACGGCTGAGTACTGGTACGACAACCTGCGCCAGACCGTGCGGTTCGACCCGGCCGTCCGGGTGGCGATCGCCGCCGGTCACCGCACGTTCGTGGAGGTCAGCCCGCATCCGGTGCTGACCATGCCGGTGACGGCGATCCTGGACGACACCGACACCAGCGGACACGTGCTGGGCAGCCTGCGTCGGGGTGACGACGACCCCACCCGGTTGTTGACCAACCTCGCCACCGCCCACACCATCGGCCTGCCCGTCGACCTCACCCGCGTCCTGCCCCGGACCGACACCGTCGACCTGCCCACCTACGCCTTCGACCACCAGCGGTTCTGGGTCGACCCGCCCGCGCACCAGACCCACGACGTCGCCTCCGCCGGCCTCCAGGACGCCGGACACCCGCTGCTCAGCGCCACGCTGACCTTCCCCGACAGCGAGCGGATGGTCTTCACCGGGCGGCTGTCGGTGCGTACCCACCCGTGGCTCGGCGAGCACCGCGTGATGGACAACATCCTGCTGCCCGGCACCGCCTTCGTGGAGCTGGCCACGTACGCCGGTGAGCAGGCCGGCTGCCCGACGCTGGAGGAGCTGACGCTGCTCGCCCCCCTCGTCCTGCCCGAACTCGGCTCCCTCCAGGTGCAGCTCACCGTCGGCGAGCGCGACGACGACGGCCGCCGCACCGTGCAACTGCACTCCCGCCCCTACCGGGACGGCTCCGACGAGATCCTCGCCGACGTCGCGTGGACCTGCCACGCCACCGGCCTGGTCGCCCCGCCGCAGTCCGACCCGCCCGCCTTCGACCTCGGGGTGTGGCCGCCACCCGGAGCCACCCCCGTCGACTCCAGCGAGTTCTACGCCGGCATCGAAGCCTCCGTCTTCGGGTACGGCCCGGCGTTCCGCGGACTGCGTGCCGCGTGGACCCGCGGCGACGAGGTCTTCGCCGAGGTGGAGCTGCCCGCCGAACACCACGCCGAGGCGGGCCGGTTCGGCGTCCATCCGGCGTTGCTGGACGGCGCGTTGCAGGCCATGTCGATCGGCGGCTTCCTCGGCCGGATGGGCGACGGCGCCGACGCCACCGTGCCCCGCCTTCCGTTCGCCTGGACCGGGGTCTCCCTGCTCGCCGCCGGGGCCACCGCCCTGCGGGTCCGCGTCGCCGCGGCCGGCGAGGTCGGCGTCTCCTTCCAGGTCGCCGACGCCACCGGCACGCCCGTGCTGCACGTCGACTCACTGATCATGCGCCGGGTGTCCGGCGACTCCCTCGGCGCGGCCCGCTCCGGCCGGCACGAGTCGCTGTTCCGGGTGGACTGGCCGACGTTGCCGGTGCCCACCGGCCCGGTCCCGGCGGCCAGTCGCTGGGTGGTCCTCGCCGACGACGACCTGACCCTCAGCGGCGCCTGCGAGTCGGCCGGCGCGCGGGTGCGCACCGACGTCGACCTGGACTCCCTCGCCGACCTGCTCGCCGGCGGCGAACCCACCCCCGAGGCGGTGATCGTCCCGGTCGGCGAAGGCCACGACGACATCCCGGACCTGGAGCTCGCCGTCCAGGCCCGCCACGAGACGCACCGTACCCTCGCGGCGTTGCGGACCTGGCTCGCCGACGACCGGTTCGCCGGGTCCCGGCTGGTGCTGGTGACCCGCGACGCGGTGGCGGTGGGGGAGCAGCACCGGGTGAACCTGCGCCAGGCCCCGGTGTGGGGCCTGTTGCGCGCCGCCCAGCTCGAACACCCGGACCGGTTGCAACTGGTCGACATCGACGACGACCCGGACAGCGCCGCCGTGCTGGCCGCCGCGATCGGCTCGGGGGAGCCGCAGGCCGCGATCCGTGCCGGACAGGTACGTACCCCGCGTCTCGGGCGGGTGCCGGCCGGCGTGGAACCGCTGCCCGGCGGCATCGACCCGGCCGGCACCGTGCTGATCACCGGTGGCACCGGCGTGCTCGGCCGGCTGCTGGCCCGGCACCTCGCCACCACCCACGGCGTGCGGCACCTGCTGCTGGCCGGACGGCGCGGCGCGGCGGCGGACGGGATCGAGAACCTGGTCACCGACCTCGCCGGTGCCGGTACGCGGGTGACCGTCGCCGCCTGCGACGTCGCCGACCCGGACGCCCTGGCCACGCTGCTCGCCGGGATCCCCGCCGAGCACCCGCTCACCGCCGTGGTGCACGCCGCCGGCGTCCTCGACGACGGGGTGCTGGAGTCGATGACTCCCGACCGGATCGACGCGGTGGCGGTGCCGAAGATCGACGCGGCGTGGCACCTGCACCGGCTCACCGCCGGGCACGACCTCGCCGCGTTCGTGCTGTTCTCCTCGGCGGCGGCGAGTCTGGGCAGCGCCGGCCAGTCCAACTACGCGGCGGCGAACGCCTTCCTCGACGCCCTCGCCGCCCACCGTCGGGCCCAGGGGCTGTCCGGCATCTCACTGGCCTGGGGCCTCTGGGAACAGGCCAGCGGCATGACCGGCCACCTCGCCGACACCGACGTGCGGCGCATCGCCGAGCAGGGCGCGGCCGGGCTGGCCACCGAGCAGGCGCTGCACCTGTTCGACGCCGCGTGGCGGCTCGACGCCGCAGCGGTCGTCCCCATGCGACTGGACGTCGCGACCCTGCGCACGCAGGCCGAGGCCGGGGCCCTCGCCCCGCTGCTGCGCGCCCTGGTCCGGGTACCGGTGCGCCGCTCGGTCGACGCCGGAGCCCGTTCCGGCGGGGTGTCGCTCGGTCAGCGGGTCGCCGGCCTGGCCGGCCCCGAACGGCTCAAGGTCGTCCTCGACGTGGTCCGGGCCAACATCGCCGCCGTCCTCGGCCATGCCGGTGCCGACGCGGTCGACCCGGGCCGGCTCTTCACCGAACTGGGCTTCGACTCGCTCACCGCCGTCGACCTGCGGAACCGGCTCAACACCCTGTCCGGGCTGCGGCTGCCGGCCACGCTGGTCTTCGACTATCCGACCCCGACCGCCCTCGCCGAGAAGCTGGCCGGGGAGATCGCCGCCGGGACCGCACCGTCCACCCAGCCCCTCTTCCAGGGCATCGACGCGGTGGAAAGCCTGCTCACCACGATCCCGCTCGACCCGGCCGCCCAGGCCCGGTTCGCCGCCCGCATGCAGGACCTGCTCGCCAAGGCGTCCGACCTCGCCGCCGGTCCCGACCAGGACCGGCCCGATCTCGAATCGGCCAGCGACGACGAGATCTTCGACTTCATCAGCAAAGAGTTTGGAATCTCCTGAGATGACCGACTTCCGGATCGAGGCAGGTGCGACCCGATGAGCGACGACAAGCTGCGGTACTTCCTCAAGCGGGTGACCGCCGACCTTCACGACACCAGGCGCAAGCTCCAGACCGTGGAGGCGCGCGACCAGGAGCCGCTCGCCATCGTCTCGATGAGCTGCCGGTTCCCCGGTGACGTCCGCTCGCCCGAGGACCTGTGGGACCTCGTCGCCGACGGCCGGGACGCCCTCAGCGAGTTCCCGGCTGACCGGGGCTGGGACCTGGACTCGCTCTACGATCCGGACCCGGACAAGCCCGGCAAGAGCTACACCCGGGTCGGTGGTTTCCTGACCGACGCCGCAGCGTTCGATCCGACCCTGTTCGGCATCTCGCCGCGTGAGGCCATGGCCATGGACCCGCAGCAGCGGCTGCTGCTGGAGACCTCCTGGGAGGCCGTCGAGCGGGCCGGGATCGACCCGCTGTCCCTGCGCGGCAGCTCCACCGGCGTCTTCGTCGGCCTGAGCACCTCGAACTACGGGATGGGCCTGCCGCACGTCCCCGAGGGCGTCGACATGTACCTCGGCACCGGCAACACCACCAGCGTCGCCTCCGGCCGGATCTCGTTCACCCTCGGCCTCAACGGCCCGGCGGTCACCGTGGACACCGCGTGCTCGTCCTCACTGGTGGCGCTGCACCTGGCGGTGAACGCGCTGCGTCGCGGCGAGTGCGACCTCGCGATCGCCGGTGGCGTCACCGTCATGGCCACCCCCGGCGTCTTCGTCGTCTTCTCCCGCCAGCGCGGCATGTCCGTCGACGGCCGGTGCCGGGCCTTCGCCGCCGGGGCGGACGGCACCGGCTGGGGCGAGGGCGGCGGCGTGCTCGTCGTCGAGCGACTCGCCGACGCCGAACGCAACGGACACCCGATCCTCGCCGTCATCCGGGGCAGCGCCCTCAACCAGGACGGTGCGTCCAACGGCCTCACCGCCCCGAACGGCCCCTCCCAGCAGCGGGTCATCCGGCAGGCGCTGGCCAACGCCCGGCTCGGCTCCGCCGACGTCGACATGGTCGAGGCGCACGGCACCGGCACCACCCTCGGCGACCCCATCGAGGCCCAGGCGCTCATCGCCACGTACGGGCAGGACCGTCCCGCCGACCGGCCACTGTGGCTCGGCTCGGTCAAGTCGAACATCGGCCACACCCAGAGCGCCGCCGGCGTCGCCGGGCTGGTCAAGATGGTGATGGCGTTGCGCAACGGGGTCATGCCGGAGACCCTGCACGTCGACGAGCCCTCCCCGCACGTGGACTGGTCGGCCGGCGCGGTGTCCCTGCTCACCGAGACCCGGCCGTGGCCGGAGCTGGACCGGCCCCGCCGCGGCGGCGTCTCCTCGTTCGGCGTCAGTGGCACCAACGCCCACGTGATCCTGGAGGAGTACCAGCCGCGCACCGCCGCCCCGGAGACGGCCGACGGGCAGGAGACCCCCGAGACCGTCGAGGAGAACGCCGACAGGCCCGGCCTGGTCGAGGCCGACGTCACCGTGTGGCCGGTGTCGGCGCGGTCGAGGGCTGCGCTGGCCGGTCAGGCCGAGCGGTTGGCCGCGTACGTGCGTGAGCACGCCGACGCCGATCCGGCGGCGGTGGGCTGGTCGCTGGCGACCACCCGGTCGACGTTCGACCAGCGGGCTGCCGTTGTCGGTTCGAGCCGCGACGAGCTGCTGTCCGGTCTGGACGCCCTGGCGGCCGGCTCTCCGGCGGGCAGTCTGGTGACCGGTACGGTCGCGGGTTCCTCCGCCGGCCCGGTGTTCGTGTTTCCTGGTCAGGGTGCGCAGTCGGTGGGGATGGCGGCGGGCCTGGTCGGTCGGGTGCCGGTGTTCGATGTGGTGTTGGCGGATTGTCAGCGGGCTCTCGCGCCGTACCTGGACGTCGATCTGGTTGCCGTGCTGACCGGGGATGACGAGTCGTGGTTGGAGCGGGTCGAGGTGGTGCAGCCCGTGTTGTGGGCTGTCGGGGTGGCTCTGGCGGCGGTGTGGCAGCACGTGGGTGTCGCCCCGCAGGCGGTGGTCGGTCATTCGCAGGGTGAGATCGGTGCGGCGTGTGTGGCGGGGATTCTGTCGTTGGATGATGCGGCGAAGACTGTTGCTCTGCGGTCTCGGGCGTTGTCGGTGTTGCGGGGGACCGGTGCGATGGCGTCGGTTGATCTGCCCGTCGAGGCGGTGGCGGAGCGGTTGTCCGGGTATCCGGGTGTGGGTGTGGCGGCGGTGAACGGGCCGTCGACGGTGGTGGTGTCGGGTCCGCCGCAGCCGGTGGCGGATCTGGTGGAGGCGTGTCAGGCCGATGGGGTGCGGGCGCGGTTGATTCCGGTGGACTATGCCTCTCATTCGGTGGCGGTGCAGGAGGTCGCCGAGCAGCTTCGTGCGGATCTGGCGGATGTTGCTCCGCGGTCTGGTCGTGTTCGTCTGGTGTCGACGTTGACGGGGGAGTGGGTTGACCCGGAGACGATGACGGCGGATTACTGGTATGAGAACCTGCGGCAGACGGTGCGGTTCGATGCGGCGGTGCGGACGGCGGTGGCGGCCGGGTTCACGACGTTCGTGGAGATCAGTCCGCATCCGGTGTTGACGATGCCGGTGACGGCGATCCTGGATGACGTGGGGGTGGCCGGTCACACGGTGGGTAGCCTGCGTCGGGGTGACGACGATCCGACCCGGTTGTTGACCAACCTCGCCACCGCCCACACCATCGGCCTGCCCGTCGACCTCACGACCGTGCTCGCCGAGGCACAGACGCTGCTCCTGCCCACCTACGCCTTCGACCACCAGCGGTTCTGGCTGGACGGCAGCGGCGGCGCCGACCTGGAGAACCTGCTCCACACCACGGCCGAACCCACCGACGCCTCCTTCTGGGCCGCCGTGGAACGCGGCGACCTCACCGCGCTCGCCGAGACCGTCGCCACCGAGGACGTCCCGGCCGACGAGGCCTTCGACGCGCTGGCCCCCGTCCTGCCGCTGCTCACCTCGTGGCGGACCAAGCGCCGCCGGCAGTCCGACATCGACCGCTGGCGCTACCAGGACACCTGGAAGCCCCTCACCGGCGTGGCCAACCGGGGCATGACCGGCACCTGGGTCGTGGTCATGCCCACCGGCGAGTTCGTCGAGCCGTGGCAGGACGCCGCCGTCGACGCGATCACCGCCGCCGGCGCCACCGTCGTCGCGGTACCCGTCGCCACCGCCGACGCCGACCGGGAGGTACTCGGCAAGCTGCTGCGGGAGGCCCTGCCCGCCGCCTCCGGCGGCGACGACGGGGCCGCCGAGGTGACCGGCGTGGTGTCGCTGCTCGCCTTCGACGAACTGGTCCACCCGCTGCACCCGTCCGTACCCGGTGGCTTCGCCGCCACCGTCGCCCTGTTCCAGGCGCTCGGCGACGTCGGGCTGCACGCCCCGATGTGGAGCGTCACCTCCGGCGCCGTCGCCGTCGGCCGGGCCGACCTGCTGCGCTCCCCGGTGCAGGCCCTGACCTGGGGCTTCGGTCGGGTCGCCGCGCTGGAACACCCGCAACGCTGGGGCGGCCTGGTCGACCTGCCGGAGGCCGTCGACGAGCGCAGCGCCGACCTGCTGGTCGCGGCCCTCACCACCGCCGGCGACGAGGACCAGATCGCGGTACGCCCCAGCGGCCTGCTGGCCCGCCGGCTCACCCGGGTGCCGCTCGGCGACAGCCAGCCCGCCCAACCGTGGGAGCCGTACGGCACCGCTCTGGTCACCGGCGGCACCGGTGCTCTGGGCGGTCACGCCGCTCGTTGGCTGGCCCGCAGCGGCGTACAGAACATCGTCGTCGCCAGCCGCCGCGGCATGGCGGCCCCAGGTGCGCAGCAGCTCGTCGACGACCTCACGGCGCTGGGCGCTCAGGGCACCGTCGTCGAGTGTGACGCCTCCGACCGGGACGCCCTGGCCGCCCTGATCGACTCGATTCCCGACGAGCTGCCGCTGAACGTGGTCGTGCACGCCTCCGCCGTACTCGACGACGCCCTGATCAACGAGATCCGGATGGACCAGATCGAGCGGGTCCTCCAGGCCAAGGTCGACGTCGCGTACCACCTGCACGAGCTGACCCTCGACCTGGACCTCTCCGCCTTCATCATGTTCTCGTCGTTCGCCGGCAGCGTCGCCAGCTCCGGCGTCGGCAACTACGCCCCCAGCAACGCGTTCCTCGACGCCCTCGCCCAGCACCGGCGCGGCCTCGGCCTGCCCGCCACCTCCATCGCCTGGGGTGCCTGGGCCGGCGGCGGCATGGCCGAAGGGCCGTTCGGCGAACTTCTGCACCGCCACGGTGTACCGGAGATGGCCCCCGAGGCGGCGATCACCGCCCTGCACCAGGCCGTCGACCACGGCGAGGCACACCTCACCATCGCCGACATCGCCTGGGAGAGGTTCCACTTCGCGTTCACCGCCACCCGGCCCGGCCCGCTGATCAGCGACCTGCCGGACGTCCGCCGGCTGGTGGCCACCGAGCGCAGCGCGGTGGCCGACACCGACGACTCCCCAGACTCGCTGCAGAAGCGGCTGGCCGGCCTGCCCGCCGCCGAGCGGCTCGCCGTCCTGCTCGGTCTCGTCCGCGGCCAGGTCGCCGCCGTGCTCAACTACCCGTCCGTCGAGGCGGTGGACGAGCACCGGGCGTTCCGGGAACTGGGCTTCGACTCGGTCACCGCCATCGAGCTGCGCAACCGGCTCGGCTCGGCCACCGGTGTGGCCCTGCCCGTCACGCTGGTCTTCGACTATCCGACCCCGACGACCTTGGCGGAGTACCTCTTCGCCGAGGTCGCCCACGACGACGTGGTCACCCCGACGGTCCTGCTGGACGACCTCGACCGGATCGCCGACAGCCTCGACGTGGTGGCCCGGGACGAGGCGGCGCGGGTGCGAGCCACCGTACGCCTCCAGGCGATGCTCTCCCGGCTCGGCCAGGACAGCGGCGGCACCATCGGCCGACACCTCGACGAGGCCACCGACGACGAACTGTTCGCGATGGTGGACGAGGACCTCGGCATCTCCTGACCCGTTCCGGCTCTCACCCGTCCCTCCCGAGGAAGCGGCACTCCGATGGCCAATGAAGACAAGCTCCGCGACTACCTCAAGCGGGTCATGGCGGATCTCCACGACACCCGCCGCCGGCTCAGCGAGGCCCAGTCCCAGGAACTTGAGCCGGTGGCGATCGTGGCGATGAGCTGCCGCCTGCCGGGCGGGGTGCGTAACCCGGGCGACCTGTGGGAGCTGCTGCGCGACGGTCGGGACGGTGTCACCTTCTTCCCCGACGACCGGGGCTGGGACCTGGACCGGCTGTACCACCCCGACCCCGACAACCCCGGCACCTCGTACGCACGGGAGGGCGGCTTCGTCGACGGGGCCGGCGACTTCGACGCGGCGTTCTTCGGCATCTCGCCCCGCGAGGCGCTGACCATGGACCCGCAGCAGCGGCTGCTGCTGGAGACGTCCTGGGAGGCGGTCGAGGCCGCCGGCATCGACCCGGCGTCGCTGCGCGGCAGCCGGACCGGGGTGTTCGTCGGCACCAACGGTCAGGACTACGGCACCCTGCTGATGATGTCGCCGGACGGCGACGAGGGTCACTCGATGACCGGTGGTGCGGCGGCCGTCGCGTCGGGCCGGGTGTCGTACACCCTCGGGCTGGAGGGGCCGGCGGTGTCGATCGACACGGCCTGCTCCTCGTCGCTGGTGGCGCTGCACCTCGCCGTGCAGGCCCTGCGGGCGGGCGAATGTGAACTGGCGCTGGCCGGCGGCGTGACGGTGATGGCCACCCCCGGTCTGTACGTCGGGTCGAGCCGGCAGCGCGCCCTCTCCCCGGACGGCCGGTGCAGGTCGTTCGCGGCCGCCGCCGACGGTGCCGGCTTCTCCGAGGGCGTCGGCTGGCTGCTCGTCGAGCGGCTGTCCGACGCCCGGCGCAACGGCCACCCGGTCCTGGCGACAGTGCGCGGTTCGGCGGTCAACCAGGACGGCGCGTCCAACGGGCTGACCGCACCCAACGGCCCCGCCCAGCGGCGCGTCATCAGCCAGGCCCTCGCCAGCGCCCGACTGTCCACGGCGGATGTGGATGTGGTGGAGGCGCACGGTACGGGCACGACTCTGGGTGATCCGATCGAGGCGCAGGCGTTGTTGGCGACGTATGGGCAGGATCGTGCCGGTCGGGCGCCGTTGTTGTTGGGGTCGGTGAAGTCGAACATCGGGCATGCTCAGGCGGCTGCGGGTGTGGCTGGTGTGATCAAGATGGTGTTGGCGATGCGGGAGGGGGTGGTGCCGGCGACGTTGCATGTGGATGCGCCGTCGCCGCACATCGACTGGTCGGCTGGTGCGGTGGAGTTGGTGACCGAGGCGCGGCCGTGGCCGGAGACGGGTCGGCCACGTCGGGCGGCGGTGTCGTCGTTCGGTATCTCCGGCACCAACGCCCACGTCATCATCGAGCAGCCGCAGAACTCCGACGAGCCGGTAGCCGGGACCCGGACCCCGGAACTGGTCGACGGGGACGTGACGGTGTGGCCGGTGTCGGCGCGGTCGAGGGCTGCGCTGGCCGGTCAGGCCGAGCGGTTGGCCGCGTACGTGCGGGCGCATGACGGACTGGATCCGGCTGCGGTGGGCTGGTCGCTGGCGACCACCCGGTCGACGTTCGAGCACCGTGCCGCCGTGGTCGGGGTGGGTACCGACGAACTGCTCGCGGGTCTGGACGCCGTGGCGTCCGGTCTGCCGGCGGGCACCGTGGTGACCGGGGCCGCTTCGCCGCAGGGTGCCGGCCCGGTGTTCGTGTTTCCTGGTCAGGGTGCGCAGTCGGTGGGGATGGCGGCGGGCCTGGTCGGTCGGGTGCCGGTGTTCGATGTGGTGTTGGCGGATTGTCAGCGGGCTCTCGCGCCGTACCTGGACGTCGATCTGGTTGCCGTGCTGACCGGGGATGACGAGTCGTGGTTGGAGCGGGTCGAGGTGGTGCAGCCCGTGTTGTGGGCTGTCGGGGTGGCTCTGGCGGCGGTGTGGCAGCACGTGGGTGTCGCCCCGCAGGCGGTGGTCGGTCATTCGCAGGGTGAGATCGGTGCGGCGTGTGTGGCGGGGATTCTGTCGTTGGATGATGCGGCGAAGACTGTTGCTCTGCGGTCTCGGGCGTTGTCGGTGTTGCGGGGGACCGGTGCGATGGCGTCGGTTGATCTGCCCGTCGAGGCGGTGGCGGAGCGGTTGTCCGGGTATCCGGGTGTGGGTGTGGCGGCGGTGAACGGGCCGTCGACGGTGGTGGTGTCGGGTCCGCCGCAGCCGGTGGCGGATCTGGTGGAGGCGTGTCAGGCCGATGGGGTGCGGGCGCGGTTGATTCCGGTGGACTATGCCTCTCATTCGGTGGCGGTGCAGGAGGTCGCCGAGCAGCTTCGTGCGGATCTGGCGGATGTTGCTCCGCGGTCTGGTCGTGTTCGTCTGGTGTCGACGTTGACGGGGGAGTGGGTTGACCCGGAGACGATGACGGCGGATTACTGGTATGAGAACCTGCGGCAGACGGTGCGGTTCGATGCGGCGGTGCGGACGGCGGTGGCGGCCGGGTTCACGACGTTCGTGGAGATCAGTCCGCATCCGGTGTTGACGATGCCGGTGACGGCGATCCTGGATGACGTGGGGGTGGCCGGTCACACGGTGGGTAGCCTGCGTCGGGGCGATGACGATCCGACCCGGTTGTTGACCAACCTCGCCACCGCCCACACCATCGGCCTGCCCGTCGACCTCACCCGCGTCCTGCCCCGGACCGACACCGTCGACCTGCCCACCTACGCCTTCGACCACCAGCGGTTCTGGCCCGCGCCCCCGCTGTTCCTCAGCCGCGACGACGACGAGCCGGACATCGACCGGTGGCGCTACCGGATCGCCTGGCCGGCGTTGCCCGACCTGCCGCTGAACGGGCTCGACGGGGCCTGGCTGGTAGCGATCCCCGCCGCACTGACCGACGACACGCTGGTCGCCGAGGTGCTCGACGCGCTCGGCAGCGTCGGCGCGGACGTCGTACCCGTCGAGGTGGACCCGACCACCGACCCGGCGGTGCTGGCCGATCTGCTGCGCGCCGCGCTCCCCGCCGACGGTGGCCCCGCCACCGTGCTGTCGCTGCTCGGCCTCGACGAACGGGCACACCCCGACCACCCGGCCACCACGCTCGGCGTCACCGGGACCGTCCTGCTGGTGCAGGCCCTCGGCACCCTCGACGTCGAGGCTCGCCTGTGGTGCGCCACCCGTCGGGCCGTCGCCGTCGAGGCCGGGGACCCGCCGCCGAACCCGGCGGCCGCCGCCGTCTGGGGCCTCGGTCGCGCGATCGCCCTGGAACACCCCGCCCGCTGGGGCGGCCTGGTCGACCTGCCCGACACACTCGACCCGTGGACCGGCATGCGGCTCTGCGCCGCGCTCGGCGACACCGGCGGCGAGGACCAGCTCGCCGTCCGTGAGTCCGGTGTGCACGCCCGCCGGCTCACCCGGATCACCGAACCCGAACCCGCCGCCGCCGACGGCGAGGACGGCTGGCGGATGCGCGGCACCGTCCTGATCACCGGCGGCACCGGCGGGCTCGGCGGCCACCTGGCCCGCTGGGCGGCCCGCTCCGGCGCGGCGCACGTGCTGCTGGCCAGCCGGCGCGGTCCGGACGCTCCCGGCGCCACCGACCTGACGGCGGAACTGACCGACCTCGGCGTACGGGTGACCGTGGCGCGCTGCGACGTCAGCGACCGCGAACAGGTCGCCGCGCTGCTCGCCGCCGCACCCGACGACACGCCGGTGACCGCCGTGCTGCACACCGCCGCCGTCCTCGACGACGGCATCGTGGACACCGCCACCGCGCAGCGCCTGCACACCGTCGCCGCGCCCAAGTGCGCCGCCGCCGTCCACCTGGACGAGTTGACCCGCGACCTCGACCTCGACGCCTTCGTGCTGTTCTCCTCGGTCGCCGGCACCACCGGCAACGCCGGCCAGGGCGCCTACGGGGCGGCGAACGCCTACCTCGACGCCCTCGCCGAGCGACGTCGGGCCGAAGGACTGCCGGCGCTGTCCGTGGCCTGGGGCGCGTGGCGCGGCGCCGGCCTGCCCGCCGACAACGAGCGCGCCCAGCAGCGGCTGCGCCGGGGCGGCATGGTCGGCATGGACCCGGAGCTGGCCGTGGAAGCCCTCAGCCGGGCACTGCGACGGGGCGACACCACGACGCTGATCGCCGACATCGACTGGGCCCGGTTCGCCCCCGCGTTCACCCTGGTCCGTCCCAGCCCGCTCATCGCCGACCTCGACGAGGTACGCGAGGCCGCCCGCCAGGTCGCCGAGGAGGCCGCCGAGCGCGCGGCGGACACCCCGTCCGCGCTGGCCCACCGGCTCGCCGGGCTCTCCCCGGCGGAGCGCTCGGCCACCCTGCTGGAAATGGTCCGCCAGTGCGCGGCGACCGCGCTCGGCTACGGCGCGGCCGACGACATTCCCGCCGACCGGCCGTTCCGCGACCTCGGGCTGGACTCGCTGACCGCCGTGGACCTGCGCAACTTCCTGGCCACCGCCACCGACCTGCGGCTGCCGGCCACCCTCGCCTTCGACTACCCGAACCCGACGGTGCTCGCCGCGCACCTCGGCGAGCTGCTCACCGGCGCCGCCCCCGAGACCGCCGCTCCCGCCCCGGCCACCGTGGTCGACGACGAGCCGATCGCCATCGTCGCGATGAGCTGCCGCCTGCCCGGCGGGGCGGACAACCCCGACCAGCTGTGGCAGCTGCTCGCCGCCGGCGGCGACGCGATCGGCGAGTTCCCCACCGACCGGGGTTGGGACCTCGACCGGCTCTTCGACGCCGACCCGGAGAACGAGGGCACCAGCTACGCCCGGGAGGGCGGCTTCGTCGCCGGGGTGGCCGACTTCGACCCCGGGTTCTTCGGCATCAGCCCCCGCGAGGCCCTGGCCATGGACCCGCAGCAGCGGCTGCTGCTGGAGGCGTCCTGGGAGGCGATCGAGCGCGCCGGGATCGACCCGACCGCGCTGCGGGGCAGCCCCACCGGTGTCTTCGTCGGCACCAACTACCAGGACTACCGCAACCTGATGTTCAGCGCCGAGGGCGCCGAGGGGCACCTGATGACCGGCAACGCCGGCAGCGTCCTGTCCGGGCGGGTGTCGTACACCCTCGGGCTGGAGGGGCCCGCCGTGTCGGTGGACACCGCCTGCTCCTCGTCCCTGGTGGCGCTGCACTGGGCCTGCCAGGCGCTGCGCCGTGCGGAGTGCTCCCTTGCCCTCGTCGGCGGCGTCACCGTGATGTCCACCCCGGGGTGTTCGTCGGCTTCAGCCGGCAGCGGGGACTGGCCCCCGACGGCCGGGTCAAGGCGTTCGCGTCCGCCGCCGACGGCACGAGCTGGGGCGAGGGCCTCGGTGTGCTGCTGGTCGAACGGCTCTCCGACGCCCGCCGCAACGGCCACCCCGTCCTCGCCGTGGTCCGGGGCAGCGCTCTCAACCAGGACGGCGCGTCCAACGGGCTCACCGCCCCCAACGGGCCGTCCCAGCAGCGGGTGATCCGGCAGGCGCTGGCCAACGCCGGCCTGACCGCCGCCGAGGTGGACGCCGTCGAGGCGCACGGCACCGGCACCCGGCTCGGCGACCCGATCGAGGCGCAGGCGCTGCTGGCCACCTACGGGCAGGACCGGGGCGACGGCGGCCCGCTGCTGCTCGGCTCGGTCAAGTCCAACATCGGCCACACCCAGGCCGCCGCCGGCGTCGCCGGGATCATCAAGATGGTCCTCGCCCTGCGGTACGGCTACCTCCCGCCGACCCTGCACGTCGACGAGCCGACCGACCAGGTGGACTGGAGTGCCGGTGCGGTCGAGCTGGTCACCGAGGGCCGACCCTGGCCGGTCACCGGGCGTCCGCGCCGCGCCGCCGTGTCGTCGTTCGGGATCAGCGGCACCAACGCCCACACCATCCTCGAACAGGCTCCCGAGGAGCCGGTGCCGGCCCTGCCGGCGGGGGACCCGGACCGGTTGCCGGTGGTGCCGGTGCTGTTGTCGGCGCGTACTCCGGCGGCACTGGCCGCCCAGGCCGGCCCGTGGGCCGACCAGCTCACCGGGCCGGAGGCCCCGCCGATGGTCGACGTCGGCTGGTCGTCCGTGGTGACCCGGGCCGCCCTGGAGCACCGCGCCGTCGTCCTCGCCACCGACCGGGCCGCGCTGCGCACCGGGCTGCGTGCCCTCGGTGCCGGCGACGACTCGCGGCTGGTGGTCACCGGCACGGTCGCCCCCCGGCCGAAGGTGGCGTTCCTGTTCTCCGGGCAGGGTGCGCAGCGGGCCGGGATGGGCCGCGAGCTGGCCCAGGCGTTCCCCGCCTTCGCCGCCGCCCTCGACGAGGTCTGTGCCGCCCTCGACCCGCACCTGCCCCGTCCCCTCAAGCCGGTGCTGTTCGCCGAGGCCGGCACCGACGACGCGGCCCTGCTGGACCGTACCGAGTTCACCCAGCCCGCGCTGTTCGCCGTCGAGGTCGCACTGTTCCGGTTGCTGGAGACCTGGGGGGTGCGCCCCGACGCCGTGGCCGGGCACTCCATCGGGGAGTTCGCCGCCGCCCTCGCCGCCGGGATGCTCTCCCTGGCCGACGCCGCCACGCTGGTCGCCGCCCGGGGCCGGCTCATGCAGGCCCTGCCCGACGGCGGGGCGATGCTCGCCGTCGCCGCGACCGAGACCGAGGTGGTCGCCTCGCTCGGCGACCGCGCCGACCGGGTCTCCGTCGCCGCCGTCAACGGCCCCGCCGCCGTCGTGCTCTCCGGGGCCGGCGACGCCGTCGAGGAACTGGCCGCGGAGTGGAAAGCCCGGGGCGTACGGGTCCGGCGGCTGGCCGTCAGCCACGCCTTCCACAGCCCGCTGATGGACCCGGTGCTCGACGACCTCGCCGCCGTCGCCGGTCGACTGACGCACCGGGACCCGGCCGTGCCGATGATCTCCACGGTCACCGGTCACCCCGTCGACGCCGCCGACCTCGACGCCCCGACGTACTGGGTGCGCCACGCCCGGGACGCCGTGCGCTTCGCCGACGCCGTCGCCGCCCTGCGCGAGCAGGGCTGCACCGGGTACGTCGAGATCGGCCCCGACGGCGTGCTCACCGCCCTCGCCCAGGCCGTCCTCGCCGAGGGCGCCCCGGCCGGCGCCCGACCCCCGCTGGTCGTGCCCACCCTGCGCCGCGCGCGCGAGGAACCGGTCACCCTGCTGCGGGCTGTCGCCGCCCTGCACGTCCACGGCGTCTCCCCGGACTGGTCCGCCCTGTACGAGGGCACCGGTGCCCAACGCGTCGACCTGCCCACGTACGTGTTCGACCGGCAGCGGTACTGGCCGGAGCCGCCCGCCTGGGCCAGCCTCCCCGCCGAGGACGACCGCACCGACGTCGAGCGCCGGTTCTGGGCGGCCGTCGAGGCCGAGGACTTCGACTCTCTCGTCCACGAGTTGCAGGTGGACCGCGAGCAGCCCTTCGGGACGGTGCTCCCGGCCCTGTCAGCGTGGCGGCGGCGCGGCCGGGAACGGTCACTGGTGGACGCCACCCGCTACCGGGAGGCCTGGGAGCCGCTCGCCGCGACACCGGCGACCCAGGATCCCGGCCGTTGGCTGGTGCTGCTTCCCGCCGACCGGGCCGACGACCCCGACCTGGACTCCTGCACCTGGACCCTCGGGATGGACGTCAGCACCGTGCCGGTCGACACCGCCGCCGAATCCGAGGTGCTCGGCGGGCAGCTCGCCGACGTGCTCGGCGAGGCTCTCGCCGCGGGCGACGGCCCCCTGTCGATCCTGTCCTTCCTCGGCCTGGACGACGCCCCGCACGCCGAACACCCGGCGCTGCCCCGGGGCCTCACCGCGACCGTGCGGCTGTTGCAGGAACTGACCGACCTCGACGCGACGGCCCGGTTGTGGTGCGTCACCCAGGGCGCGGTCGGCGTCGGCGAGGACGACGCCCCGGTCAACCCCCGGCAGGCGGCGCTCTGGGGCCTGGGCCGGGTGGCCGCCCTGGAACAGCCCGCCCGCTGGGCCGGCCTGGTCGACCTGCCCACCACGATCGAGAGCTGGACGGCGATGCGCCTCGGCGGTGTCGTCACCGACGACGGCACGGAGGACCAGTTCGCCGTCCGGGAGTCCGGCGTGCTGGTCCGGCGGCTCATCCCCGCCGCGACCGTGGGGGAGCCCGAGCCGTTGCGGCCCCGGGACACCGTGCTGATCACCGGGGGAGCGGGGGCGCTCGGCGGGCACGTGGCCCGCTGGGCGGCCGGAGCCGGTGCCGAGCGGATCGTGCTCACCAGTCGGCGTGGCACCGACACCCCCGGCGCGGCGGAGCTGTTGGCCGAGCTGACCGCCCTCGGGGTGGACTGCCGCATCGAACGGTGCGACGCCGCCGACCGGGTTGCCATGACCGACCTGATCGCCGACCTGCGCCGGGACGGTCCGCCGCTGCGTGCGGTGGTGCACGCCGCCGGGGTCAGCGAGGTCGTGCCGCTGGCCGAGACGACCCTGGAGGACCTGGCGTACGTCGTCGCCCCGAAGCTGCTCGGCGCGGAGCTGCTCGACGAACTGCTCGACGGGGTCGAGCTGGACGCGTTCGTGCTCTTCTCGTCGATCGCGGCGGCGTGGGGCAGCGGCGGGCAGGGCGCGTACGCCGCCGGCAACGCCTACCTGGACGCGTTCGCGCAGTGGCGGCGCGGCCGGGGCCTGCCGGCCACCTCGGTGGCCTGGGGGCCGTGGACCGAGTCGGGCATGTTCACCGACGGCGCACCGGAGCAGCTGCGCCGCCGGGGTCTGCGGGTGCTGCCGCCGAGCGTGGCGATGGCCGGGTTGCGGCACGCCCTCGCCGTCGGCGACACCTGCGTCACCGTCGCCGACGTCGACTGGGCCACCTTCCACCAGCTGTTCACCGCGCTGCGGCCCAGCCCGCTGCTGGCCGACCTGCCGGCCGTACGGGCGCTGGCCGCCCCCGCTCCCGCGCCGGAGGCGGCCACGCCGGCCGGTCGCGACCTGCTCGCCGGGCTGCGGACGCTGCCCGGCGAGGAACGGCGGGCAGCGCTGCTGGAGATGGTCCGGGTGGACGCGGCGAAGGTGCTGGGACACGCCTCCGGCGACGTGATCGAGACCGACCGGGGCTTCCTCGACCTCGGCTTCGACTCGCTGACCGCCGTGGAGCTGCGTAACCTGCTCACCGCGGCGACCGGACACGAGCTGCCCACCACGGTCGTGTTCGACTACCCCACCCCGGCGGGCCTCGCCGACCACCTCTACGCGGAACTCTTCCCCGACAGCGGAACCGACAGCGGCACCGGCGGCACCGGCGAGGAACAGGTCCGCCGGGCCCTCGCCGCGATCCCGCTGGACCGGCTGCGGCAGGCCGGCCTGCTCGACCAGTTGCTCCAACTGGCCGGCACGGTCAGCGCCCCCGCCACCACGCCGGCGGGCACCGGGGCGCCGGCACCGGCGGAGGAGATCCGCGAACTCGACGTCGCCGGCCTGGTCCGCATGGCCATGGAAGGCACCGACTCGTGACCCGGCCGGCAAGGAGCCCCCGATGAGCGTCTCACTGGACGAGGTCGTCAGCGCGCTGCGCGCGTCCCTGCTCGACAACCAGAAACTCCGGCAGCAGAACCAGCAGCTCACCGCCACGCTCACCGAGCCGGTGGCGATCATCGGGATGAGCTGCCGCTTCCCCGGCGGGATCCGCTCGCCGGAGCAGCTGTGGGACCTCGTCGACGCCGGCGGAGACGCGATGGCCCCGTTCCCCGACGACCGGGGCTGGCACCTCGACGCGCTGTACGACACCGATCCGGCCAGCCGGGGAACCTCGTACGTGCGCGACGGCGGGTTCCTCCACGACGCCGGGGACTTCGACGCCGCCTTCTTCGGCATCAGCCCCCGCGAGGCCCTGGCCATGGACCCGCAGCAGCGGCTGCTGCTGGAGACCGCCTGGGAGGCGTTCGAACGGGCCGGGATCGACCCGACCACCCTGCGCGGCGCACCCACCGGCGTGTACGCGGCCACCAGCAGCCAGGGCGACTACGCGGCGCTGCTCGCCGGCGTGGGCGGTGGCGTCGAGGGCTACCTCGGCACCGGCAGCGCCGCCGCCGTGGCCAGCGGCCGGATCTCCTACGCCCTGGGCCTGGAGGGGCCGGCGGTCACCGTCGACACCGCCTGCTCGTCGTCGCTGGTCGCGCTGCACCTGGCCTGTCAGGCGCTGCGGCTCGGCGAGTGCACCCTCGCGCTGGCCGGCGGGGTGTCGGTGATGGCCACCCCGACGGTGTTCGTCGAGTTCTCCCGCCAGCGCGGCCTGTCCACCGACGGGCGGTGCAAGTCGTTCGCCGCCGCCGCCGACGGCACCGGCTGGTCCGAGGGGGTCGGCATGCTGCTCGTGGAGCGGCTGTCGGACGCCCGCCGCAACGGCCACCGGGTCCTGGCCGTGGTCCGCGGCAGCGCCGTCAACCAGGACGGGGCGAGCAGCGGGCTCACCGCCCCGAACGGCCCCTCCCAGCGTCGGGTCATCACCCAGGCGTTGGCGAACGCCGGGCTCGGCGCCGACGAGATCGACGCGGTCGAGGCGCACGGCACCGGCACCACCCTCGGCGACCCGATCGAGGCGCAGGCGCTGCTCGCCACGTACGGCCGGCAACGACCGGCGGACCGGCCGCTGCTGCTCGGGTCGGTCAAGTCGAACATCGGTCACACCCAGGCCGCCGCCGGCGTCGCCGGGGTCATCAAGATGGTCCTCGCCATGCGGCACGGGACGCTGCCGGCCACCCTGCACGTCGACGCGCCCACCCCGCACGTCGACTGGTCCGCCGGGGCGGTGACCCTGCTGACCGCTGCCACGCCCTGGCCGGACACCGGCCGGCCACGCCGCGCCGGCGTGTCCGCCTTCGGGGTCAGCGGCACCAACGCCCACGCCATCCTCGAACAGGCCGACCCCGCCGACGCGGTCACGACCCGGCCGGCCGGGGCACCCGCCCCACCGGCCCCGTGGATCGTCTCCGCCCGCTCCGCCCCGGCCCTGGCCGGGCAGGCCCGCCGGCTGCTGGACCACCTGAGCGCCCACCCCCGGCTGCGGCCGGCCGACGTCGCGTACTCGCTGATCACCACCCGGGCGGCGTTGCCGCACCGGGCCGTGGTGACCGGCGACGACACCGAAGCGCTCCGCGCCGGCCTGCGGGCCGTCGCCGAGGACACCCCGGCCCCGCAGGTGGTACGCGGGGTGGCCCGGCCCGCCGGCAAACTGGCCTTCCTGTTCACCGGCCAGGGTGCGCAGCGCCCCGGCATGGGTGCCGACCTGCACCACCGGTTCCCGGTGTTCGCCGCCGCCTTCGACGAGGTGGCCGCCGAACTGGACCGGCACCTGACCCGACCGCTGCGCGAGGTGGTCTTCGCCGACCCGGGCACCCCGCAGGCGGCCCCGCTGGACCGCACCGAGTTCACCCAGCCGGCGCTGTTCGCGTACGAGGTGGCCGCGTACCGGCTGGTCACCGCGTGGGGCCTGCGTCCGCAGCACCTGCTCGGCCACTCCGTCGGCGAACTGGCCGCCGCGCACGTCGCCGGGGTGCTGTCGCTGGCCGACGCCGCCGCCCTGGTGGCTGCCCGCGGCCGGCTCATGCAGACCCTGCCCGAGGGCGGGGCGATGCTGGCGGTGCGCGCCACCGAGGCGGAGGTGGCCCCGCTGCTCGACGAGCGGGTGGCGCTGGCCGCCGTGAACGGGCCGACGTCGGTGGTGCTCTCCGGGGACACCGAACCGGTGCTGGCGGCCGGGGAACGGCTCGCCGCCCAGGGCCGGCAGGTACGCCGGCTGCGGGTCAGCCACGCCTTCCACTCCGCCCGGATGGACGCCGTGCTCGCCGACTTCCGGGTCGTCGCGGAGAAGGTCACCTGGCACCCGCCGGTAATGACACTGGTCTCCGACCGCACCGGCGCCGTGCTCACCGCGGCCGAGGCCACCGACCCCGGCTACTGGGTCGACCACCTCCGAAACACGGTCCGCTTCCACGACGGGATGGCCACCCTCGCCGCCGCCGGTGCCGGCACGTTCCTGGAGTTGGGGCCGGACGGCGCGCTCACCGCCCTGGCCCGGGAGTGCCTGCCCGACGCCGACCCGGCGGCCTTCGTCCCGATCAGCCGCCGGGACCAGCCGGAACCGGCCACCCTGCTCGCCGCCCTCGCCGCCGTCGACCTGCGCGGGGCCGGTGTGGACTGGGCGGCCCCCTTCGCCGGCACCGACGCCGTCCGCGTCGACCTGCCCACCTACGCCTTCCACCACGAGCGGTACTGGCCCGAGCCGATGGTGTTCGACCTCGACCCCCGGCCCGCGCAGGAGAGCGCCGACGCCGAGTTCTGGACCGCCGTGGACACCGCCGAGCCGGAGGCCCTGGCCGCCGTCCTCGGCGTCGACGACGAGCGGCGGGCCGCGCTCGCCGACCTGCTGCCGGCACTCGCCGCGTACCGGGGACGACGGCGACGCCGCGTGGAGCTGGACGCCCTGCGGTACCGCACCACGTGGCACCCCGTCGAGCTGCCGGCCGCGTCGCCGCCGGCCGGGCCCTGCCTCGTCGTCACCGACACCGACGCCGGGCCGGTGCTGGCCGCGCTCACCGCGGCCGGCCTGTCCCCGCAGCCGGTGCCACCGCACGGGCTGCCCGCCGCCGTCGCCGCGACCACCCCGGCCCTGGTGGTCGCGCTGCTCACCGGGTCCGGCGACCTGACCGGAGATGACCCGGGCATCCCGACCGGCGGGGTGGCCGGCGACGGCGGTCCCGCCGGGACGGGGGCGCTGGCCGGCGCCGTCGCCCTGGTGCGGGCCCTCGCCGAGGCCGGGTGCGCCGCACCGCTGTGGTGCGTGACCCGGGGCGCGGTCGCCGTCGACGCCGACGACACCGCGCCGGACCCCGCCGGGGCGACCGTGTGGGGGCTCGGACGGGTGGTGGCGCTGGAGGCACCCCGGCTGTGGGGCGGCCTGGTCGACCTCCCGGCCGACCCGGACGCGGCCGCCCTCGCCGCGCTGGCCCGCGCCGTCACAGCAGGTGGCGAGGACCAGATCGCCGTGCGGGCAGGCGGGGTCTACGCGCGGCGGCTGGAGCACGCCCCCACCGGCCCGGCCGCCGACGACGACTGGCAGCCCCGGGGGGCGGTCCTGGTGCACGGGACGGCGGCCGTGCGCGCCCCGCACGTGCTGCGCTGGCTCGCCGAGCGGGGCGCGTCCCACCTGCTGCTCGCCGGCGGTGCGGCTCCCGACGACCTGTCCGTCGACGTCACCGTGCTCACCGATCCCGCCGCCCTGCCCGAGGCGCTGGACCGCCTCGACGCGGCCGGGACGCCGGTACGTACCGTGGTGCACGTCGCCGACTCCGACGGGGCCGGCGACCCGGTCACCGCCAGCGACCCGCCCGCGCTGGCCGCCGCCGTCGCCGCACGCGTCACCGCCGTGGCGGAACTCGACACCGCTTGTGCCGACCGCCCCGTCGACGAGTTCGTCGTGTTCACGTCCACCGCCGCCACCTGGGGTGGCGGCGGTGCGGCCGTCGCCGCCGCCACCGGCGCCGGGCTGGAGGCGCTGGCCGCCCACCGCCGGGCCGCCGGCCGGCCGGCGACCGTGCTCGCCTGGGTGCCGTGGGCCGACGAGGTCGCCGAGCCGGCCCCGCTGCGTCGCCGGGGGATCCGCCCGCTGGACGCCGAGCTGGCCGTCGCGGCGCTGCGGCAGGCCCTCGGGCGCGGCGACGACGCCGTCGCCGTCGCCGACGTCGACTGGCCGGCGTTCGTGCCGACCTTCACCGCCGTACGCCCCAGCCCGCTGCTGCGCGGCCTACCCGAGGCGGTCACGGCGGGCGACGATGCCGGACCGGCCGGCCTGACGGTCACCGACCCGGCGAAGGCGCTGCGCGACCGGCTGACCGCCAGCACCGCCGCCGACCGGCACCACATCATGCTGGACCTGGTCCGGGCGCACGTGGCCACCGTGCTCGGGCACCCCTCGCCGGGCACGATCGAGGCCGACCGCGACTTCCTGGAACTGGGTTTCGACTCGCTGACCGCCCTGGAGCTGCGCGACGCGCTGCGCCAGGACACCGGGGCGGAGCTGTCGGCCACCCTGCTGTTCGACCACCCCACCCCGACGGTGCTGGCCCGGCACCTGCTCGGCCAGGTGCTGGGCGCGGACGCGGCCGGCGAGCCGGACGGCGGCTCGGGCGGGGGCACCCCGGAGGGCGCGGGCGGCATCCTCGGCGGCCTGTTCCGTCAGCCCAGGGCACGCGAGGACGCCGCCGGCTACGCCGAGCTGCTGGTCAAGCTCGCCCAGTTCCGGCCCGCCTTCACCGAACCGGCACAGCTCACCCGCCCGGCCGGGATCCTCCGGCTGGCCGAGGGCCCCGGCACACCGGTCGTCTGCTGCTGCACCATGTCGCTGCTGTCCGGGCCGCACGAGTACGCCCGGGTCGCCGCGGGCTTCCGGGGCCGGCGGGACGTGTGGGCGCTGCCGAACCCCGGCTTCGCCGTCGGCGAGGAACTGCCCGCCGACCTGCCCGCGCTGCTGCGGGTGCACGCCGACACCGTGCTGCGCACCGTCGGTGGCGGCCCGTTCGTGCTGGCCGGGCACTCCGGTGGCGCGATGGTGGCCAACGTGCTCGCTTGCGAGCTGGAACGCCAGGGTCGTCCGCCGGCCGCCGTGGTGCTGATGGACACCTACCCGGCGAACAGCGAGGTGCTCGGCGGCTGGACGGCCCAGCTGTTCGACGGGATGGTCGAGCGGGACAGCGCCTACACCCCGATGGACGACTACCGGACCACCGCGTGGGCCGGATACCTGCCGCTGTTCCTGGACTGGGCTCCCGCCCCGATGGAAGCGGCGACGCTGCTGGTGCGGGCCCGCCAGCCACTGGGGGAGTGGAGCGGCGAACCCGACGGCTGGCGGTCGCGGTGGCCGTACCCGCACGAGGCCGTGGACGCGGCCGGCGACCACTTCACGATGGTCGGCGAGCAGGGCCCGGAACTGGCCGCGACCGTGCACGAGTGGCTGGCCGGACGCGGCCTGTGACCAGGGTGGCGGGCCGCGCCCCTGGCCTGCCCCTAACACCCCCTATCGACTAGACGGACATCTGTCCCCTGCGGGGACCAGGACGGGAGCATGGCGACGTGGACGAAGCAGTGGTGGTCGAACAGCTGGTCAAGCGATACCAGCCCAACATGCCACCGGCGGTGGACGGGCTCAGTTTCTCCGTCGCCGCCGGTGAGGTCTTCGGTCTGCTCGGGCCGAACGGCGCCGGCAAGACCACGACGATCGGGGTGCTGACGACCCGGGTACGGGCCACCTCCGGGCGGGCGACCGTCTGCGGAGCGGACGTCGTCCGGGCGCCGGCGGCGGCCAGACAGCTGCTGGCCGTGGTGCCGCAGCGGGTGAACCTGGACCGGGCGCTGACCGTGCGGCAGAACCTGCTGTTCCACTCGGCGTACCACCGGGTGCCCCGCGCCCAGCGGGTCCGGCGGGCCGACGAGCTGCTCGAGCAGATGGGGCTCAAGGACTTCGCGAAGGCCCGCACCGACTTCCTGTCCGGCGGGCTGGCGCAGCGCACGATGATCGCCCGCGCGTTGATGCACTCCCCCCGGGTGCTCTTCCTCGACGAGCCCTCCGCCGGACTCGACCCGCAGTCGCGGCTGTTCGTGCACGACCGGATCGCCGAGCTGAAGCAGTCGGGCGTCACCGTCGTGGTGACCACTCACGACATGGACGAGGCGGAGAAGCTCTGCGACCGGGTCGGCATCGTCGACCACGGCAAGCTGCTCACCCTGGACACCCCGGCCGCCCTGACCCGGACCCTGCCGGGCAGCAGCACGCTGACCCTGGTGGTCGCCGCCGGGGCTGTCGCCGAGGAGGTGCAGGCCGCCCTCGCCAACGTTCCCGACGTGGAGCGGGTGGAGCAGTTGCGCGCCGGCGGCCCGGCCGGGATGCCGATGTTCCCCGGCATGCCACCGATGCCGATGCCGGAGGCCGCGCCCGACCCGGACGCCACCCTGTCGTTCCGCCTCTACACCGGCACCACGCCGGCCAACGCCGTGCCGATGGCGTTGAAGATCCTCACCGACCTGGGCTGCGAGGTTCGTGACCTCAGCATCGGCCAGCCGAGCCTCGAAGACGTCTTCATCCACCTGACTGGAAGGGAACTCCGGTGAGCGTCACCGCCCCCGCCGCCCCGTCGACGCCGTCGCCGGCCGCCACGCCCACCTCGGTGCCGGTGATGGACCAACTCGCCACCTTCCGCGCGGTGCTCTGGCGAGACCTGTTCGTCACGGGCCGGGAGCTGGGCGCGTTCTTCGCCCAGGTGTTCCTCCAGCCGCTGTTCATGTTGCTGATCTTCGGCAAGGTCCTCGCGGACCTCGGCTATGCCAGTGACGACTTCGCCAACGTGCTGCTGCCGGGCGTGATCGCACTCAACGCGTTCCTGATCGGGCTGGAGAACACCGCCCTGCCGATGGTGATGGACTTCTCCTTCACCCGGGAGATCGAGGATCGCCTGCTCGCGCCGATGGCCGTCCCGCTGGTCGCCTTCGAGAAGATCGTCTTCGGGGCGATCCGGGGCCTGGTGGCCGGAATCGTGCTCATCCCGATCGGCATGCTCATGCTCGGCGTCACCTGGCCGCTGATGACGGTGTTCCAGGTGCTCGGGGTCCTGGTGGTCGGGGCGCTGGTCGGCGCGGCCATGGGGCTGACCTTCGGCACCCTCGTGCCGCCGCACCGCATCCAGATCATGTTCACCGTCATCCTGACGCCGCTGATGTTCACCGGTGCCACCCAGTTCCCGCTGCGGGCACTGGATGCGTTGCCCTGGTTCCAGGTGGTCTGCGCCCTCAACCCGCTGACCTACGTCAGCGAGGCCACCCGGTCGCTGGTCGCCCCGCCGGGCGTCGAGTCGGTGCCGCTCTGGCTGGACCTGATCGTCCTGGCCGGGGTGTTCGTCGTGTTCGCCACCATCGGCATCCGGGGCTTCATGCGCCGGGCGATGGACTAGGCGACGTCGTGGCAGCCGGCGAGGGTGCCCTGCTGATCGTCTGCTCGGGCAGTTCGGGGCTGTTCAACCCGCTGCTCACCCTGGCCGGTGAACTGAAACGGCGGGGCATCCGGGACGTCTGGTTCGCCTGCACCGACGAGCGCCGCGCCGACGTCGAGGGTCTGCCCGGCGACGGGGAGCTGCGCTTCCTGTCGCTCGGGCCGCCCCGGCTCCACGTCCGGCCCGAGCACTGGGACGACGAGGCCCACCGGCGGATGTCCACCGGCTCCAGGGTGGAGAACTTCGCCAGCTACGTCGACACCTCCGTCGACTACGACCACCTGCACGAGCAGTACGAACGCTGCCTGGAACTCGTCGACGAGGTGGCGCCGACGCTGGCCGTGGTCGACTCGTTCGCGTCGTTCGGCATGGACGCGATGACCATCCGGGATGTCCCGTTCGTCATCAGCGTCTCGGTGCCGCCGTCGAACTTCCTGCAGGACAACCTGCCGCCGACCTACCCGACGCCGCTGTCCGGCCTGCCGCTGCACATGAGCCCCAGCCAGCAGGCCGCCAACGGCCGGCACCGCGACGGACTGTTGAAGATCCTGATGCAGCCCGACCGGCTGGCCCGCAACACCGCCGCCGCCGAGCGCCGCCGCGACGCCGGGATCGTCAACGACGAGATGCTTCCCTCCCGGTACGCCGAGGCGGCCCGGGCGCTGCTGGCGTACACGGTCTTCGGCCTGGAGTACCCGTTCGCCACCGCCCCGTCGACCCTGCGGATGGTCGGCTCCATGGTGCCCGGGGACATCGTCCCGAGCCCCGAGGGTGCCGACCTGCGCCGCTGGCTGGACGCCCACGAGTCGGTGGTCTACATCGGCTTCGGCACCATCATGCGACCGTCGCCGGCCCAGGTGGCCGCCCTGGTCGAGGTGGCCGCCCGGCTGGCGCCGCGCCACCACGTGCTGTGGAAGCTGCCCGCCGACCGGCAGCGGTTCCTGCCCCCGGCCGCCGACCGGCCGGCGAACCTGCGCGTCGAGGCATGGCTGCCCTCGCAGGTGGAGGTGCTGGCCCATCCGCACGTGCGGGTGTTCTTCAACCACGCCGCCGCCAACGCCCTGCACGAGGCGGCCTGGTTCGGTGTGCCGCAACTGGTGATGCCGTTCTGGTTGGACTGCCACGACGGCGCGGTGCGGTTCGTGGACGCGGGCGTCGCCCTGGCCGTCGAGTATGCCGACACCCCCGACGTCGAGGACATCGTGGACCGGCTGGGCCGGCTGCTCACGGAACCGGTGTTCCGTGACCGGGCGGCGCTGTGGCGCCGGCGGCTGCGGCAGGCCGGCGGGGTCTCCACGGCCGCCGACGTGGTGCTGCGGCTGCGCGACGAGTCGACCGCCGGCTGAGTCGACCGGGCCGGCGTCAGCGTCACCGCCGGCTGGGTGATCGGCGGCGTCGCCGGCTGAGTAGACCGGGCCGGCGTCGCCGGCTCAGGTGGGCCGTCCCCGGACGACGGGTGCCCCGGCGCTCGTCCGCCGGGGCACCCGTCGGTCAGGACGCGTCCTGGAGTTCCTCGGCCAACGGCTCGGCGTGCGTGACGAGCCGGGCCGGCAGGTCGGTGCGGCGCTTGACGTCCAGCTTCCGGTAGACCCGGGTGAGGTGCTGTTCCACCGTGCTCACCGTGATGAACAGCTTGCTGGAGATCTGCCGGTTGGTGTGCCCCTGGGCGGCCAGCGCCGCCACCCGCCGTTCGGCCTCGCTGAGCCCGTCCTCCATTCCCGGCGTCTCCACCGCCGCCGGGTACGCGGGCCCGTCCCCGCCCGGATCGCGGCGCACCAGCCGCTGGGCCAGCACCGACGCGCCACAGTCCTGGGCGAGCTGGTACGCCCGACGGACCAGCAGCCGGGCCCGCGCCGAGTCACCGGCCCGTTGCAGCGTCTGCCCGGTGTCGCCGAGCGCACGGACCAGTTCCAGCCGGTCGCCGCTGGCCTGCAGCAGGTGGACCGCCTCGGAGAGCAGCTTGCGCCGGTGCTCGGGAGCGGCGGTGCCGGCGAGCAGTCGCAGCGTCCGACCTCGGGTGCGGTCGTCCACCCCGTGCGGCACGCGCAACTGCTCCTGCAGCAACTGGGTGGCGTGCGGCTTGTTGCCGACGCCGAGCTGCACCCGGGCCAGTTCCAGCCGCCACGGCACCACGCCGGCGACGTCCACACCCCAGGCGCGCGTCAGCTCGCCGCAGCGGCGCAGGTCGGTGGTGGCCGCGTGGGCCCGACCGAGGGCGAGGTGGTGCCGGGCGCGGGCGGTCAGGTAATGCAGGCCCAGCAGGGTACGGAAGGTGCCGGGCGGGACGGGGTGGGCCAGCCAGCGGTCGGCCTCGGCGAACCGGCCGGCCTCGGTGGCGCAGGTGATCAGCGTGGCCAGCGGACCGGCCACGGCCACGCCCCACGCCTGCGCGGGCAGATCCTCCAGCGCCGCCCGGGCGTGTTCCTCGGCACCGGGCAGGTCACCGAGGCGCAGCGCGGCCTCGGCGCGCAGTGCCCGCAGGACGGCCCGCCACACCGGGGCGTACCGCGCGGCCGGCCGGTCGAGCAGCAGGTCGCTCCAGACCGCGACCCGGTCCGCGCGCCCCGACCACAACAGCGCCAGCAGCGGGGCGGTCAGCAGCGGCAGAGCCCCGTCGTCGGTGTGGTGCCGGTGCAGCAGCTGTTCGGCGGCGGTGACGGCGTCGTGCTCGCCCGTCGGCGTCAGCGCCGTGCCGAGCACCGTCAGTGCCTGAAGTTGCAGGCCCCCGGTGGTCGGCGCGGTCGCGGTCCGTCCCCAGGCGGCCGAGGACTCGCGGACGGCGGCGAGGCGGTCCGGGTGGGCGAGGGCGAGCAGCAGCCGCATGACCGGCAGCCGCCCCGGGGCGCCGGGCAGGTCCTCGTCGTCGGCGCAGCCGTCGATCAGCTCGGCGGCCTCCTCCGTCCGCCCCTGCCAGAGCAGGTACGGCACGGTGGCCAGCGCCGCCGCGGTGGGCCGTCCGTCGGGGCCGGTGGTGGCCAGCAACTGGCCGAGCTGACCGTTGACGGTCAGCGGGCTGACCTGCCAGCGGGCGCTGACCAGCATCGCCGTGGTCGCGCCGCGCCGCGCGTCGTCGGCGTCGGCGTCGGTGACCAGGCGCAGGCAGGCGGCGGCGACGTCGGGGCGTCCGGAGGCCAGTGCGTGGGCGGCGGCGTCCTGGAGCACCGGCACCGTCCACGCGGCGTCGGACCAGGCGGCGGCGACCAGGTGCCCGGCGACGACTCCCGGCTCGGCCCCGTGGTCGTGCAGCGCCTCGGCGGCGCGCCGGTGCATCCTGCGCCGTTCCTCGGGACACATGTCGGCCAGGATGGAGCGCAGGATGCGCGGGTGACGCAGCCGGTCGTTCTTCACCAGGCCCGAGGTGCGCAGGATCCGTACCGCCGGCACGGCCGCCTCGGGCACCATGTCCAGCAGTTGGCCGAGCAGGTCCGTCTGGGCGGGCCGGTCGAGCACCGCCAACGCCCGGGCGACGCGACGGACACCCGGCTCGTGGCGGTAGAGACAGCCGAGCACCGCCTGGTCGAACGTGTCGCCGAAGGCCAGGTCGACGGTGGGCTCGTCGTCGCTGTCGCCGGGCGTCCGTTCGTCGATGAGCGCCCGGGTGAGCAGCGGGTTGCCGCCGGTCATGTCGAGGCAGCGTTCGGCGGTCTCCCGGGCCGCCCCGGAGTCGTCGTCGACCAGGCGGGCGATGGCCTCGACGGTCAGCGGCGGGAGCGTGATCCGGCAGAAGTGCGGTTGGCTGAGCAGTTCGGCGCGGAACAGGGGGTGCGGCGGGCGCAGGGCGGACGCCTCGGCGAGCAGCACCATGATCGGGGCGTGCCGCAGCCGGCGGGCGACGTAGAGCAGACAGTGCAGGGACGTCGGGTCGGCGTGGTGCACGTCGTCGATGGTGAGCACCAGCGGTCCGGGGTCGGCGAGGTCGAGCAGCGTCGTGAACAGGCCGTGCAGCAGGCGGGCCCAGACCCGGTCGTCGGCGGCCGAGCCGTCACCCGCGTCGCCGCCGGGCTCCGGTAGGGGTACGGCGGCGACGTCGCGCATCAGGCTCTCCAACCGCGCCGCCGCCTCGTCGTCGAGCCGGGCGCTGTGCAGCAGCTGTCCCAGCACCCCGAAGGGCAGGCCCCGTTCCGCGCGGGAGCCCGCCGCCGCGAGCACCCGCCCCCCGGCGGTGTCCGCCCACTCGCCGAACGACTCAAGCAGACTGGTCTTGCCGCTGCCCACCGCCCCGGTGACGAGCGCGACCTGTCCGCGTCGCTGCTCCTCACAGGATCGGAAGGCCGTACGTAGCCGGGTGACCTGTTCCTCGCGCTGCACCAGCACCTGTCAGCTCCTCCCATACCCGGGTGCCGCGCCAGGATCGACCGGCACGGCCGACACCGTCCCCGGATGCCGGTCGGCGGCGGAACCACCACCCGCGCTACGGTCTTGGCAGCGAACAGGGGTGGACACAACCGGCCACCGTGCCGGACGGATTGGATGTCCTCACCGGAGCGACGCACCAGCGCGGATCCGGTTGCAGGGAGTCTGGCACCGGCCCCGATGCGCGACAACGGGCACGAGACCCCACGGTTTCCACTCCGAAAGTGCGGTGCCAGAGGGCCGTTAGGGGTTGCGCCGCGCGCCGTCAGGGGTGTTCACGCCGGCCCATACGTCTATGTGTGTCGTCTGTGCGGCCAGGGTGTGTCAATCAACTGGACCACAGATGGCGGACGTTCCTGTGGGTGGTTCCACCAGGTCGGCGGGTGTGCTGTACGACCGGGTGCCCCGAGTGGGCGAGGCGCAGCCGTCGGCACCCGGGGCACCCGGTCGAGCGAGACACCGCCGGCGGGATTCGCGCGCGCAGCGTCGCGCGGGCACGAGGTGGACGCCGAACTAGGGGGTGAGCCGCAGCCTGGCGGCCAACTCGCTGCGCGAGTGTACGTCCAACTTGCGATAGATGCGGGTCAGTCGCTGTTCGATGGCGCTGACCGTGAGGAACATCTTTTCGGCGATCTCCCGGTTGGTGTGGCCCTGCGCGGCGAGCGTGGCCACCCGGGACTCGGCGTCGCTGAGCCCCGTCACCAGAACCATCGTCTCGTCGGTCGCCTCGACGGAGCTGTCCCGGGGGCCGGGGGCGGCGGGCCGCAGCGCGGGCACGCTGCACTGCTCGGCGAGCGTACGGGCGGCCCGCGAGGCGTTGCGTGCCTGCCGCAGGTCGCCGGCCTGCTGGTACGCCTGACCGAGGTCGGTGAGGGCGCGCGCCAGTTCCATCCGGTCGCCGCACTGCCGCAGCAACCGGACGGCGCCGCGCAGGTGCCGGATCCGTTCCGGGCCCTCCTGCGTCGAGGCCAGCACCCGTAGGGCCGCACCCCGGCAGCGTGCGTGCATCGGACGCAGCAGTTCCAACTGTTCCCGGATCAGCTTCTCCGCCTGCTGCCGGCGCCCCATCAGCAGCAGTGCCCGGGCTGCCTCGGTGCGCCACGGCACGAGGGCGGGCAGGTCCAGCCGCCACGCCGTCATGAGCTGCCCGCAGAGCTGGAAGTCGGCCAACGCGCCGTCCGGGTTGCCGGAGGCCAGCGCGTACCCCCCACGGGCGTGCAGGTAGAGCAGGCCGAAGGGGGTCTCGAACAGCGCGGCGGGCACGGCCGTACGCAGACACTGCGCCGCGTCGTCCCACTCGTGCAGGCCGGTCAGCGCCATCAGGCGCACGGAGAGCGGGATGCCGATGAAGACACCCCAGCCCTTGGGCGTGAGCCGGTTCAACGCCTCCTCGGCGAGATCCCGGGCGTGGGGCAGGTCGCCGCGTCGGGCCGCCACGGCCGCCGCCAGGGCACGGACCACCGCGCTCGGGGTGGGGTGTCGACGGTCGGCGGCGGTGTCCGTCAACCGGTGGCACCACTCTTCGGCGAGGTCCAGCCGGTCGGCGTAGATCAGCGCGACGACGACGCAGACGGCCGTCCAGATGCTGGCCTCGTCGTCCAGCCTGAGGGTGGTGAGGACCCGTTCGGCGTCCTCGACCACGGCGGCGTCACCGCGTTCGAGCACGGAGCCCAGCATGGTGATCCCCTGCAGGCGTCGCTTGACCCGGGCCAGGGTCAGCGGGTCGCGGACGGGCAACGGTCCCCGGTCGGTGTAGGCCGCGACCGCGGGGTAGAGGGTGGTCATCCAACCCCGGGTGACGAGCAGTTCCGCCGCGGAGCGCGGGTCCACGCCGTCCGCCCGGTCGTCGAGGTGGCGGATGAGTTCCCGCGCCCTGTCGACCTGACCGTGCCACAGCAGGTACTGGATCGGCCCCGCGGCCTGGCGGCTGCCCAGGTGCCCGGCGCGCACGGCGGTGGCGACTCCCACCAGGTGGGGGACGGCGGCCTGCGGGTCCACGCGCCACTCGGCGCTGGCGAGGGCGCTGCGGATCCGGGCCCGCAGGCACTCGTCCGCGCAGTCCCGGTTGGCCCGGCGCAGGAAGCGGCGTGCGGTTTCCACCTCGCCGTCGAGCATGAGCTGTTCGCCGGCGTCGAGGAGGGTCTGGGCCATCCAGGGTTCGTTCAGGTGGTCGGTGCCGACCAGGTGTGGGGCGATCCGCGTCGGCGGCGCACTGTCGGCGTGCAGCAGGATGGCGGCGGCACGGTGCAGCCGGGCGCGTTCCTCGGTGGTCATGCCGTCGAGCACGGCCTGCCCGACCGCCGGGTGGCGCAGCCCGCCGCCGGTGATCAGGCCGGCACTGGTCGACGGATCGACGGCACGCAGGTTCGACTCGGGGCGCAGTCCGACGAGGTGGGGAATCAGGGGGCCGTGCAGCGGCTCCTCGGCCACGGCGAGGGCCCGGGCGGTGGTGAGCACCAGGTGGTCGCAGCGGTAGAGGCAGCTCAGCACCGCCTCGCGGAACGCCTCGCCGGCCACCGGTCGGTCGGTTCGGCCGGTGGCAGCCAGGTGGTCGTCGGCCAGCGCCCGCACCAGCAGGGGGTTGCCGCCGCTGATCCGGTGCGCCTCGTCGGCGATGGTCCGGGCCACCGGCACGCCGACCCGGTCGGCCAGGATCCGGTACGTCCCGGTGGGGGAGAGCAGGGGAAGCCGGACGCGGCGCAGCCGGGCGGGCTGCATCAGCTCGGCGTAGGCGGTGGGGTGCCAGGGGCGGGTGCGGGGCGACTCGGTGAGGACGATCAGCACCGCCAGACCGGCCACCCGGCGGGCCGCGTAGTCCAGGCAGCGCAGGGACGGCACGTCGGCGTGGTGCACGTCGTCGACCGTGACCACGAGTTGCCCCCGGGCGGCCAGCTCCAGCAACTCCCCGCCGATCGCGGCGGTGACCGAGGCGCACCGTTCCTCGTCGTCGTCGGCCTCGATCCAGGCCAGGGCACCCCGGTCGATCAGCCTGCCGACCCGGTCGCGGGTGGCGTCGGTGAGCGGGGCGGTGCGAACGAGCTGGCGGACGACCTCCAGCGGCACCGTGCGCTCGGCTCGCGAGGCACTCGCGGACAGCACGGCGACACCGGCCTCGGCCGCGCGTCGGACGAAGGCCTGAAGCAGCGTGGTCTTGCCGACGCCGACGGGCCCCGAGACCACCGTGATCGGTGCGGTGGTGGCGGGTCCACCGGGGCGCAACAGGTCGTCGAGGCGGCCGGTGAGGACGTCGAGGTGCTCGTCGCGTTCGCTCAGCGTCATCGGCGTGATCCCGCCACACACGCGGTCACCGTGGCCGTCCGGCGGTGTGTCCGCCCGGCCCGTGCCCGCCGCCCGACGAAGTCAGCGCCCCCAAATCCTCGACCGCTCCTTGCATTCGTGAATATCGGCAGCGATGGTACGCCGCGCGGATTTCATCGACCAGCGTGCCTGGTCCGTGGCCTCGACATCGTCCTGCCGCATGCTAATGCGGCAATTCGACGAGCTGCCCCGGACACATCCCCGCTATCGATCACCATGCATCGTGGGAGTATGTCAGTCCGGCAAATGTGCGGCAAGTCGAGGTTTGTAAAGGATAGGCAAACATCGGTTTGGCTCGGTCGGGCCCGGCGTGCGGGTCGGTATGGACAGTTGCGCTGACAATTCGGAGCGTGACGCCGATCGACCCGGCGGCCGCCCCCCGGCCCGCCGGCTTGCGGCTCAGCGGGCCCGCAGGATCCCCCCGCTGTCGGAGCGTGAGCATGATATTGACGGAGGGTTCTGGTTGTGGCTCGCGCCGTTCGGCTGCGGATTCGCGTTCCCGAATCCCGGCCCGCGTAGCCGCGGGGTGGGAAGTCCCCCGTTTTGCACCATCGCCCCGCTTGCCCGTTTCGGGCGTCTGGGTGAGGTTTCGTGTAACTTGCCGTTAAAGAAGGGCTATGATGGCCTGCGGCGTGGACGAAACTGCTGAGGGCTGCCGATCAGTCAATCATTGCGCCGGTCTCCGACGCGATTCGCAAGCCCGCCGGTGCAATTCACGACCGTATTCACGGAATCGCGCCGGATCCCGCTCCGGTTTCCGCCGCGCCCTGTCGCCGCCCTGCCGGGCCGCTGACCACCACGTCTCGCCGCCGCCGGGGCGCGGGCCCGACTCCGGACGCTCCTACCTGGCCGGACAGGTCCCCACCACCCCGCAGTCGCGGTGCCCGGATGCGGCTAGGGGTTGTGTCAGTCCTTAGTGCCGCCTAATTTCGGGGCAACCTCGCCGAGGGCGGGGCCATGCGATATGGGACTGTGCGCATCAGTGACTTGACGGGGTTCGGTGGCGTGATGTTCACCTTCCCGCACGAACTCGTCGAAGTCCTCGACAAGGGGCAGGTCGGATGACACTGCTGCCGGCGCTCCGGGGGGCCGGAGCCGACCGGGCCGACGCGCTCCGCGTCTCTGGCAGCATCATGTCCAGTGAGGATCTGCTGGGCTGCGTCAATGCGGTCGCCGACCGGATCCGGGGCGCCCGGGCCGCCGCGGTCGAGGCGAGACCGAGCATGGAGGCGGTGGTCGGCATGGTGGGCGCCGTCCAGGCCGGCGTGCCACTGGTGCCGCTGCCACCGCAGGCGGACCCGCGAGAGCGTTCCCGCATCCTGCGGGAGGCCGGCGCGTCGGTGCTGCTCGGTGGCGAACCCACCGGGTCGTACGCCCTGCCCGTCATCCCGGTCGACCTGCGCCAGCGGTCCTGGACTCCGCAGCCGGAACCGCAGCCGGGCACGGACGCCGTCGTGCTCTACACCGGCGGCGCCCACGGACCCTCGCGTGGGGTACGCATCTCCCGGCGGGCGATCGCCGCCGACCTCGACCTGCTCGCCGACGCCTGGCGGTGGAACCGTGAGGACGTCCTCGTCCAGGGTGCCCCCCTGTTCCGGGCGTACGGGCTCGTCGTCGGACTGCTCGGGGCGTTGCGGGTGGGTAGCCGCTTCGTACACCTCGACCGGCACGCCGTCGCCGGCCCGGTCGGCTCGATCTACCTGGCCGTGCCCGGCCAGTGGGCCCGGATCGCCCAGCGTCCCTGGGCCCGCGACCTGTCCGCGGCACGGATCCTGGTCTCCGGCGACGCACCGCTGGCACCGGAGGTCACCGAACGCCTACGGCTGCTGACCACCCACTCGCTCGTACAGGGGTACGGCACCACCGAGACCCTCGTCGCGGTCACCGGCCGGGCTGACGCGCGCGGCGGGCCCGGGGTCACCGGCACGCCCCTGCCCGGCGTGCAGACCCGGGTCCTCGACCCGGACGGACGGCCGGTGCCCGCCGACGGTGAGTCCGTCGGCGAGCTGAGCATCCGTGGGCCGACGCTGTTCAGCAGCTACGTCGACGCCTCCGGCCCCGCCGCCGACGGGTGGCACGCCACCGGCGACCTCGCCACCGTCACCGCCGACGGGGCACACCGGATCATCGGTCGGCCAGCGGCCGACGTGGTGCGCTGCCAGGGCCGTCTGGTGCACGCCAGCCAGGTCGAGGACGTGCTGCGGGCCCATCCCGACGTCCGCGACGCCGCCGTGGTGGGCGTCCCGCACCCGGACCTCGGCGAGCAGGTCATCGCCTATGTGGTGACCGCGGCGAAGGTCACCACGCAGCGGCTCGTCGACCATGTGGGACGGATCCTCTCGGCCGGGCACCGGCCCCGCCGCGTGCACTTCGTCGACGAACTGCCCCGCAGCGCGCAGGGGCGGGTCAGAAAGGCCGCGCTCGTCGCGGCCGGGTGAGCCACCGTCGCGGGGCCGCCCCACACCCCGTACCCGACCCCTATCGGCCCCGCCACCCCCGGCCCGGCGGTGGCGGGCGGCCTAACATCGACCGGTGTGATCGAGCGCATCCTTCCCCCGGCCGTGACCGCGGTCGAGTCGTACACCGACCCCGACGGCCTACGCCTGTTCCCCGAGGAGGAGGCGCTGCTCGCGAACTCCGTGGCGAAGCGCCGCCGCGAGTTCACCACCGTGCGCGACTGCGCCCGCCGGGCGCTGCAACAGCTGGGACTGCCCCCGACGCCGATCCTGCCCGGCGAGCGGGGCGCACCCGGCTGGCCGGCCGGAGTGGTCGGCAGCATGACGCACTGCGACGGCTACCGGGGCGCGGTCGTCGCCCGAGCGACTCAGGTCGCCACCGTCGGGGTGGACGCCGAGCCGCACGCGCCGCTGCCCGACGGGGTGCTCGACGCGATCGCGCTGCCCGCCGAGCGGGCCCGTACCGCCACCCTGGTCGCCGCCCACCCCACGGTCTGCTGGGACCGCCTGCTGTTCAGCGCCAAGGAGTCGGTGTACAAGGCGTGGTTCCCGCTCACCCGTCGGTGGCTGGACTTCGCCGAGGCGGACATCACCGTCGACCCGGCCGGCAGCTTCGCCGCCCGGCTGCTCGTCCCCGGCCCCGTGCTCGGCGGGGTGCCGGTGGGAACCTTCCAGGGCCGCTTCCTGGTCGACCGGGGCCTCGTCCTCACCGCCATCGCCGTCGCGGCCCCCTGACCGGCTGCCGTGCCCGGCCGCTGGCCGGCTGCCGTCCCCGGCCGGCTGCCGTGCCCGGCGACCCGGCCGGCAGCCGTCCGCCGGCGGTGTCAGTCCGTCACGAGGCGGGACTTCTGCACCTTGCCCAGCGCGTTGCGGGGCAGCGCGTCGACCAGCCGCACCTGCCGGGGACGCTTGTGCGCCGACAACTGCCGGGCCACGAAGTCGATCAGTTCCGACTCCCGCACACCGTCGCCCACCACGTACGCCGTCACCTGCTGGCCGAGGTCCGGGTGCGGGACGCCCACCACGGCGGCCTCCCGCACGCCCGGGTACGCCAGCAGCGCGTCCTCCACCTCGCCGGCACCGATCCGGTACCCGCCGCTCTTGATCAGGTCGGTGGCCGCGCGGCCGACGATCCGGTGCCAGCCGTCCGGATCGATCGTGGCCACGTCGCCGGTGCGGAACCACCCGTCCGGCGTACGGCTGGCCGCGTCGGCCTCCGGCCGGTGCAGGTACCCGTCGAACAGGGTGGGGCCGCACACCTGCAACTCGCCCATCGTGGTCCCGTCGGCGGGCAGCGGCCCGCCCTGCTCGTCGACCAGCCGGGTCCGTACCCCGGGCAACGGCAGCCCCACCGTGCCGGGCCGGCGTGGCCGGTCCGCGCGGGCACTGACCGTGATCAGCGTCTCGGTCATGCCGTACCGCTCCACGACGCGGTGGCCGGTGAGCGCGGCGAGGTCGGCGAAGACCCCCGCGGGGAGGGCGGCGCTGCCCGAGACCAGCAGCCGGGCCGACCGCAGCGCCCGGGCCGCGTCCGGGTCGGCGGCGACCCGGGACCACACCGTCGGGACGCCGAAGTAGAGCGAGCCCGCCGCCTGCGCGTACCGCTGCGGCTTCGGCCGCCCGACGTGATGCAGCCGGCCGCCCAGCCGTGCCGGGCCGAGCACGCCGAGCACCAGCCCGTGCACGTGGAACAGGGGCAACCCGTGTACCAGCTGGTCCTCCGGCGTCCAGTCCCAGGCGTCGGCGAGCCCGTCCAGGCAGGCGGCGACGGCCCGGCGGGACAGCACCGCACCCTTCGGCGCCCCGGTGGTGCCGCTGGTGTAGAGGATCAGCGCGGTGCCGGCCGGGTCGGGCTCCGGGTGGACGGTGTCCGCGCGCCGGCTGAGGTCCACCGGGACGCTCGGTAGCGCCTCGCCGCCGCCCCGGGGAGCGTCCCGTGCCGGCACGAGCAGGGCCTCGGCGGCCGAGTCGCGCAGGATGTGGTCGCGTTCCATCGGCCCGGCGTCCGGCGGCACCGGCACGACCGTCGTACCGGCCAGCAACGCCCCGACGACACCGACCACCGTCTCCAGGTCCGTGGTGGCCTCGACGGCCACCCGGTCGAGACCGCGCAGGTCGTCGGCGACGGCCGTGGCGAGCCGACGCAGCTCCACCCAGGACACCGCCCGGTCGTCGACCCGGACCGCGTCCGGCCGCTCGTCGGTGGACTCGGACAGCCAGTGCAGCAGCCGCACGTGCACACCTCTCTCGCCGTCCGGGCCGCCGGCCCGCCTCCGGGACGGATCGGTCGGTGCTCCGGTAGGGTCGGTGAACGGTCCCGGCGCTGCGCGCCGGCCGTTTCGACCGTAGTCGTGACATCCCGGCGCGGCCACCCCTACGGCCCGGCCGGTGGCGCGGGCCAGCGCGGAGGAGGTGGCGCCGGTGTCCGGGGAGACGCCACCCCGAACGGTCCCCGTCGAGGTCCGGGCCGTCGTGTTCGACCTCGACGGCGTGCTGGTCGACAGCCTCGCCGTGGCCCGGGAGGCGTTCGCCCTGGCCTACGCCGAAGTCGTCGGCGACGGCGTCGCCCCGGTCGACGAGTACTGCCGCCACGCCGGCCGCTACCTGCCTGAGGTGTTGCTCGCGATGGGCCTGCCGGCGGCGATGGCGGAGCCGTTCGTACGGGAGAGCAACCGCCTGGCGCACCGGGTCGTGGCGCTGCCCGGCGCGGCGGAACTGCTCGGCGAGCTGCGTCGCCGGGGCGTGGGGGTGGCGGTGGCGACGGGCCGCAGTGGCGTGCGTGCCCGGCACCTGCTGGACGTGGTGGGCCTGCGTCCGCTCGTGGACCACGTGGTCGGCTCGGACGAGGTGCCCCGCCCCAAACCGGCCCCGGACATCGTCCGGCGGGCGGTGGAACTGCTCGAGGTGCCGTGCGCCGCCGCGCTGATGGTCGGCGACGCCCCGGCCGACCTGGCCGCCGCCCGGGCAGCGGGAGTGCTCGCCGTGGCGGCGCTGTGGGGGGAGTCCGCGGCGGAGGTGCTGCGGGCGGCCGGCCCGGACGTCGTCCTGACCCGGCTCGACGAGGTGTTGCCCCTGTGCGACCGGCGGTGACCCCGACACCCAGGGTCACGGTCCGACACCCCTGCCGCGCCCGCTGTTCTCCGACCGCCACCCCGATTCATCGGCTGAAGGGTTGAACCGGGCCTCGGTTGCCCGGATGATTGCGGGCGTCGACCAGCCCCGTGCGCGTCGACCCTTCCCCGCGCCCACTCACGCCGCGACACCCCGAGGGTCCGCCCTCACAACGGGCACGCGCACGTCACGGAGGCCCACCACCCATGCCGGTCATCGAAGTCGAGCACCTGCACAAGCGGTACGGCGACAAGATCGCGGTCGACGACGTCTCGTTCACAGTGGAGCAGGGCGAGATCTTCGGCGTGCTCGGCCCGAACGGAGCGGGAAAGACCACCACCGTCGAGTGTGTGCAGGGCCTGCGCCGCGCCGACGGGGGCACGGTCCGGGTGCTCGGTCTCGACCCGGTGCGCGACCGCGCCGAGGTGCGGCACCGGGTGGGGGCCCAGTTGCAGGAGAGCCAACTGCCGGACAAGCTGCGGGTCCGCGAGGCGCTCGACCTGTACCGGTCCTTCTACCGCAACCGGGCCGACATCGACGCCCTGCTGACGGATCTCGGCCTGGCCGAGCAGCGGAACACGGCGTTCCACAAGCTGTCCGGTGGGCAGAAGCAGCGGCTGTCGGTGGCGCTCGCCCTGGTCGGCCGGCCGGAGATCGCCATACTCGACGAGTTGACCACCGGCCTGGATCCGCAGGGCCGGCGCGACACCTGGGACCTGGTCGACTCCATCCGCGACCGGGGGGTGACGGTCGTGCTGGTCACCCACTTCATGGAGGAGGCCGAACGGCTCTGCGACCGGCTCGCCGTCATCGACGCCGGCCGGGTGGTGGCCATCGATACCCCGGCCGGCCTGCTCGCCCGGGTCGGCTCCGAGCACCGGGTGCACTTCCGGGCGCTGGACCCGCTGGACGACGAGGTGCTCACCGCCCTGCCCGAGGTGACCTCCGTACGCCGCAGCGGCGACGAGGTCACCGTCACCGGTCCGGAGGAGGTCCTCCAGGCGGTGCTGGGCGTGCTGGCGGAACGGAAGATCCGCTACGGGGGCCTGCGCGTCGACCAGCCCACCCTGGACGACGCCTTCGTCTCCCTGACCGGCCGCGGTGCCCGCGCCACCACCCTGCCGACCGACGAGAGGTCCTCGTGAACGCCCTGTCCAAGCTCGTGGCCGTCGAGGCCAAGCTGTTCCTGCGCGAGCCGGTGTCGCTGTTCTTCGTCTTCGCCCTGCCGTTGGGCCTGATGCTCGTCTTCGGGCTGCCCCAGCGCGGCAGCACGGCTGGCGACGACGGCGGCCAGCACGCCGAGCTGACCTTCCTGCCGTCCCTGGCGCTGAGCCTCACCATCGGGATGCTCGCCCTGTTCACCCTCCCGATGGCACTGGGCATCTACCGCGAGCGGCGCGTGTTGCGGCGGCTCGCCACCACCCCGGTCAGTCCCGCGCTGCTGCTCATCGCGCAGGTCGTGGTCAATCTGGTGATGGCGGTGGTGGGCGTGGTGGTCACCGCGATGGGGGTGCGGTTCCTGCTCGATCAGCCGGCCCCGGCGAACGTGCCGGCCTTCGCGCTGGCCTTCCTGCTCGGGGTCGCCTGCCTGTTCGCCATCGGGCTGCTCATCGGCGCGCTCGCCCCGTCGGCACGGTCCGCGCAGTCCATCGGCCCGACCCTGTTCTTCCCGCTGCTGTTCCTCGCCGGCGCCTGGCTGCCCCGCGACCAGATGCCGGCGGTGCTGGCCCGCATCGGTGACTACTCGCCGCTCGGGGCCACCGTGGACACTCTCGCCGCCGCGTGGGCCGGGCAGAGCCCAGCGCTGCCGCAGTTGCTGGCCCTGGCCGTCACCGCCGTGCTCGGCAGTGTCCTGGCCGCCCGCTTCTTCCGCTGGGAGTGAGCCGCCGACCCGTCAGCGGGCCGTATCGCACCCGCCCCGCCTGCTAGGGGGTGGTCAGGGGTACGGGCAATGTGTGACCTGGATTACGTTCGACGGGAACGAAAGGTCGTCACCGGTGGCGGGACAACGACACTCCCGTCCTTTCGAATTCCGGCTGCGGAAACGGCGGTGTCGCCCTTCTCGGCAATTCCGCGTCGCCCTCGGCGACGGCGCACGGCGAGGCGGAACGACGAGCGACGGAGGTCGTGCGATGACACTTTCTTCCGATTCCGCGCCCACTGTCCCAACAGCGGACCCGGTCGTCGACGGCGACGACCGGACCAACCGGACGGGACGGGCCCCGACGATCGACACCGAGGCCGCCGGCATCGTCGAGGCGGTGCTGGAGGGCGGGCCGGCGAACCTGCCGGTCGACCTGCGCAGCCACCTGGTGACGCCGACGTCCGACAAGATCAAGGTGCACCACTACGGCGGGTACGAGCACTTCGAGCGGGACGCCACGACGGGGGACGTCACCCCGGTGGTCTTCCGCTGGACCGGGCGTACCCGGATCGCCGAGTAGCGGGAGGTGCGGACTCCGATGACGACCCCGGGCGTACGCTCCGGCCCACATCTGGCGGTCAGCGACACCGCTGCGGTCATCGCGTTCTACACCGACGTCTTCGATGCGGTCCCGCTCGCGCGGGAGTGCCTGCCCGACGGGCGGGTCCTGCAGGCGGAACTGGCCGTGGGCGGGCACCGGCTCACCGTCAGCGAGTGGCACGAGCCCGACGGGCCGCCGGTCGACGGCCCGGTGCTGCTCACCGTCGCTCCCGCCGATCCGCGGCTGCTGCTGCGGCGGGCGCTGGCCGCCGGCGCGACACTCGAACCGGCGACCGAGGGGGGGTCGGACGCGGTCTTCCTCGATCCGGCCGGGCAGCGGTGGTCGGTCACCGGAGCAGGCGACCCGGCCTGACGGCGAGGACCCCGACGACCGGGCCCGGCCGCTCCCGCCCTGCCGGCGGGGGCGACCGGGCCCGGTTCCGCGGGAGGCGACCCCCGCGCCCGGCCGCCCGGGGAAGGGAAGCGGACCGGGCGGGGGACGCGGTCAGGCGGATGTCGGCACGGACACGTCGACGGTCACCGCCGCGCGGTGGGGGTGAGGCCGCCGCTGTGCCGGCGGTGCCGCCAGTACAGGTCCCGTCGGGCGCCCTTGGGAAAGCCGGGCTGCCAGGGCTTGACCGGCCCGGCGGGGTGGATGACCGCGGAGTCGGACAGCTTCCCGCCGAACTCCGGCTCCAGCCGCCACGCCATCAGGTCGTTCCACTGCCGGGGCAGACGCAGCCAGTTGCCGTACACGGCGTAGTTCAGGGCGTCCTGGTCGGGGTAGCGGGACTCGTGCGCGTGCCGGGCGAGGTACGCCAGCGACGTCTCGGTGACCTCGCACTCCTTCCACCGCGCGGTGTCGATGAGCAGCACCCCGGAGTTGAAGTAGTTCGCCCGCGGGTCCAGGTTCTGGTAGGTGGCCAGGCCCGGGATGCCGCCCATGTCGTACAGCCGCCGGTTGAACGGGTCGCGGACGGCGCCCAACGGCACCCCACCCATGTCGAGTTCGAACAGCGGCACGAGGGTGCTGGTGCACATGGTGTCGCAGTCGAGGTAGAGCACCCGTTCCACCTCGGCGGGGAGCGCGGCGGGCACCAGCAGGCGCAGGTACATCGCCGCCGACAGGTACGACATCACGGGGTCGCTGCCCTTGGGCAGATTGACCGGGGAGGTGTCGACCTGCAGGTACTCCACGGTGGCGTTCGGCCCGGCCGCCTTCGCCAGCGTGGCCCGGGCCGCCGCCTTGACGTCGTCGGCGGCGATCAGCCAGTAACGGATGTCCTCACCGGGATTCGATTCGGCGACGGTCGACATGACGACCGCGGCGTGAGGCGCATAGACGGCGTCGAAGGTCAGGGTGAGGTCCACGGATGCTCTCCTTCGCACAGGTTGAGCGCAGCCCAGCGAAAATAGCTTGCAAATTGTGATCACAGCAATGCAATTCGCCTATTCGACACCCCGCATTCGATGACCACCCCAGAATCGACCCCTGAATTGTCGTCGGGGACTGGACAGGCGGCGATGGACCGACAGCGGGACGGACGGACAGGTCCGCGGCGCATGGCGGCCAGACCACGAAACGGTGACGGTTGCGTGACGATCCCTCCCGGCCGCGCTCAGGCCCGTTGAGCAGGGGTTTCGGATCTCGGTGGCCGGGTACCGCCGACGGTTGACGGGACGTTGGCGCGAGCAGGGCGGACGAAACGGAAAGCGGTCGGATGTCGACCCGCGTCGACACCGGGCGAGGACTGGGGGGACGGACCACATGCGACTACTCCAGCACCGCTACCGGCTCGACGAACCGGTCGGCCGGGGTGGCATGGCGGTGGTCTGGCGCGGGTTCGACGTACGGCTGCAACGCACGGTCGCCGTGAAGATGCTCGCCGCCGAACTGCTGGACGATCCGGCGGCCCGTGAGCGGCTGCGCGGCGAGGCGCTCGCGGCGGCGAGCCTGGACCACCCGCACATCGCCGGCGTGTACGACTACGGCGAGCAGCGCCACCTCGGCAGGAGACGGGCGCCCTTCCTCGTCCTGGAGTTCGTCGACGGCGAGACCCTCGCCGCCCACCTGCGCCGGTCCACCCGGATGCCCTGGGACGAGGTCGCCCCGCTGGGTGCCGCCGTGGCCGACGCCCTCGCCGCCGCCCACGAGCACGGCCTCGTCCACCGCGATGTCAAACCAGGAAACGTGATGCTCGGCCCCCGTGGGATCAAGGTCGTGGACTTCGGTATCGCGGCCGGGGTCGGCCAGGACCCGGCCGACGAGGCGGGACTGATCTGGGGCACTCCGGCGTACCTGGCGCCGGAGCAGGCGGCCGGTGCCGCCGCGGTGCCGGCCGGTGACGTGTTCGCCCTCGGCCTGGTGCTGGCCGAGTGCCTCACCGGCCAGGGTGCCGCGGAGTTGCGGCACGGTCTGCCCGATGCGGCGATGCCGGCGGAGCTGCCGGCCGAACTGGCCGAGCTGGTGGGGCGTTGCCTGTCAGCGCAGGCGGCGGGCCGGCCGAGCGCTGCCGAGGTGGCGGCCGTCCTACGGGCTGCCGCCGGTGGGGACGTGGCGGTGCGGCCGGCGAGCCCGGTGACCGACCCGACCCCGACCGCCGGGTCGACCCGTCAACTCACCGGTCCGAAGGCACTCGCCCCGACCGCGGGAGCCCGGCCGCGGACCGCCCCGGCCCGAGGTGCCAGGCGCCGCCGCAAGGGGGCGGCCGTCGGTGTACCGGCCGTCCTGCTCGCCGCCGTGCTCGCCGGTCAGTTGCCGGGCCTCACCGCGGTCGACGACGCCGCCGACAGCGACGCGGGGGGCATCGACCCGCAGTTCGGTGGTTGCGCCGCCCGGTACACCGCCCAGTACCTGCCGAACGGCTCCTTCCGCGCCGATCTGACCGTCACCAACACCGGCGGGCAGTGGCTGCGCGACTGGTCCCTGGCGTTCGCGCTGCCTCCGGGCCACCAGGTCGCCGCCACCGACGCCCCCTGGGGCCAGGACCACCGGCGGATGACCCTCACCCCGACCGAGCAGCTCGCACCCGGCGCCACCCTGGCGACGGCGCTGCGGGGCACCGTGGAGGCGGATCAGCTCCGGGCACCGGCCGAGTTCCTCATCAACGGCGTCCCGTGCGATCGGGTGGTCAGCCGGATCGCGTCGCCCGCCGACGGGTCCACTCCACCGCCCACCTCCGCCGCCACGCGCCCCCTGCGGGCGAACCGCTCCGCCGGCGACACGACCACCGGCCGGTCGTCCACCGTCACGGCAGGGTCGTCCACCTCGTCGGAGGACGACGAGTCGTCCCCGCCGGCGTCGCAGCCGGGTGCAGGCACCCCACCGACCACCAGCCCGTCGGCGACCGGGGAACCCCCGGCCACCGCCACTCCCTCGCCCAGCACCGATCCGTCGCCGACGACCGATCCGTCGCCGACGACCGACCCGTCGCCGACGACCGATCCGACGCCGACGACCGATCCGACGCCGACGACCGACCCGACGTCGAGTGCCGATCCGACGCCGAGCAGCGACCCGACGTCGAGTGCCGATCCGTCACCGAGCAGCGATCCGTCGCCGAGCACCGTCTCCGTTCCGCCGCCGCCCGGCGAGGGGTCCACGGCCGGCCCCCGCCCCAGCGCCTCGACGACCGCGGAGCCGTCGGCCACGGCATCGCGCGAGCCGGACGAACCCATGACCGTGTGACCACCGTCGGCGGGGCGTACGGTGCGGCAGCGGCGGTTGCCGGAGCACCCCCACCGCCGGCTCCGGTTCGTCGGAGGGTGACAGCCGTCCGGGTGGCGTGCCATCATACCGACCAGTCGGTATCCCACCGGAAGGGCTCCTGCGATGCCCGGAACGAACGCGACGCGCACCGCTCACCGCACCTGTCCGCTCTGCGAGGCCACCTGCGGCCTGACCCTGACCATCACCGACAACCGGGTGACGCACGCCCGCGGGGACCGTGAGCACGTCTTCAGCCACGGCTTCGTCTGCCCGAAGGGGGCTGCTTTCCCGCAGCTCCTCGCCGACCCCGACCGGCTGCGCCGCCCGCTGTTGCGCATCGACGGCACGTTGCGTGAGGTCGGCTGGGACGAGGCGTTCGCCGCCGTCGAGGCCGGGTTGACCGCCGTCCGGGCGAACGGCCGCGACGCGGTGGCCGTCTACCTCGGCAACCCCAACGTGCACACGATGGCCGGCGGGCTGTATGTGGGCCCGCTCGTCCGGGCGCTCGGCACCCGTAACGTCTTCTCCGCCAGCACCGTCGACCAGATGCCCAAGCACGTCTCGTCGGGCCACCTCTACGGCGACCCGAACGCCATCCCGGTGCCCGACCTCGACCGCACCGACCTGCTCGTCCTGCTCGGTGCCAATCCCTGGGAGTCCAACGGCAGCCTCTGCACCGCGCCCGACTTCCCCGGCCGTCTGCGGGCGTTGCAGGCGCGTGGCGGCCGGTTCCTGGTGGTTGACCCCCGCCGCACCCGCACGGCCGCTGCCGCCGACGAGCACCTGCCGATCCGACCCGGCACGGACGCACTGCTGCTCTTCGCCGTCGTGCACACCCTCTTCGACGAGGACCTCGTTCGGCTGGGCGGGCTCAGGGAGCACGTCACCGGTCTCGACGACGTCCGGAAGCTGGCCGCCGCGTTCGCTCCCGAGCGGGTGACCGACCGGTGCGCGGTGCCCGCGCCGCGCATCCGGCAGCTCGCCCGCGAGCTCGCGACCGCCCCCACGGCCGCCGTCTACGGGCGCATCGGCACGTGCACCGTCGAGTTCGGAACCCTGACCAGTTGGCTGGTCGACGTCGTCAACGTGTTGACGGGCAACCTGGACCGCCCCGGCGGGGCGATGTTCCCCCTCGCCGCCCACCAGCGCACCCGAGCCGCCGGCCCCGGCCCGGGGTTCCGCACCGGCCGCTGGGTCAGCCGGGTGCGGGGCCTGCCCGAGGTCAAGGGTGAGCTGCCGGTAGCCACCCTGGCCGACGAGATCGAGACGCCGGGGGAGGGGCAGGTCCGGGCGTTGATCACCATCGCCGGCAACCCGGTGCTGTCCACCGCGAACAGCCGCCGGCTGGACGCTGCGCTCGCCTCGCTCGACTTCATGGTCAGCGTCGACCCGTACCTGAACGAGACCACCCGGCACGCCGACGTGGTGCTGCCGCCGCCCGGCCCCGCCCACTCGGGACACTACGACTTCGCGCTCCTCACCCTGGCCGTACGCAACGTGGCGACCTACTCGCCGCCCGTGCTGCCACCGGATCCCGACGCCCTCGACGAGTGCGACATCCTCGCCCGGCTCACCCTGACCGCTGCCGGACAGGGCGCCGATGCGGACCCGGCGGTGCTGCACGAGCAGTTGCTCGCCCGGCTGCTCACCGAGGCGGCCGAGGGGCTGGGCCGGTCGGCGGCCGACCTACGGGCCCTGATCGCCGGGGAGCGGCCGGCCGAACGCCTTCTCGACGCGCGGCTGCGGTTCGGCGCGTACGGCGACCAGTTCGGGCAGCGACCGGACGGCCTCTCGCTGATCCGGCTGCTCGACCACCCGCACGGCGTCGACCTGGGGCCGCTGCGACCGCGACTGCCGGAGGTGCTGCGCACCCCGACCGGCACGGTCGAGCTGTGCCCACCGCCGATCGCGGCCGACGTGGCCCGGCTGCGTGCGGCCCGCGACGTTCCGCCGGAGGGTTTCGTCCTCGTCGGCCGCCGGCACCTGCGGTCGAACAACAGTTGGATGCACAACGTGCCGGCGCTGGTCAAGGGCCGCGACCGCTGCACCCTGCAGGTCCATCCCGACGACGCGACGACGCTCGGCCTGGCCACCGGCGACGACGCGCGGGTCTCCTCGCGGGTCGGGTCGCTCGTCGTCGCGGTGGAGGTGACCGCCGACACCATGCCGGGCGTGGTCAGCCTTCCGCACGGGTGGGGCCACGACGTGCCGGGCACCCGCCAGTCGGTGGCCCGCGCCCATGCCGGTGTCAACAGCAACGTGCTCACCGACGAGACGGCTGTCGACCCGCTGTCGGGCAACACCGTGCTCAACGGCATTCCGGTGCGCGTCGAGCCCGCCGCGCCGGCGGCACCTGCGTAGGCTGGCGCACCGGGCCGGCGGGCGGCCCGGGAGGGACGGATGCCGGTGGGTCGGACGGGCGACGGTGAGGCACTGCCGCAGCGACTGCTGACGGTCGCCACCAGACTGTTCGCGGAGAAGGGTTTCGAGAAGACCTCGGTTCAGGAGATCGTGGCGGCGGCCGGGGTCACCAAGGGCGCGATGTACCACTACTTCGCCGCGAAGGACGACCTGCTCCAGGAGATCTACGAGCGGCTGCTGCGCATGCAGCGCGAGCGCCTCGAAGCCATCATGGCCGACCCGCAGCCGGTGGCGCGCCGGTTGCACCTGGCCGCCGCCGACGTGGTGGTCACCGCGATCGCCAACCTCGACGACGCCACGGTGTTCCTCCAGTCGATGCACCTGCTCCCGGTGGACCGCCAACGCGCGGTGCGGGCGGCCCGCCGCGAGTACCACGAACGCTTCCGCTCCCTGGTGGAGGAGGGCCAGCGCGCCGGGACGTTCCGCCCCGACGTGCCGGCCGACCTGGTCGTCGACTACTTCTTCGGTGCCGTGCACCACCTGGGCGCGTGGTTCCGCAGCGACGGCCGGCTCACCCCGGCGCAGGTCGGCACCCACTTCGCGGATCTGCTGCTGTCCTCGCTGCGCCCGGAGCCGGCGCGCTGACCCCGGGGTCGGCGCCCCGGCGGCGTACGAGTGACGCCCCCGGGGCCCGACGACACCCGCTCGGCGCGGGTCAGCCCCGGCGCCAGTGCTGGTTGGCGGTGCCGGCGCAGTCCCAGAGTTGCAGCCGCGCGCCGTCGGCACCGTTCCAGTCCCTGATGTCGACACACCTGTTGGACTGCGGGTTCACCAGCTCGCCGGCTGCGGTCAGGGTGAACTGCTGGGCTCCGGTGCCGTTGCAGGTGTAGAGCTGGATGGCCGCGCCGTTGCCGGTCGCCCCTCCGTCGACGTCCATGCACTTGTTGTTCTGGCTCCGCACCGCGCCGCCGGTGAACGTCCACTTCTGCGCGGTGGTGCCGTTGCAGCCCCACATCTGTAGTGGTGCCCGGTCGACGAAGCTGGCGTTGGGCACGTCGACGCACTTGCCGTTCCAGTTGCTCACCAGCGCGGTGCCGCCGCTCGGGTTGCCCGGACCACCGGAGCCGAACGGGCTGAGGACCAGGCCGGCCGAGCGGGGGTCACCGTGGTGGACCAGCGACTCGAAGGCGCCGACGTCGTCGAAGGCGAAGGCGTACGCCCTGCCGTCGACCATGTTGGCGTGGATGACGCGGGCGTAGTGGTTGGTGGGGTTGTTGCGGTAGAACTCGGTGGGGTTGGTGCTGGGCTGGGTGTCGATGCTGCCGAGGGTGCCCCGGTTCAGCGCGGCGCAGAGCGTACGCGAGATCGGGCCGACCACCTGGTCGTTGGGTGCGGGCAGGTCGCCGTCGCAGCCCCACACGCTGGCCGACGAGGGCCGGTTGAAGGAGGCGACCACCTGGCCGGCGCCGTTGGTGAAGGTCATGACGTTGCCCGAGGTCCGCCCGAAGTAGCGGACGCTCGGCTGGTGGGTGAAGGGCACGACGGTCAGGGTCCTGGTGGTGTACGCGTTCCACGCCGAGGCGATGTACGAGTCCAGGTAGGTGCTGCTCAGCAGGCCCGCGCCAGCGGCCTTGCCCGGTGCCAGCACGCGCAGCACGGTGCCGTCGGACCGGGTGTACACGGTGTTCGCCCAGCCGGGTTGGGACCGGATGCCGTCGATGATGGCGGTGCGGCCGTTGCTGACCACGTCACCGGTGCGGGTGGTGACCCCGTCGGCGCCGGTGACGCTGACCGCGTGTGGCACCGCGAACATGTCGACCTGCGAGCTGTTGAGCCACAGGCCGGCATCGTTGTAGGTGAACTCGCTCCAGTCGAACAGGATGTCGCGGTTGGCGTCGCCGGGTGCCCAGGGCGCGGGCTGCACCAGTCCGTCGGGGGTCAGGAAGAACTTCAGCTTCTCCCCGAAGGAGAAGTAGACCCGGCCGGAGAAGCCGCGGGGGAACCGGATGGTGGTGCTGGTGCCGGCGGCGGGCCCCGGGATCGACGCGTCCGGCGCGGGTGCCGGCGGGTTCTGGCCGCCGGACCAGGGGATGAACGTGCCGGCCTGGTTGACGTAGCCGAGGCGGTTGGTGGCGAGCTGGATGCCGATGACGTAGAGGTGGACGGCTTCGCCGCGGCCGGTGCTGTTGGTGACGGTGACGGGCAGCAGTGCGGGGCCGACCGCCTGGGCGGGGGCGGCGGTGGCGATTGTCGGGACGGCGGCGACCAGGGCGCAGACGGCGGCCAGGAGTCTTCTTCGGATGCCCACGGCAACTCCTCGGGTGGCGGGCGGGATGAGAGAGCGCTCTCTCAAGACTGCAACTGTTAACTAGGTGTGTCAATAGATGTGCGGCGATGTGGCGGGAGATGGCCCCGAGCGGGCGCCCGGCAGCGGCGAACCGGGCGCAGATCGCCCCAAGCGCATACCGTGCCGTCGATGTGTGCGGCCGTCGCGCCGCCGTCGGGGTCGCGGTGCGCCCCGACCACGACAGCGGTGCGGCCGCCCTCGGGTGCGGCGGGTTTAGCGTGCGCGGCGGCTGGAAAATGTGGTTGCCCCGCGCGGCGTGCCCGCCGTCGTACCGGAGCGAGGGAGGTCACTCGATGGTGAACTCGTCCCTGAGTTCGACGATGTCGATGACGACTGCGGTGATCCGGGACGGCTGGCGCAGCACCAGCGTGCGGCCGGCTGCGGCGACGTGCTGACGTACGACGAGCAGCGCGGTGATGCCGGCCGCGCTGAAGAAGGTCACCCCGCTCAGGTCCAGCACCAGCACCGGGGGCGGTCGACCGGCCAGCACCGTTTCCACGGCGTCGAGGAGCAGGTCGGAGGTGGCCATGTCCACCGCGCCCCGAACCCGCACCACCACTGCCACCGCGCCCTCCGCGCTGACGGTGAGGGACAGGGCCGGTGGTCGGGGGGTTTGTCGGGCTGTCGGGGGCGGTGCCTGATGGACGGACATGAGGTGCTCCTTGGTGAGCAGGCCAGAACCGGATGTGTGCCCCGGATCGCCATCGGCGGGGGCACTGGTCCTGGGCTCAGGTCCGAACCCACGTCAACCCTAGCCGCCTCCCGCGCGAATCGCACCCGACGATCCGGGGAGCGCGGGCTGGCCGGCTGCGGAACGCGTCGGTCGACACCCCCGCCGGGAACCGGCCGCACCGGTGGGACCGACCGGATCCAGGTCTTCGGGAGGTAGCGATGGTGTCCGATGCTGCGGGGTCCTACCTGGCCTCGGCGTACGGCCGGCTGTTGACCCTGGTCGCCGACTCGCCTGACGTCGACGTGTTCCTCGACCAGGTCGTCCGGGTCGCGGCGGAGGTCGTCACCCCGGCCGTGGCCTGCGGTCTGACGGTACGTCGCGACGGCGGCGCCCTCACCGCCGCCAGCAGTGACGGCCTCGCCGCCCGGGCCGACGAGATCCAGTACGGCGCCGACGAGGGCCCCTGCCTGGAGGCCCTTCGCAGTGGCCGGATCGTCGAGGTGGTCGACCTGCGGACGGACGACCGCTGGCGCCGGTACCGGGAACACGCGCTACGCCTCGGCGTCGCCGGCTCGCTGTCCCTGCCGATGACGGTCGACGGCGAGACCGTCGGGGCCCTCAACCTCTACACCACCGATCCCGGCTCCTTCACCGACGGGGCACGTCGGCAGGCCGTGGCCTTCACCGAACAGGGGACGGCGGCGCTCACCGTCATCCTCCGCCAGGCCGACCAGGCCCTCGTGCACCGGCAGCTCACCGAGGCGATGTCCTCGCGGAGCGTCATCGACCAGGCGTTGGGTGTGCTGATGGGTCAGCAGCGGTGCACCGCCGCGGAGGCGTTCGCCCTGCTCCGGCGAGCGTCGCAGCATCGCAACCGAAAGCTGCGGGACGTGGCCGCGGAGATCATCACCCAGGTCACCGGCGAGGCACCGCAACCAGCTCCGGGGTTCGTCTCGCCGCGCCAGCATGCCTGAACGGTCGGTGCCGGCCAGGGAGGGAGGTATCGCTGCGCACGGCCGGGCGGGAACCGCCATGATGGTCCGGTGAGGATCCTGTCAATCCAGTCATCGGTCGCCTACGGCCACGTCGGCAACTCGGCGGCCGTCTTTCCCCTCCAGCGCCTCGGGCACGAGGTCTGGCCGGTGCTGACGGTCCACTTCTCCAACCACACGGGGTACGGGGCGTGGCGTGGCCCGCTGCTGGCACCGGCCGACGTGGCGGAGGTGATCGCGGGCATCGCGGACCGGGGCGTCCTCGGCAGCGCCGACGCGGTGTTGTCGGGCTACCAGGGCGACCCGGCCATGGGCGCGGTGATCCTCGACGCGGTCGCCAGGGTCAAGTCGGCCAACCCGGCGGCGGTGTACTGCTGCGACCCGGTGATGGGCGATGTCGGCCGGGGGTTGTTCGTCCGGCCGGGCATCCCCGAGTACCTGCGCGACGTCGTCGTCCCGCGCGCCGACATCATCACCCCCAACCACTTCGAGCTGGACTTCCTCGCCGGCCGTACGACCGGCTCGGTGCCGGAGGTGCTGGCGGCGGTCGACGTCGTGCGCGAGACGGGGCCGCGGCACGTGCTGGTCACCAGCGTGCTCCACGGCGACGTGCCGGCGGGGTCGCTGGAGGTGGTGGCCGTCTCGGACGAGGGCGCGTGGGCGGTGACCACGCCGCTGCTGCCGATCAACCCCAACGGCGGGGGCGACGTCACCGCCGCGCTCTACCTGGCTCACCTGCAGACGACGGGCTCGCCCGCGACGGCGCTGGAACGCACCATCGCCGCCGTCTACGCCGTGTTCGAGGCGACCCTCGCCGCGGGCACCCGGGAGATCCAGTTGGTGGCGGCGCAGGACGCGATCGCCGACCCGCCGACCAGGTTCACCGCCCGCCGGCTGCGCTGACCCGCGCCGAGCCCACTGCTCACCCCGACGGCGTGTCGAGCCCGGCGGCTCACCCGATGACGCGCAACCGTTGCAGGTGGATCACCGCCGCGATGACGATCACTCCGCCTGCGATCTGGACCGGGTTGAGCACCTGACCCAGCCACGTCCAGGCGAGGGCCGCGCTGAACACCGGCTCCGGGCAGATGTTCACCGCCCCGGCGTGGGGGCCGACGCGGGCGGTGCCCCAGGAGCAGAGCACGAAGGGGGCCAGGGTTTCGCAGTGCCCCGTACGCGCGGGTGGCCCTGCTACCCAGCACCGAGAAGGCGGCGACACCGACAGCCGTGGCGATGCCGAAGCCGACTCCCAGGAGGTTCACCTCGCCCAGCGGCGTGGTCGGCAGCTCCACCACCAGGGCCACCCCCGCGAGGGCGACGAGCAGGCCCACGACGATCCGGACGCCACTCAACCGGGCGATCGCCCGACTCCCCGTCCGGCCGCACTTCACCGCCGGGATGGCCCCCCGACTCGTCGCCTCCGGCCCCCGCATCGACACCGTGCTCGCCCGGCTGGTCGAGATCGTCGTCGTGGCCGCCGTCGACGGCACGTGGGGCCGGCTCAAGATGTGCCCGGCCGACGATGCCGGTGGGTCTTCTACGACCACGCCCGCAACCGGACGGGCGTCTGGTGTCGGATGGCGGAGTGCGGCAACCGGCGCAAGGTGCGCGAACACCGGTCGCGGCAGAAGTCCACGCCGGCGTCCTGACACCCACCGCCGTGCCGGTGCGTGGTCGCGGGCCGCCCGTCACAGCAGGTGCCGGAACCCGCACGCAGCGGCTGACGCGGGTGCCGGTGCCCGCCGGTGACCCGGAACAGGCCGGGGGTGGCTCCCGGCCGGTCGGGGTCGGTGTCTACCCTCGCCCAGGTCGGGTGGGGTGACCCGCCCGGCACCACGGAAGGAACGTCGGGCGGAGCGAAGATGCAGGACGACACCGGGCGCGACGCTCGTATGGCCCACTGGGAGCGACTCACCGCGGTCCCCCTGACCGTGCTGTCGGTGGTGTTCCTGGTGGCGTACGCGGCACCCATCCTGCGTCCCGGGATGGCGCCGGTGTGGCACACGGCGTGCGCCGTGACCTCGGTGGCCATCTGGGTGCTGTTCTGGGTCGACATCGTGGTGCGGCTGAGACTGGCCACCGACCGGCGCCGGTTCCTGCGCGGGCACCTGTTCGACCTGATCGTGCTGGCGCTTCCCGTGCTCCGACCGTTGCGGGCCGTCCGGCTGGTCATGGTGGTGTTGACGATCAGCCGGCGCACGGCGGTCTGGGCGAGGGGCCGGCTGGCGGTGTACGTGGCCACGACGACCGCGCTGCTGGTGCTCGTCTCGGCACTGGCGGTGCTGGACGCTGAGCGGTTCGCGCCCGACTCGAACATCACGTCGTTCGAGGACGCGCTGTGGTGGTCGACGGTCACCATCACCACCGTGGGCTACGGCGACCACTACCCAGTGACCACGTCGGGGCGGTTCGTCGCGCTCGGGTTGATGATCGGTGGGATCGGCCTGATCGGTTTCGTGACGGGTTCGCTGGCGACCTGGATCGTGGAGCGCGTCTCCGCCGGCTCCGACCAGCCGGCCCCGGCGACGAGCGCGGACGTGGCGGCGTTGCGGTCGGAGATCGAGGCGCTGCGGCGCAGCCTCGCGGCGGCTGGCGCACAGGTCACCCCGCCCGAGGCGGCGCACGAGGGGGACGCGGGGCGCGAGGGGGACGCGGCGCGCAGTTCCGCGTCGTGACGAGTCGCGCGGCGCGCGGGCGGGGGCGGGCGGCGACGCGAGGCGTGACCCCACGCGGTGACGGTGCGTCGGCCGCCCTTAGGTGAGAGCCGGCGACCAGCATCATCGGACGCCACCTTCCGGAAGTTCCGGTGGCGCGATCACCGTCGAGGCGTCGTCGACCTGAGGCGTGGCGACAGCCGTTCGGCCCTGCGATCGGGCTCGTCGACGCCTCAGGGCTGCGGCCACGGCGGCGAACCGGAGTCAGGGTCGTCACGCACCGGTCTCACCTCGCCTGCGTCGTGTGTTTGACGCAATCGATGCCACCGACTCTGTGCACCGGACGGGCGGCGAGCTGCTGGAACTACCTGGAGGTCGCCGACCCGTCGCCGTCGCAGCCCGAACAGCGGGACTGGCTGCGCCACCACATCCAGCAGTTCCACAACGTGCTGCGGGCGTCGAACTTCGCCGGCCCGTTGTGGGACTACGACCTCACCTTCGGGGTGGGCGGGTACTTCGCCAACGACCAGACCGCCGGCTGGCAGTACCAGCAGGTGCGCCAGCCGGCGGACGCTACCTGGCGGAGCATGTGGTCGTCAGCCCCGTACCGTTGCCGGTGCCCTGGAACCCGAACTCGGTCGACTGGCCGGCGGCGACCGAGCCGTTGTATCCGACGTTGGTGAACTGGACGCTGCCGCTGTTCCCGCTGCGGTTCGCGTTCCAGGCGTTGATGATCGCGGCACCGGACGGGAGGGCCGCCGTGACGGTCCAGCCGGTGATCGGCGAGGGGCCGGCGGTCACCCGCACCGTGGCCACGAAACCGCCAGTCCACTGGTTGACCGAGACGGATGCGGAGCAGCCGCCACCGGTCGGCGGCGTGCTGGGCGGGGTCGTCGGCGGCGTGCTCGGGGGAGTGCTGGGCGGGGTGCCCGGGGGAGTGGTGGGTGGCGTGGTCGGGCTGTCGGAGAGGGTCGGGGTCTGCCAGTCCCGCCACTGCGACAGGCTGCCGGCCTTCCGGCTCGACATCCTGATGGTGCCGGCCGCGCTGCCGGTCTTGAGCAGGAACTTCTGGATGTGCTGTTGCAGTGGAGCCCGCCACTCCGACCGGACGGCGCAGTGGCTGCCGTCCTGCACGTCGGACCAGTAGGTGATGTTCTCACCCGCGCCGAGCGCCTTGTAGACCTCCGCCCCGGCCAGGGCCGCCACGCTGCCGGACCTCGCGGCCAGCCAGTCGACGTGGGGGTTCTCCATGATGAACAGGCCCCGTGGGGCGACCATGGCCACCATCTGGTGCGTGTCCACCGGCAGGGTGGCCGGGTTGCCCGTGAAGGAACCGAACGCGTCCCCCAGCCACGGCTGCTCGCCGTAGGCGCTGCTGAGCGGCTGGGAACCCGACTCCCCGGGGATGCTGCGGAAGGCGGGCACCCCCGCGCTGCCGGACTCGATCGGCATGGTCAGGGCGATGCGCTGGTCGAAGGCGCCGGTGACGAAGGCGCCCTTGCCGTACCGGGAGCATCCGGTGACGCCCGTCGCATCCGCCCTCAGCATGTTCCCGCCCGACTGTTCGACGACGTCGATGAGCCGGCTCACGCCCCAGGCCTAGGCCATCAGCAGGCCGGTGCTGTTCGTGGAGCCGTAGATGCTGTAGAACGCGCCCTGCTTGTTGTTCCGGGGCGTGCCCTCCCGACCCACGGCGAGGGGGTCGTAGCTGATGACGGCGACCCCGGCGGCCCGGATGGTGGCCGTGTCCGCGCCGAACCCGCCCAGGACGACGACGGCCGGGAACGGGCCGGGACCGCTCGGCAGGTCGACCCTCGCCGAGAAGCTGGCGCTCCGGCCGTTGTCGGTCGCGGTCACGGTGATGTTGGTGTTCGTCACGGTTCCCGTGACGCTGGCCGGCTTGGCGGGCTTCTGGCCGTAGACGTACCGCTCCGCCAACTCCCTGATCTCGGCGCGTCGGCACCGCCAGTCGGATCTCGCGGAGATGCGGGTGCCGTCGAGCTTCCGGAAGGGGTCGGGAAGCCTGGGATCGGCGGTCAGGGAACCGGAAGCGGGCACCGGGCAGTCGGCACCCTCGTCTTCGACGGGTGCGGCGACGGCGAGGCTGCCCGCGACGGCCTCGGCGGTGGTGCTGTGCACGACGACCGACCCGGCGGAAACGACCGTGAGTGCTGCTGTCACCAGCACGACGATGGTGGAGCGGCGTCGAGAGCGGCCCGAGCGTGTGGTCACCGGGCTCTCCTTCCAGTGGGGTGGTGGGAGCGACAAGGCGATCGACCATCGCAAATGTCGCGGTACGCCCCAGGGTCGGACAGCGCGCGGCGGCGCGTCAACCACTTCCGGAAGTTCTCAGTCCTGGTTACCGGTCGCCGTCGGTGCCGCGGCGGCCGTCACCAGCCGGCCAACCGGGGAAGTCCGGCCGCGGCCCGAGGACGAGGGTGTCACCGCCGTCCCCGGCGATCGTGAGGGTGGCCAGGAGCCCCGGGTGGTCGGTCGATCCGCGCATGCCGACCGTCCGGTGGGACCGCACGGTGGCGTCCGCCGTCGTGACGATGTGCTGCACCGCGCCGTCGTCGACGCGCAGGTGGCCCGGCGGCACGCAGGCACGGACGTCGGGTTGGCCGCCGAGCCGGAGATTGAGGTCGCCGCCGAGCACGGTGGGGGCGTACCCGGCGCTCCTGCGGATCGCCGGCACGACCGTGCCCAGCAGGTGGACGCACTGGGCGAGCGCGACGGTGCTGCTGAAGGCGGCCAGGTGAGTGGTGCAGGCGTTCACGACGCCGGCGACGTGCAGGCAGAGCCACGCCCGTTCCTCGGGGTCGTCGACGTCCTGAGTGGGATGGATCCCCCGGTGCACCGTGTGCCCCCGGTACGGTGCGGGAATGCTGGTCAGCAGCCCGACACCGTACGGCTGGCCGTTGCGGCACCGGGTGACGTCGCCGCTCGGCCGGTCACCGGCGGCGGCGAAGGCCGACACGACGGCGCTGCGATGGACGACCGCGAAGACCCGCTCCAGCGCCGTCACGTCGTCCTGGCAGACCTCGTTGAGGGTGACCAGGTCGGGTTCCTCGGCTCGGATCACCGAGGCGGCCTCGGTGACGGACCGGCCCGTGTAACAGTCGGCCCGACCGCTGTTGCACAGGTTCATCTGGAGCACCCGCAGCGTCGTGGCTCCGGTGGCGCCGGTCCCCGACGATCCGGACGGTACCGCCGCGGCGGCGAGCAGGCACACGACGGCCACGGCCCGCCGGAGACCGTGGTACGGGCGGCCGGTCCTGGTTCCGTCGTCAGAGATGGTCGCTGACCCACTGCGCGAGGACGCGGGCGCAGCCGTCCACGGACTCCTTCCAGGTGCGCTCGGCCCCGGCCCCGGCACCGTCGCTGACGTGCTTGACGAGTCGGGCCGGCACCCCGAACCGCCGCGCGGTGTCCGCCAACGCGTAGCCCTCCATGTCCACCAGGTGGGCGTGCGTGGCCAGCCGGGCGCGGGCCGCGTCGTCGGCGATGAACTGGTCCCCGGTGGCCAGCACCGGGCCGGAGCCGGTCAGCTCCAGTGGCGCCCCGACGGTCTGCCCGGTCAGCGTGCGCAGCAGATCCGTGTCGAGATCGTGCTGGACGACCCGACCCACCTCGTGGGTGCCGGCCCAGCCGGGGTGCAGCGCACCGGCCGTGCCGAGGTTGACCACCGAGGCGGGCAGTTGCCCCCGGGCCAGCGTCGTGGCCAGAGCGATCGCCGCGTTGACCTTCCCCATTCCCGTCAGCAGCACCGGGAGATCCGAGGCGAGGTGGGCGGCCTCCTCCGGGAGAGCCACGACGAGCAGCGGCCGCTCCGGGTCGATCGTTCCTCGAAGATCCATCGCGCGATGGTAGCGGTCACCGGGGACCAGTCGTCGCCCCGGCCGCGACATGCCGACTTTCGCCGAGGGTGGATCTACCCTCGGAGACATGAGTACGCCCAGCATCCCGTTCTCGGCCCGGCTGCGCGCCGCCAGCGAGGGCGCCCACGCCGCCGCCGAGTCCCAGCGGTACGTCTCGGCGTTGGTGGCCGGTGACCTCGACGTGGCCGGCTACACCGATCTGGTGGTGCAGCACCAGGCCATCTACGCGGCCCTGGAGTCCACAGCCGACGAGATGCGCGACGATCCACTCGCCGGCCCCTTCGTCGACGACGCGCTGCACCGGCTGCCCGCCCTCGAGGCCGACCTGGCCCACCTGGTCGGGCCGGACTGGGCCGACCGGACCGGCCCACACGCGGAGACCGTCGCCTACGCCGACCGCATCCGCGACACCGCCCGCTCGCCCGAGCGGTTCGTCGCCCACCACTACACCCGCTACCTCGGCGACCTTTCCGGCGGGCTGCACATCGGCCGGGCGGTCGCCCGGCACTACGGGCTGTCCGGGGCGGCCGGCACCGCCTTCTACCACTTCGACCGGATCCCCGAGCCGAAGGCGTACAAGGACGCCTACCGGGCCCGCCTGGACGCGCTGCCCCTGACGGCCGAGTCCGAGTCCGCCCTGCTGGAGGAGGCGCTGCTGGCCTACCGGCACAACACGGCGGTGTTCGCCGCGTTGGCCCGGCACGTGCCCGCTGACGGTACGGAGGCGGCGGCGTGACCACTGACGGTACGCGGGGCGACGGCGGGACCGGGCAGCCGTTCGGCCCCGAGGTGGTGGCCGCGGTCAGCCGGCACATGAACGACGACCACCCCGAGGACGCCGTGCTGATCTGCCGCACCCTCGGCGGCTGCCCCGGGGCGACCCGTGCCCGCACGGTCGGGCTGGACGCCGACGGGATGGACTTCGCCGTCACGGTGGACGACATCGAGGTGCCGGTGCGGATCCCGTTCGCCCACCGGCTGACCGAACGCGCCGAGATCCGCCGCGAGGTGGTCCGGATGTACCAGGAGGCGTGTGAGCGGCTGGGTGTCCCGCCCCGCCCGGCCGGCTGAGCCGACCCTACGGCGGGTCGCCGACCGCACGTCGGCGCCACCGTCGGGCACGCCGGGACGTGCCACCGCATCCTCGTGCCCCCGGTGGCGCGTCCGGTCTGCGGCGTTACGCGCCTCTGCGTACCGAGGTCTTCAGACGGCCGGCGATGGCGACGGCCAGGTCCTCCGCGACCGCCGGTTCCAACGGCACGCCCCCGTCCACGGCGGCGACGTCGTCGCCAAGCAGTTCCTCCAATGCAGCGGCAAGTTGATCCAGCACCGCATCGACGAGGCTGACCGGCACCAACTGGTAGGTGATGTGCGTGGAGCCCTCGTCACCGGCGACCGCACCGTGCACCCAACCCAGCGGGATGTAGAGGGAGTCACCCGGTTGCAACTCGATCGTCACGGCGGGTGGTCCCAACTGGTCACGGTCGACGTGGCGCGCAGACGTGCCGCCACCCGGACTTTCCCGCCTTGGCGGTGGCGGCGCGGATCCTCGGCGGTCACCACCGATCCCGGCTGATGCGCGCCCTGCGCGAGGAACAGGGTTGGAGCTACTCGCCCTGGGCCATGCTGCGGTCCGCGCGGGAGCACGGCCTGTGGCAGGTGTCCGTGCGGGTTCCGGCCGGTCGCGTGCAGGAGGCGGCGGCTCGCATCGTCGACCTGGTCACCGGTTGCGCGCCCAGTCCCGCCGAACGGCTCTCCGCTGTCGCGCACACCGTGGCCGAGCAGCGGACGTTGTGGTCGTCTGGAGAGTCCCGCCTCACTCTGAGCGGTTACTGGCGGGACCTGGGCCTCCGGCCGGAGTCCGAACGCCAGGAGCGGCCGCGCCGCTTGGGCGACGTGTCCGCGGCGCGGCTCGACGACGTCGTCCGGCGACACCTGTCCCGCTCACCGGACCTCACCATGGTCCTCAGCCAGGAGGAGCCGCTGTACCGCTAGTCGCCCCGGACCCGCTGCCACGAGGCGGCCTGCTTCTTCGTCACCAGGTAGGACACGTCGTTGGGCGAGCCGTCCGGGCGGCCGGTGATCCGCGCGAAGGGCAGGCCGTGGCGCTCGTACTCGAAGTGGGCCTTCAGCAGCCGGGTGAGACCGGCGAACGCGCCGACGAGCTTCTCCCGGGGCATCCCGGTGGCCGCCGCCAACTCGGTCAACGTGAACGCCCGGCCGGGGTCCGCGGCGAGCGTGTCCAGCACCGCGATGACCGTCCGGTGGGTGGAGCTGCGTCCCCTGCTGAAGCGGCGCAACTGCTCCACCGGCCACTGGCCGCCGCGATGCTGAGGTCTGGGTCCGTGCCGGGGCGCGGCGGCCCGTGGAGGGCGGGACGATTCCGGGGCGGGAACCGGACGACGTTCCGCCTCCAGTTCCGCGAGCAGCCGGACGACGTCCGGCACATAGGCGGTCGGCACCGCCACGAGGAGGACGTCGTCGGCCGCGGTCGTCGTGGTCACCGCCGGGACGCGCCGCGCCGCCGCCTCCTGCGCGGTGCCGGCGACGCCCGGCTCGCGTCGGCTCATCGGACGGAGGTCTCCGCCCCGGCGACCCCGGCGTGGGGAACGAACCGGTACCCGAGGCCGCGCACGGTGACGATGGACGGCGGGTTCCCGGCGTGCGTCAGCAGCCGCTTGCGCAGCCGCTTGATGTGCACCGTCAGTGTGTTCGAGGTCTCCTCGGCCAGGTCCTCCCACACCGCCGAGAGCAACTGTTCCCGGGTCACCGTCCGCTCGGCGTGGGTCATGAAGAAGTAGAGCAGCCGGAACTCCTTCTGCGGCAGGACGACCTGCCGCCCGTCCAGCCGTACCTCCATGCTGGCCGGATCCGCCCGCAGCCCGCCCAGTTCGACGGGCGGGTCGAGCACCCCGGCGGAGTCGGGCTGGAACGCGCGCAGGATCGGCACCACCTCCTCCACCCGGTAGGGGCGACGGACGCACATCCGCGCGCCGGCTTTGAGCACGTCCGCGGCGAGGGGACCGTCGTCGTCGCCGACACCGACGATGGTCGCGATCCCCGCCCGCCCGGACAACACCTGCACCAGATCCGTGCTGCTCATGCTCGTCAGCCCGGCCGAGACCAGCGCCGCACCCGGCGCCAGGCTGCCCGCCGCCAGCAGCGCCTCCGCCGCGTGCGCGAAGAAGTACCCGTGCACGCGGTACGCCCCGAGGAGGTCGACCAGTTCGGTGCCCACCCGCTCGTCGTCGTCGACGACGAGCAGCACGAAGCGCCCGTCGGTGCGTTGGTGGTCACCCCAGGTGGCCTGGACACGGGTGTTCATCGGCAGCGATGCCCTCGACCGCCGCCGCCGTCAGCCGAACCGGCCGGTGATGTAGTCCTCCGTGCGCTTGTCGGACGGGTTGGTGAACAGCTTGCCGGTCTGGCTGAACTCCACCAGGCGACCGAACCGCTCCTGGTTGTCGTCCACCTCGGCGGTGAAGAACGCCGTGTAGTGGCTCACCCGGGCGGCCTGCTGCATGTTGTGCGTGACGATCACGATGGTGTAGTCGCTCGCCAGCTCGAACATCAGATCCTCGATCTTCGCCGTGGCGATCGGGTCGAGCGCGGAGCAGGGCTCGTCCATGAGGATGACCTCGGGCTTGACGGCGATCGTCCGGGCGATGCAGAGCCGCTGCTGCTGACCGCCGGACAGGGACAGGCCGCTCGACTTGAGCTTGTCCTTGACCTCGTCCCACAGCGCCGCCCGGGTGAGCGCCTCCTCGACGTGGTCGTCGAGCCGGCCCTTGATGCCGTTGATCCGCAGCCCGTACGCGACGTTGTCGTAGATCGACTTGGGGAACGGGTTCGGCTTCTGGAACACCATTCCGATGCGTCGGCGGACCTGGATGGCGTCCACGTCCTTGGCGTACAGATCCTGGCCGTGAAAGAGGACCTGGCCGCTCACCCGGGCACCGGGGATCGGGTCGTTCATCCGGTTGAGGGCGCGCAGGATGGTGGACTTGCCGCATCCCGAGGGCCCGATCATCGCCGTGACCTGGTTCTGCTGGATGGGCATCGAGGTGCCGCGCACCGCCTCGTAGCCGCCGTAGTAGACGCTGACGTCGTGCAACTCCATCACCGGCGTGGCCGACGGGCCGGGGGCCGGGGCGCCGGAGTCACGACCGGGGGTGTTCAGCGCCACGGCCGGCCGGGTGGTGAGGTCCATGTTGCTCCCAGACATGATCAACGCTCCTTGATGGCGAACCGGTTGGCGACGTAGCGGGCGATGATCGTGAAGCCGAGCACGATCACGATGAGGGTCAGCGCCGCCCCCCAGGCTCGTTCCTGGGCGCCGGGGAAGGGCTGGCTGGCGTTGCGGAAGATCTGCGCGGGCAGCGCCGTGTTGGAGCCGTCGAAGAGGTTCCAGTTGGGCGAGAAGACGATGCCGGTGACGATGATGATCGGCGCGGTCTCCCCGGCGGCGCGGGCGACGGCCAGCAACGAGCCGCTCGTGATCCCGGAGATCGCCGCCGGCAGGACCACGGTCAGGGTGGTCCGCCACTTGGGGGCGCCGAGGGCCATGCTCGCCTGCCGGAGTTCGTCGGGCACCAGCCGCAGCATCTCCTCGCTGCTGCGGATGACCACCGGCAGCATCAGGCACGCGAGGGCGAGCGCGCCGGCGAAGCCGGTCTGCTCGCCGACGAGCAGCACCCAGGCGAGGTAGACGAACAGACCCATCACGATCGAGGGCACGCCGGTCATGACGTCGGCCATCAACCGGATGGTCCGGGCCAGGGGCCGCTGCTTGCCGTACTCGTTGAGGTAGATGGCCCCGAAGACGCCGAGCGGGATGGCCATCAGCGCGGCCGCCCCCGTGATGAGCAGGGTGCCGACGATCGCGGGCCCCATGCCGGGGCCCACCCGGCGGTACGAGTTGGGGATGTCCCCGGTGAGGAACTCCAGGCTCATCACCCCGGCTCCCTTGGCGATGACCGTCCAGGTCACCAGAGCGAGCGGCACGACGGCGAGCAGGACGGCGAACCAGATGGCCGCCGTCGCGAGGTGGTTGCTGAACCGGCGGCGGCCGGACAGGGCCGCGCGGGTCAGGTCGGGCCCACCGGATGCGGTGCGCGCGGCGGGGGGTGCGGTGGTGGTGGTCACGCCTTCGTTCCCTTCATCCGCGCCTCGGCCCGGTTGACGACCGACCGGGCGAACACGTTGATCAGTACCGTCATCGCGAACAGCACGACGCCGAGGCCGATCAGGGCCGCCGTGAAGGTGCCCGTGGACTCACCGAACTGCTGCACGATGACCGCGGCCATCGTGTTTCCGGGCGCGAACAGGTTGGCCGTGATGTTCGTAGCGCCACCGATCACCAGCGCCACGGCGATCGTCTCGCCCATCGCCCGGCCGAGGCCGAGCATCACCGCACCGACGATTCCGCCGAAGCTGTGCGGGAACACCGCGCCCCGGATCATCTCCCAGCGGGTGGCGCCGAGCGCGAGGGCGGCGTCCTTGTCGGCCCGGGGGACGGTGCTGAACACCTCACGGGTGATCGAGGTGATGATGGGCGTCACCATGATCGCCAGGATGAGACCGGCGGTCATGAAGTTGCGACCGCTGGCCGCCGGGCCGAAGAGGCTGCCGAGCACCGGAACGCCGCCGAGAGCGTCGTGCAATCCCTGGTAGACGGGCACCAGGGCGGGCGCGACCACCAGGATGCCCCACAGGCCGAAGACGACCGACGGCACAGCGGCCAGCAGGTCGATCACGGTGACCGCGGGCCCGCGCAGCCGACGCGGCGCGAGCTCGGTGAGGAACAGTGCGATGCCGATGGAGGCCGGCACGGCGAACAGCAGGGCGATCAGCGACGAGACCACCGTGCCGAACGCGAACGACAGGGCCCCGAAGACGGGGTCGCCGACGGCCGGGTTGGGATCCCACGTGCGCTCGGTGATGAACCGCAGGCCCATGGCCTCGAACGCCGGCCACGCCTCCCGGAGCGTGGTGACGAGGATGAGTCCGAGGATGGCCAGGACGAGCAGCCCGGTGCCGAGTGTCCACCAGGAGAAGGCGCGGTCGGCGAGGGCACCTCGACTGCGCTGGACCAGCGTCGACCGGGAGGTGGGGGGTTGATTCGTTAGCGTCATGTGTCACTCCAGCTCGGGTACCCCGCTAGGGACGGGATCATCCGATCCCGTCCCTAGCCGGAACGCCTAGCGATCCTGATCGCGGTCAGCCCTGGATCTTGTCGACCTGGGCCAGCGCCTTCTCCTTGAGGTTGGCGGGCAGCGGAGCGAAGTCGACCTCCGGAGCCAGCTCCTGACCGTCGGTCAGCAGGAACTTCAGGAAGGCCTTGACCAGCTGGGCCTTGTTCGCGTCGTCGTAGCTCGGCTTGACGATGATGAACGTCGGCGCGGTGATCGGGTAGGCGGAGGCACCGGCGGCGTTGAGCGGGTTGTAGCTCAGGTCGTCCGCGATCTCGGCGCCCTCCAGGCCGGCGGTGGTGCCCTCCAGGGACGGCAGGACGTACTGACCGTCCTTGTTCTTGATGGCGGCGTACGTGAGGCCGGTGGCCTTCGCGTCGCTCAGGTCCACGTAGCCGACGGCGCCGTTGGTCTGCTTGACGATCTGCGCGACGCCGGTGTTCTTCTCGCCGCCCTGGGTGCTGGCCGGCCAGGCCACCGTGTCGCCGCTGCCGAGCTTCCAGGTGGAGCCGGCCGCCGCCGCCAGGTACTTGGTGAAGTTGCTCGTGGTGCCGGAGCCGTCCGAGCGGTGCGCGACGACGATCGGCGTGTTCGGCAGGGTGACGCCGGGGTTGTCGGCCGCGATGGCGGGGTCGTTCCAGGTCTTGATGTCCGTCTGGAAGACCTTCGCCAGCGTCTCAGGGCTCAGCTGGAGCTTGTCGACGCCCTCGAGGTTGTAGGACACCGTGATGGGTGCGGCGACCGTCGGCACGTAGAGGAACGAGCCGGGGGCCACGCCGTCGCTGTCCTTGACCAGGCTGTCGGTGCCGGCGAAGTCGACCAGGCCCTCGCCGAACTGCTTCTTGCCGGTGCCCGAACCGGTCGCGTTGTAGTTGATCGTGACCTTCGGGGCCTCGTCCTTGAAGGCGCTGATGACCTCTTGGTAGTACGCGTCCGGGAAGCTGGCCCCGGAAGCCTTCAACTCGCCGGACAGGTTCGCGTATTCGTTGGCGGCGCTGCCGTCGTTTCCGGCCGGCTCGGCGTTGTCGTTTCCACCACAGCCGGTAAGCGCGAGCGCGGCAACCGCGACGCCAGCGAGAAGGCGCCGCGAGAGCACGTTGCGGTTCACCAGGTAAGCCTCTCTATTGGGGTGCATCAGCCCGTTCGGGCCGTACGTGAGTCACGCTAGGCAGCCCAGGTAGCCGGGCCCCCGGCCCCAGGTGAACGAAAGATGAACTCACCGGCTCGAAGGGTGGCCGGGCACCGGAGGCCATGTGACCTTCGTGTCGTGGGCGACACAGATGTCCCTTACGCGCACCCCGATGCGGCCGGTCAGAGGCACGTCCGACCGGTCGGAAGCACGTCCGGCCGGTCAGGAACGCGTCGTGCCGGTGACACGAGGACGGGCCGTGCCGGTCACCCGGTGCGGGTCGTGCCGACGGCTCAGAGGCGGATCGTGCCGGTGACGAGGTAGACGACCTGCCGTGCGACGTTCACCGCGTGGTCGGCGTACCGCTCGTAGTAGCGCCCGAGCAGCGCCAGGTCAATCGCCGACTCCACCCCGTACGGCCAGCCGGCGACGAGCATGGACAGCAGACGGGCCTGCGCCGCGTCGACCTCGTCGTCGTCGAGGCCGAGCTGCATCGCGTCGAGCTGGTCGCGGGTGGCCAGCACGAGGGCGGTCTTGTCCGCGATCCGTGCCGTCGCCCCGGTGAGTACGCCCATCACGTCCCTGGCCCGCTCGGGGACGACCGCGACCGGGTGGCGCATCAGCACGATCTTCGCGATGTGCACCGCGAGGTCGCCCATCCGCTCCAGGTCGCCCGCCACCCGGATCGCGCAGAGCACGAGCCGCAGGTCGGACGCGACGGGCTGCTGCCGCACCAGCACCTCGGGGATGAGGGCCTCGACGTCGCGACGGTGGGCGTCGAGGCTCGCATCCCGACTGACCACCGCCTCGGCGGCACCCCGGTCGACGTCGAGCAGCGCCGTGCTGGCGTCGCGTACGGCGACGGCCGCCTCCCGGCTCATCGTCGCCAGGATCCCCGTGAGCCGGTCGAGCTGTTCGTCGTGGCCACCACGGTTCATCGCGCCCTCCCAGGTCAGCTCGTCGCCCCGAGGCACCGGGACCGTCGAGGCGCGCACGAACCGAGGACGCCCCGTCCGTCGGATGCAACCTACCCGCTCGCCCTGGTGCGGCAGCGGACCTCGGTGCGGCCGGCGCGGGCCGCGGAGCGCACCGGAACCTCGGCGCGTACGCTGCCGCGGTGAGCGTGCCGTCCCGCATCCTGGTCTACGGAGTTTACGGTGCCGGCAAGTCCACCCTGGCCGAACGCCTCGCCGAACGGCTCGAACTGCCCTGGTACCCGGTCGACGACCTGCTCTGGCAGCCCGGCTGGGTCGAGGTGCCGGTAGCGCTGCAGCGCAGCCGGATCGAGGAGATCTGCCGGCGGGACCGCTGGATCCTCGACGGCGCGTACCACGGGTGGCGGGACGTGCCGTTGGCCCGGGCCGACCTGGTCGTCGGCCTCGACTACCCGAGGTGGCTGTCCTTCTGGCGGCTGCTGCGCCGCACCGCGCGCCGGCTCTCGACGGGGGAGCGGGTCTGCAACGGCAACCGTGAGTCGTGGCGCAGCGTCCTGGCCCGGGACTCGATCCTGGTGTGGCACGTCACCGCCTTCGGCCGGGCCCGGCGGCGGATGCGGGCCTGGCAGGCCGACCAGTCCGGCCCGCCGGTGCTGCTGTTCGACTCCCCGGTGGCCCTGGACCGCTGGCTGGCCGGCCTGCCCACCCGCGGCAGCGTTGACGGGCAGACCGCTCAGCCATAGGATCGGCGGACATCGACGTGGCTCGGCATCTGCCGAGCACCGGGTACGCGCGCAGGGAGCCGGCGCGAGCGCCGGGTCGGCACGGCATGCGGGCTCATGCCGGCCGGTCCGGGCGGCCGCGCCGTGGTGGGGCAGCCACGGCGGCCCCGCCCCGTGAGGGGCATCCCGTTCAGCGTCGCCGGCCCACCTCTCACCGCACCACTCGTCCGGGCCGGCGGGCAACCCCGGAAAGGACACCCTCGCCATGCCCGCACCACGGACGCGTCGCGCCTGGCCGTACGCCCTGGCTGCGCTCGCCGTCACGGCGACGCTCGCCGTCGTGGCGCCCCTCGCCGCCGCGCCGCCCGCCCAGGCGGCCGAACCGGTCGTCGTGGTCACCCACAGCTTCGACGACGGCACCGCCCAGGGCTGGACCGCCCGCGCGGACGAGACCGTCACGGCCAGCGACGCCGTCGCCCGCACCGGCAGCCACAGCCTGGCCGTCACCGGTCGTACCCGCAGCTGGGAGGGGCCGGTGCGCGACCTGCGGGACACCGTCGAGCAGGGCACCCGCTACACCCTGTCGGTGTGGGTCCGACTCGCCGCCGGTGAGGCGGACACCCAGGCGCGGCTCAGCGTCGAGCGTCGCACCGACGGAACGCCCTCCTACGACCAGGTCGTCGGCAACACCGCGGTCACCTCCGGCGCCTGGGTCAACCTGCAGGGTCAGTACACCCTCGCCCAGGACGTCGAATTCCTCTCCGCGTACGTGGAGACCGCCACCGGCACCGCGTCGCTGCACATCGACGACTTCACCCTGTCGTACGTGCCGGCGCTGCCCATCCAGACCGACATCCCGGCGGTCAGGGACGTGCTCGCCGACGAGTTCCCCGTCGGCGCGGCGGTGTCGCGTGCCCAGTTGGTCGGCAACCACGCACAGCTGCTCACCCGGCACTTCAACTCGGTCACCGCCGGCAACGCGATGAAGTGGGACGCGACGCAGCCGGCCGAGGGCGACTTCCGCTTCGCCGACGCGGACGCCGTCGTGGCCTTCGCCGAGGCCAACGGCATGCAGGTACGCGGGCACACCCTCGCCTGGCACAGCCAGACGCCCGACTGGGTCTTCGCCGACGACACCGGCAACCCGATGCCGGTCAACGAGACGAGCAAGCAGGTCGTGCTGTCCCGGCTGGAGGCGCACATCCGTGCGGTCGCCGGGCGCTACCAGGGGAAGATCAGCGCCTGGGACGTGGTGAACGAGGTCATCGACGAGGGGCAGTCCGACGGCATCCGGCGCAGCCGCTGGTACGAGCTGACCGGCCTGGACTTCATCCGCACCGCCTTCCGGGTGGCCCGCGAGGTCGACCCGGCGGCCAAGCTGTACATCAACGACTACAACACCAACGTGCCCGCCAAGCGGGACCACCTGTTCAACCTGGTCAGCCAGCTCCGCGCGGAGGGCGTGCCGATCGACGGGGTGGGCCACCAGATGCACGTCAACGTGGACTGGCCGTCGGTGGCCGAGACCGAGGCGATGTTGACCAGGTTCATCCCGCTGGGCGTGGAGCAGCAGATCACCGAGATGGACATCTCGATCTACACCAGCAACAGCGAGTCGTTCCCCGCCCCGCCGAGGGACCGGCTGCTGCGGCAGGCGTACCGGTACCGGGACCTGTTCGACCTCTACCGGCAGTACTCCGACGAGATCACCTCGGTCACGCTGTGGGGGCTGGCCGACGACGACACCTGGCTGGACACGTTCCCGGTCACCCGGCTCGACGCTCCGCTGCTGTTCGACCGGCAGTTGCAGGCCAAGCCCGCGTACTGGGGGGTGGTGGATCCGAGCCGGATCGACGCGACGCCCACGCCGACCGTGACGCCCACGCCGACCGTGACGCCCACGCCGACGCCCACCGCGACCCCGACGCCGACCGCGACGCCCACGCCGACGGGCCCCGCCGGCGCGTGCCGGGTGAGCTACTCGGTGACCGGGCAGTGGCCCGGCGGGTTCCAGGGCGAGGTGCGGGTCACCAACACCGGCACCGCGGCGGTGCCTGACTGGACGCTGCGGTGGGCCTTCACCGGCGGCCAGCAGGTCACCCAGGCATGGAACGGCACGCACACGCAGAGCGGCGCCACGGTGACGGTCACCGGGCCTTCCTGGAACGCCACCCTGGCCCCCGGCGCGTCGGCCACGGTCGGCTTCCTCGCCAGCTGGGCCGGCAGCAACCCGGCACCGACCGCGTTCAGCCTCGGCGGCAACCCCTGCACGGTGGCCTGACCGGGCGACCACGCCTGCCGGGGGACGGCTGAACCGCCGTCCCCCGGCAGCGGTCGCGCCTCACCGGGCGACCCCCGAGCGCTCCCGGTGCGGCGTACGTTCACCGCCGCCCCCGACGGCGGCGGTCGTCGCGGCGCGCGGCGGGCCCCTTGTCGGCCGTCTTGTAGGTCACGAGAGGAACCGTGGTGGCCACGGGCGTGGCCAGGTCGTGGGCGACGAGGTCGCCGACCACCTGCTCGATGCGCTTGTACGCCGTCGGGGCCTCCTCGAACAGCAGCTGACGGTCGCCGCACACCACCAGCGACCCCAGCGGCGTACGACGCAGCTCCTCGACGGTGTGTTTGGCCCGCCCCCGGCGCAGCGCGTCGGAGCGGGACATCTTGCGGCCCGCGCCGTGCGCCACCGAGTGGTTGGCCTCCGGCCCGGCGTGACCGGCCACCAGATAGGACGGCGTGCCCCGGGTGCCGGCGACCAGCACGTCGCGGCCGTCGCCCGGCGCGGCTCCCTTGCGGTGCAGGAACATCCCGTCGCGGATCTCGACCAGGTTGTGACACTGGTCGACGATCGGTTCGGTCGCAGCGGCCCCCAGGGCGTGGGCGACCCGGGCGGCCAGCAGCCGCCGGTTGAGCGAACCCCAGCGGACGGCGTCGTCGTGCGCCGCCAGGTAGGCGGCGGCATCTGCGGCGGGGCCCGCGCCGTGCACCTCGGTGTGCTCGCGCAGGATCCGCTCGCCCAGACCCCGGGAGCCGCTGTGCACGACGAGGACGAGGTCACCGGCGTCGAGCCCGAGACGGCCCGCGTGTCCGGCGTCGAGGACGGCGCCGATCCGGGCCAGTTCGACGAAGTGGTTGCCCCGGCCGACCGTGCCGAGGCCCTCGACGTGACCGCCGGGGATGTCCCCGGCCACGACGTCCCAGGCCGGGTCGTCGGCGTCCCGGACGGGATCCAGTGGGCGGTCCAGATCGGGGAACCGGGCGGCGAGCCGCTCGGGCACGACACGCCTGAGTGCGATGGGGAACACGGCGATGCCGCAGCCGATGTCGGAGCCCACCAGGAACGGGTACAGCACGGTCGAGGCCATGGCGGCGCCGATCGGGGCGCCCTTACCGGGATGCAGGTCCGGCATCGCCGCGACGTGCTGCATGCCGTCGAGGTCGGCCACCTGCCGGCACTGTTCGAGAGCGTCGGATTCGATCCAACTGCCGGGGGAGGCGAACACGGAGACGGTGGCGGGGGCGGACCGCGGCAGCGGTTCCCGCCGGGAGGATCGCGCAGACAAACGAGCCTTCTTCTGGCTGATCAGACAACGTGGACGGAGGCCACCGCGAATCACAGCCGCGTGGCCAGAGGGAGCATCGGGTGCTGTCCGTCAGTACGTCATGGCGGCGACGATCCCGTAGCCCGCCCCGCCGGGCAACCGACTTTCCGCGAGCCGGACCGGCTGTGGGACAGTCGCGTCGCGGGGTGGACCCGCGCCGGAGGGGGTGGACGGGTGGGGGAATCGGAGCTGCGGAAGGCCGCGTCGATGCTCGGCCGGGCCGAGCGGATCGTCGTCTTCACGGGCGCGGGCATGTCGGCCGAGAGCGGCGTTCCGACGTTCCGCGACGCCCTCACCGGGCTCTGGCAGCGGTACGACGCGCAGCAGCTCGCCACGCCGGAGGCGTTCCACGCCGATCCGGCTCTCGTGTGGGGCTGGTACGAGTGGCGACGCGACCTCGTGCGCCGGACCACGCCGAATGCGGGGCACCTGGCAGTGGCCGAGATCGAGGCCCGCGTCCCGCACGCCGTGCTGGTCACCCAGAACGTCGACGACCTGCACGAGCGCGCCGGCTCGGCCGCCCCGGTGCACCTGCACGGCAGCCTGTTCGCGCCGCGCTGCTCGGCCTGCGACCGCCCGGCGTCGGTGCCCGACGGGGGAGCGGAGCCCGTCGGCGGTCGGCGGCTGCCCCCGCCCCGGTGCGCCGGGTGCGCGGCTCCCGTCCGGCCGGGGGTGGTGTGGTTCGGGGAGGCGTTGCCGCAGTCGGCCCTGGCCGCCGCCGTCGAGGCCGCCGCCAGCTGCGACCTGCTGGTGACCGTGGGCACCTCGGGGCTGGTCTACCCCGCCGCCGAGATTCCCCAGGTGGCTGCCCGCTTCGGCGCCACGGTCGTCCAGGTCGACCCCGGCGAGACGGCGCTGGACGAGGTAGCCGACGTCAACCTGCGCGGCACGGCCGCCCAGGTGCTCCCGGCCCTGGTGGAGGCAGCCTGGCCGTGACCGTCCTACGACGCCGACCTTCGTCGCGGCACGTCGTCGGGTGGGAGCGTCAGATGACGCCGAGGGTGAGGGCGAGTTGGGTGATCGTGCCGGGTGCGTCCGGAGCGCGGGCGGCCTGGGCGACGACCTTCCGGGCGGTCGGCCGGTGGCGTACTTCGGCCGGGGCGATGCTGTCGGCCTGGAGCAGGAGTCGGGCGGCGTTGGTGGGGTCGTCGGTCTGGAGGTGGGCGCGGGCGGTGTCGATGAGGTGGGCGGCGCGGTGTTCGACCGGCAGCCACCGCCACCCGTCCCGGCTGGTCGCCTTCTCGTGCCAGGCGACCGCCTCGCGTCCATTCCCCGAGGCGACGGCGGCGGCGGTCCGGGCCAGCTCGACGGCCGTCGGTCCGAACCCGGTGCGGTGGTGGTCGTGTCCGTCGCCCACCAGAGCGGCCATGTCGGCCGCGTCGTCCAGCAGCTCGCTCGTCGCCCGGTCGTCTCCGGCCCTCGCCGCCATCAACGCGGCCTGCACCAGCAGCGATCCGCACAGCGACAACTCATGCGGGTCACCGGCACCGAGGTCGGGCGGGGCGATCCGGTAGGCGGCGGCCAGCATCACCGACCTCGCGCCCGCCGTGCGCAACACCTGCCCGAGCTGCACCGCTGCGGCAGCCACCAACACCCGGTCACCGGTCGCGGCGGACATGGCCCGGTCGGCGGCCAGCCACGCGAGGCTCGCCTCGTCGAGCTTCACCAGCAGCGCCGCCGTCACCCGGTACGCCTCCACCACCGCCACCCGACCGGCCTGCGGATCCCGGACGTAGGCGTGTTGAACCTCGCCGAGCAGCCTCGGCAGCGCCTCGACCAGCTGCGGATACCGGGCATGCTGGTAGGTCGTCCACGCATGCCCGACCTCCCGTACCAACCGATCCACCGCCACCGCCGGCCGCGACACGACCGGACGGCCGCGTGTCATCTCGTACGCCGACAACGCCGCCCGGATCCGCGCCACACCCCGACTCCGCTCGGCAACCTCGGCGGGCTGAGCCTCACGCCCGAGCAGCGTCGCCGCATCGACCCCCAGCACGGCGGCGATGTCCCGGATGGTCGACACCCGCTCCAACCGCCGAACGCCACGCTCGATCTTGTCCACCCAACTCTTCGACTTGCCGAGACGATCCGCGAACGCCTGCTGCGACAACCTCCGTCGCACCCGCAGATACGCCACCCGCCGCCCGATCGGCACCGGATCACCGCTCACCACGCCACCGCCGATCCGGCACCGCCCGGGTCGTCTCCTCGACCGGGATCCGCTCCGCCTCCGCCTGCGCCAGAATCCGCTGCTTGGCGGCCTCCCGTTCCGCGTCTTCCACCTGCTCGCCTCGGCTCACCGCCGATTCGTCGCCATGACACTGCATACCTACCTCCGTCATGAGAAGCGGCGGCGGGCCCGCCGTCGCGTGCCAACCACAATGACGCCCAGGTGTCACCGCCCGCGACGACATGAAGTAGGGCAATACCGCCACACGCCTGACGACATTCTGGCGACATTCCGCTACGGTGGCGGTCATGACGGTCCCGAACACCGCACTGCGCGCCGTCCGTGCCGGGATGCGCATGAGCCAGGACGACTTCGCTCGCGCGCTCCAGGCTGCCGGCCATCGCGTCGGCGAGCCCAACGACGCCAACAAGAGACTCGTCCAGCGGTGGGAGTCCGGAGCGATCGCCGCGCCGCGACCCGTCTACGCCCGCGCGCTGGAGGTCGTCACCGGCCTACCCATCTCGTTACTTGGCTTCGCCACGGTGCCTGACGACCATGTCGCCGATGACCAGCACGGGGGTCACGACCTGACCTCTCCCATGTCCAGTCTGGTGACGCCGACGCCAACGTCCAGGCCGGCGACGGTTCACCGGTCGTACGAGGGCGTGTGGCTCAGCCGCTACCAGTACTACTCCAGCGGTCGGGGGGAGTCCTTCGCCGGACAGCACTTCATGGTGGTGCTTCAGCACGGCGACCGGCTCACGGCGCGTAGCCTGCCCGGCTCGGCGACCTCGTCCCTGTCTTTGGATCTCACCGTCGATGGTGCCGTTGTCACTGGCACGTGGGTGGAGCAGACCGACTCGGCCGGCTACTACCGAGGTGCCCGGTATCACGGCGCGATCCAACTCATGGCCGAGCCCACGGGTCGACGGATGGCCGGAAAGTGGGTCGGGTTCGGCAAGGACATGGATGTCAACACCGGCCCGTGGGAACTGGTTTTCCGGGATACCTCGACGTCCAAGTCGACGCTCGACCGGTACAACACGTACCCGGTGTAGCGGCTGGCCCGCGCGAGACGTGACGACAGGTCAAGGCCCCTCCACGGAGTGGCCTTGACCTGTCTGGTGTAGAGGATCGCAGCGCGGCAGCTGATCGCCCTCACGTCGATGGCGGTCGGTCGCGCCGGCGCTCGTCACGGCCTTGTGTGCTGCTCACGGCCATGCCGACGCCTGGCGCGATGCTCAAGGACCGAGCGGGAGGCCATGAGGGCCAACGCGGCCAGGAACAGCGCGGCGCCGATCCACCGGCTCGCAGTGTGCCAGGCGCTGGGCGTGACCTCCGTGAGGTTTCCCAGCCACAGGAGAACGTAGAAGCCCATGCATGCTGCCCCTGCGGCCCACAGCCGGGGGTGATGCACGGTCCGCCCGAACAGCCGGCCGGTTGGCGCGTGCCTGCTCTTGATGACCAGCCAGGCGGCCAACCCGATCAGGGCGACGGCGGCGCTGGCGAGCAGGATGTCCACGGCCACCAGGGCCGCGTCGTCGGTCGTCACGGGCGTCACCGTAGCGGCACCACGCTCATCGGACACATGCGATCGCTAGCGTGACCAGCGCACAGGCCCGCGAAGCCCCGAGCCGCGACAAGGCCATAGACGTAGATCAAAATGCTTCCTAGTATGGTCCCTGCCGTTGAGTGAGAACCCCTACAACCGCAAGGAGACAGACTTGATCAGGCATTCGCTCTCGATGGTCGCAGCGGCTGTTCTCGGTCTTGCCGCCGTGGCCGCACCCGCACAGGCAGCCCCGCCGCCGGCCCCGGTGGTGGCGCAGTCCGACCTCGGCGTCCAGGCCGCCCCCACGGGCTGCACGACGTCGGTGCAGTGGGTGCAGGAGGGCAACCACTACTACTACGGTCGGGGTAACGTGCAGTGCGCCACCGGCCGCTACAAGGTCAAGCTCCAGTGCCGCAACCTGCAGACGGGCGTAGGGTACGTCGTCTACGGCAGCTACGCGGTGAACGCGCCGAGCACGGCCACCAGGACCTGCTACACCGGTAACGTCGCCGAGGGCGTCTTCCCCGTCGAGGACCCGCTGCCCACGGTCGGCGTCACCGGTTGCGTCTCCTGGGCGGAGTGGGTCCACCAGGGCAGCAGCCACTACTACGGCCGCGGCACCGCCCAGTGCGACACCGGCACCTACCGGGTTCGGATCCAGTGCCACAACATGCAGACCGGCCAGCGCTACGTCGTCCACGGTCCGGCGAGGACCGCCCCCAGCATCTCCACCACCACCTGCTACCAGGGCAATGTCGCGGAGGTCGTGTCGGGCGTGCCGGCGTGACGACTTCCGTGGTCGCGCCGCCCCGCGACAACAACGCTGCCGGGCGGCACATCTAGTCAGTTCCCGAAGTCAGGTGCGGCGTGTCGGTGGTCGATGGACGGCGAGATCTCCGGTCAAGCATTCAGCTTGACCGCCTGGGATGTCAGCGTCGACGTCGCCACCGCGCGCCCACCGGCACGTCGTCGGCGCACGTCGGTGCCCGCCGCAGTCGCACGGCCGACACCAGATAGCCCACACCGAGCAGTCCGAACCCGGCGGCCAGCGCCACCCGCCAGTCCATCGGCTTCCCGATGACGATCAATGCCTGGAAGATGGCCATGGACAGCCAGAAGCCTCCCAGGATGTATCCCTGCCTCGGCGTGTGTGTGAGCTGCCACCACGGTTTCCTGGCCGGTGTCATGCCGGCGATCCTGCCACCGGAGCGGGACGGCAGCATCCCGAAGGCGCCGTGGGTGACGGCGACGGTGTGGGGCGCCCCCTGACGTCGCGGGCCGGGCCTTGTGGGAGTTTCGGCCGTACCTTAGTTTGTTTACGTTCCAGACGAACTCTCGTACCCCACCGTGCACGTCCTCTCGACACCGCCCTTCTCGCAGGGGAGACCGATGACCTTCCACCACTCCGACGCGAGGTCCTCGCGCCGTACCTTCCTCAGCCTCCTGGGCCTCGGGGCGGCCGCGGCCGCCGGCGGCCCGTTGCTCGCCGGCTGCTCCGAGAAGCCTTCCAGCAGCGGCGCCGCGCAGAACCTGGACGCCTTCGCCGACCTGCTGCCGACGCACCGGGACCTGGCCCAGAGCATCCGGCCCGACGTCATCGGCGTCCGCCCGGTGCCCGACGGCTACACCAGCTACCCCGCCAGCCTCGTCGATGCGATCACCGACAAGCCCGGCACCAGCGGCAAGGAGATCACCGCGATGACCCCCGCCTGGGGGCCGGCGCCGCCGGGAGTCGGCCAGAGCGCCTACCTCCAGGCCGTGAACGCGGAGCTGGGTACGCCGGTCAACTTCACCATCCAGGACGGCAACACCTACGCCGACAAGCTGAACGCGATGTTCGGCGCCCGGGACGTGCCCGACCTGCTCTGCGTGCCCGGCTGGGAGGTGGAGAAGATTCCGCGCTTCGCCGAGGCGATCGGGGTGCTGTTCGAAGATCTCACCGATCACCTCAAGGGCGACGCGATCAGCTCCTACCCGATGCTGGCGACGTTCCCGACCGGCTCCTGGCGCAACGCGATCTGGAACGGTCGCCTCGCCGCCGTGCCCAACCCCACCGACGGCCCTTTCCCCTGGGCCATGTTCACCCGCAAGGATCTGCTCGACGCGCGCGGCCTGGCCGCTCCGACCTCGCTCGACGAGCTGCTGACGATGGCCAGGGAGATCACCGACCCGGCCCGGAACGTGTGGGCGTTCAGCGACGTCTTCGCGATGATCCAGATGTACCACAAGGTGCCCGGTTCCAAGGGCGGCTGGCGCTTGAAGTCCGACGGGACGCCGGAGTTCAAGTACGAGACCCCGGAGTACCGGCAGGCGCTGGAGGTCATGACCAAGATCTACAAGGATGGTCTGGTCCACCCGGACCTCGTCGCCAGCAAGGGAGCGGACGCCACCCAGCTGTTCGCCAAGAGCGGCGCCATCGTCTTCAAGCAGGACGGCATCGGCTTCTGGCAGGGCGCCCAGGCCGAGCACCAGAAGATCAACCCCAAGTTGAACATCCAGCCGTTGCCGGTCTTCTCCGCCACCGGCGGCGACCCCCTCGTCTGGGGTGACGACGAGCCGATCTCCTACACCTTCGTCAAGAAGGGCGTCGGTAAGGAGCGGGTCGAGGAGCTGCTGCGCGTCATCAACTGGTGCTCCGCGCCCCTGGGCAGCCAGGAGGCGCAGCTGCGCGACTTCGGCGTCGCGGGCCAGCACCACACCATGACGCCCAACGGCCCGGTCAAGACCGAACTGGCGTTCAAGGAGATCGCCAACCAGTACTTCTTCATCAGCGGCCGCAACCCCACGGTCGGCCCCTTCCCGGACACCCCGAACTACGTCCAGGACGTGCTGACGTACTCCAACGCCATGGTCAAGTACCTGGAGAAGGACCCCTGGGACGGGGTGAAGCTGGAGATGCCGGCCGCGTACAAGGCCAACCAGGTGCCGACGGAGGACAAGTTCACCGACGTCCTGCGGGGTCGCCGGCCGCTGTCCGACGTCGACGGCATCGTGCAGGAGTGGAAGGCCAACGGGGGAGAGGAGGCGAGGAAGCTGCTCGCCGATTCCCTGCCCAAGGCTGGACGATGACCACACGCAAGGCAACCGCCGAGGTCGGGCCCGAACGGGCCCGACCCGGCGGGTCGTCCCCGCCCGAGGCGACCGCCCGTCCCGCCGCGCGTCGCCGGCGACTGCCACTGCGGACCCGGCTGCGGCGCGACTGGCAGCTGCTGGCCATGGTGGCCCCGGGCTTCCTCATCCTGCTGGTCTTCAGCTACGTGCCGATCCTCGGCAACGTCATCGCCTTCCAGGACTACAACCCGTACCTCGGGAACAATCCGCTGGAGGCGTTCGTCCACAGCGAATGGATCGGCTTCGGTCAGTTCCAGCTCCTGTTCGAGGACCCGGCGTTCTGGGACGCGTTCCGCAACACCCTCGCGATCACCGCGTTCCAGCTCGTGTTCTTCTTCCCGCTGCCGATCTTCCTGGCGATCATGCTGCACAACCTGCTCTCCAGCCGGCTGCGCGGCTTCGTCCAGACCGTGGTCTACCTGCCGCACTTCTTCAGCTGGGTGCTGGTGGTCAGCTTCTTCGTCGCCATGCTCGGCGGGGCGGGCCTGCTGGCGCAGACCATGCGCGAGGCGGGGCTGGAACCGTGGAACATCATGACCAACCCCGACACCTTCATCATCCTGGTGACCGTCGAGGCGGTGTGGAAGGACGTCGGCTGGGGCACCATCGTCTTCCTCGCCGCGCTGTCCACGATCGACCAGAGCCTCTACGAGGCGGCGGCGGCCGACGGCGCCGGACGGTGGCGGCGGCTGTGGCACATCACCCTGCCCGGCCTGCGCCCCGTGATCGTGCTCCTGCTCATCCTCCGGCTGGGTGACGCCCTCTCCGTCGGCTTCGAGCAGTTCCTCCTGCAACGCGACGCCGTGGGCAGGCAGGCCTCGGAGGTGCTCGACACCTTCGTCTACCACTTCTCCATCGCCACCGGGAACTACGGCTACGGCGCCGCCGCCGGCCTGTTCAAGGCCGCGATCGGGCTCTGCCTGATCCTGGCCGCCAACAAGATCGCACACAAGCTCGGCGAACGAGGGATCTACTCGCGATCATGACCGACACCGTCGTCCGCAAGCCGCGCCGGGGGCACCAGCGCCGCCCCGTCTGGGAGGAGCAGCCGACCCCGGTCGGCCAGGCCCTCAAGGCGACCCTGCTCACCCTGCTGGTGCTCGGGGTGCTGTTCCCGCTCTGGGTGATCCTGGTGACCAGCCTGTCGTCCCGCGAGACGATCGCCCGGGCCGGCGGCCTGGTGGTCATCCCCAGGGGCATCGACACGTCAGCGTACGAGACGATCTTCGCCGGCGGCGCCGTCACCCGGGCGCTGTGGATCAGCACGCTGGTCACCGTCATCGGCACCGCCGTGGCACTGACCGTGACCGTGCTGGCCGCGTACGGCCTGTCCCAACCCCGCTCGCTCGGCTACCGGTGGCTGCTCGCGTACTTCCTGCTGCCCTTCCTGATCTATCCACCGCTGGTGCCCAAGTATCTCGTAGTGACCGGGCTCGGGCTCAAGGACACCATCTGGGCGCTGGTCCTGCCGCCCGCGATCAGCGTGTTCAACCTGGTCGTCGTGCGCGGCTTCTTCCAGGGCGTCCCGCAGGAACTGCTCGACAGCGCCCGCATCGACGGCGCCAGCGACTTCCGCACCCTGGCCCGCATCGTCCTGCCGCTGTCCCGGGCGGTGGTCGCCGTCGTGGGGCTGTTCTACGCGGTCAGCTACTGGAACGTGTGGTTCGACGCGCTGCTGTTCATCGACCGCAACGACATGTACCCGATCCAGCGGGTGTTGCAGAGCTACCTGCTGGCCGGGCAGGCACCGCACACCTCCGGCGGGACCACCGGGGTGACCATGCCGCCCACCGAGGCGATCAAGATGGCGGTGGTCGTCCTCACCGTTGCGCCCATCGTCGCCGTCTACCCCTTCATCCAGCGGCACTTCATCCGGGGCGTGCTGATCGGTGCCGTCAAGGGCTGAGCCCCCGACCCGGTCGCTCCACCGGCCGGACGCGTAACCTGTGAGTTACACTTCCGGTGTGGACGACGTCACTGTCGCGATCGCCGACCCGGCGCGGCGGCACATCCTGGAAATGCTGCGGGGCCAGCGACTGGCCGCCGGTGAGATCGCCGACCGGTTCGACATCAGCCGGCCCGCGGTCAGCCGACACCTGCGCGTCCTGCGCGACAGCGGACTGGTCAGGGTCACCCTGGTCGGTCGCCGTCGGCTGTACGAGCTCGACCCGTCCCGGCTCACCGACCTGAGCCGTTGGCTGGCCTGGCTCACCGGGAGCGACGGTTGGCAACGCCGGTTCGACGCCCTGGAGACCGAGGTCCACCGGGCCCGCCGCGACCGCCGCCGGGGCGACGCGGAAACCCTGCGAAGGGAGCAGACAGCATGATCGGCACACCGAGCGGACGCCTGTTCGGCGCCGGCGACGGCACGGACCTCGTCCTGACCCGCACGTTCCGCGCCCCCGTCGAGGACGTCTGGGCCGGCATCACCGAACCCGAGCGCTCGGCGCGCTGGTTCGGCCCGTGGGAAGGCGACGCGGCCCCCGGCCGGACCATTCGCGTCCAGATGGCGTACGAGGAGGGCACGCCCTGGTGCGAGATGCGCGTCGACGTGTGCGAACCACCGCGTCGGCTGGCGCTGACCATGCGCGACGATGCCGGCACCTGGCGGACGGAGCTGCTGCTGACCCCACGGGGCGACCGCACCGAGCTGCGGTTCGTCCACCACCTCGACAGCGTCGACGGCATCGGCGAGGTCGGCCCGGGGTGGGAGTACTACCTCGACCGCCTGGTGGCCGCCCACGCGGGTGCGGCAGCACCGTCCTTCGACGCGTACTACCCGGCGATGAAACCCTACTTCGAGCAGCTGCGGGCCCCCTCCCGGTGACCCGGGCCCGTTCCGTCAGTGCGTCGCGACGGCGACGACGGGCACCTCCGGCGCGGCGAGCCGCGCCGGCCGCACCACGAGGTGCAGCACGACCTGCGCCGCCACCATGCAACCGGCCACCACCAGGGCCATCGCCGCCGCACCGGTGCCGAGCACACCCACCAGCGGTGCCGCGAGAGCGCCGATGCCGAACTGCGCCGCGCCGAGCAGCGCCGACGCCGTGCCGGCCGCCTCCCCGTGCCCGGCCAGGGCCAGGGCCGGGGCGTTCGGTATCGCCAGGCCCGCCGCCGCGAGCACCACCCACAGCGACGCCAGCACGGCGGGCAGCCCGCCGATGCCGGTCGCGGCGAAACCGAGCAGCGCCAGGCCGGCACCTGTTCCCACGGCCAGGGCAGTGACCAGGATCCGCTGCGGAGAATGACGGCGCAGCAACCGCACGTTGCCCTGGGTGGCGGCGATCAGCCCGAACGCGCCCGCACCGAAGGCCAACCCGAACTCCTGCTCGTCCAGGCCGTACTGCTCCTGGAGGACGAACGACGAACCGGCGACGTAGGCGAACAGCGCGGCCATGGCCAACCCGGCGACCAGCACCAGCCCGACGAAGGTGCGGTCCCGCAGCAGCAGGCCGTACAGCCCGACGGTGGGGCGGAGCCCACCACGGCGCCGACGCTCCGGCGGCAGCGTCTCCCGCAGGCCGAACCCGGCGACCAGCACCAGCAGGACACCGAGCACCGCCAACGCCACGAACACGCCACGCCACTGCGTCCACCGCAGCACCGCGCTGCCGAGCGTCGGTGCCAGAATCGGAGCCACGCCCATCACCAGCAGCAGCCGGGAGAGCAACCGGGCGAACGCCGCGCCGCTGAACAGGTCGCGGATCACCGCCATGGCGATCACGGCGGCGGCTGCCGCCCCGAGGCCCTGCACCACCCGCAGCACGCCGAGCGTCGCCACGTTGGGCGCGACGGCGCAGCCCACCGACGCCAGCACGTGCAGCGCGGTGCCCGCGATCAGTGGCCTCCGCCGGCCCACGGCGTCGGACAGCGGACCGATCAGCAACTGCCCGACGGCCATTCCGACCAGCGTGCCGGTGAGGGTCAGCTGGACGGCCGCGGAGGTGGTGCCGAAGCCGTCGACGATCGCGGGCAACGCCGGCAGGTACATGTCGATGGTCAGCGGACCGACCGCGATCAGCGAACCGAGGACGAGCACGAGTCGCAGGCGCTGCCGGCCGGTCATCAGGTCACCCGGCATCGGTTCGGCCGCCCGGGACGCGACGGCGGCGCTCATCGGCACGCCCGGAACGAACCCGAACGGGTGAACGGCGGTGCGACAGTCATACCTGGCTCCAACTTCCGCAAGGGGCGAGGTGATTCCCGCTCCACCCACAGGTAACGCATCTCACCGCCGAAGGTCTCCGGTCACCGGCCGGCCGGCTCAACCTCTGTCGATCCGGGACACGTTACGGATCTTGTTGACGGCGTCCAGGGCGGCCACCTTGTACGCCTCCGCCAGGGTCGGGTAGTTGAAGACGGCGTCGACCAGGTAGTCGACCGTGCCGCCGCAGCCCATCACCGCCTGCCCGATGTGGACGATCTCGGTGGCGCCGGTGCCGAACACGTGCACGCCGAGCAGCCGGCCGTCCGTCGGCGAGACGAGCAGCTTCAACATGCCGTACGAGTCACCCACGATCTGCCCCCGGGCCAGCTCGCGGTAGCGGGCCACCCCCACCTCGAACGGCGTCGAACTGTCGGTCAGCTCGTCCTCGGTCCGGCCGACGAAACTGATCTCCGGGATCGTGTAGATGCCGATCGGCTGCAACTCCGGCATCGCGCGGGCCGGCTCGCCGCAGGCGTGCTGCGCCGCCAGCCGGCCCTGCTCCATCGACGTGGACGCCAACGCGGGGAAGCCGATCACGTCACCGACGGCGTAGATGTTGGGCACGGCGGTGCGGTAGTCGCCGTCGACGGCGATCCGGCCCCGCCGGTCCGCCTCCAGCCCGGCCGCCTCCAGCCCGAGGCCGTCGGTCTGCCCCTGACGCCCGGCCGAGTACATCACGGTGTCCGCGACGATCTTCTTACCGCTGCGGAGCACGCACAGCGCGGCGTCGCCGTGCTTCTCGACCGCGGCGACCTCCTCGCCGAACCGGAACGTCACCGACAGGTCGCGCAGGTGGTACTTCAACGACTCGACGATCTCCTCGTCGCAGAAGTCGAGCATCCGGTCACGGCGCTCCACCACCGTCACCTTCGTGCCGAGCGCGGCGAACAGGGACGCGTACTCCATGCCGATGACCCCGGCACCGACCACCACCATGCTGCGGGGGACGGCCTGCAGGTTGATGACCCCGTCGGAGTCGACGATCGTCCGGTCGTCGAAGTCGACGCTGTCCGGGCGGGCCGGCCGGGTGCCCGCGGCGATGACGGCCTTGTCGAAGGTGACCCGCTGCTCGCGGCCGGAGCCCGCGTCCACCCACACGGCGTTCGCGTCGGCGAACCGGCCGGTGCCGGTGATCATGGTGATCCGGTTGCGGGCCAACTGGTTGCGGATCACGTCGGTCTGCCGGCTGATCACGTGTTGCGTCCGGGCGGCCAGATCGCCGACCGTGATCTCCTCCTTGACCCGGTAGCTGCTGCCGTACAGGTCCCGCTGGCTCAGGCCCGTCAGGTAGAGCACGGCCTCCCGCAGCGTCTTGGACGGCACGGTGCCGGTGTTGATACACACCCCGCCGATCATGTCGCGGCGGTCCACGATGCCGACCCGCCGGCCGAGTTTGGCGGCGGCGATCGCGGCCTTCTGACCGCTGGGCCCGGAGCCCAGCACCAACACGTCGTAGTCGTACACGACCGCCAGCCTCGCAAGATCTCGCGCCCGACGCCAGCCGGGGCCGGCGCGGGCAGGCGGCGCCCCGCCGCCCGGGACGGCCACCGGAACCTTGGCCACCCGGCCTGACCTGCGGCGTGCGTCCCCGGTGCAGGATGGGCAGGTGAACATCGAGCCCGTCGACGCGGCACCCGGTCAGGGGTTCCACCGCGCGGTCCTGCGGCAGCGCTGGGAGCATCTCACCTTCCTGCACTGGGCGGTCGCCCCGGAGGTCGTCGCGCCGCTGCTGCCTCCCGGTACCCGCCCGGACACCCTCGACGGGGTCAGTCACGTCGGCCTGATCGGCTTCCGGATGGTCGGGCTGGGGTTCGGCCTCGGGCCGGCGGTGCCCTACTTCGGCAGCTTCTGGGAGACCAACGTCCGGCTCTACTCCGTCGACGACACCGGCCGGCGTGCGGTGGTGTTCCGGTCGCTCGACGCGTCCCGCCTGATCCCGGTGCTGGTCGCCCGGGCGACCCTGCGACTGCCGTACCTGTGGTCGAGGATGCGGCTGGACCGCGACGGTGACCGGCTCACCTACCGGTGCCGGCGTCGCTGGCCCGGCCCCGTCGGGGCGGCGAGCCGGATGACGGTACGGGTCGGCGGGCCCATCGCCGACCCGACCCCGCTGGAACACTTCGTCACCGCCCGCTGGGGCCTGCACACCCGGGCGTACGGGCGGACGCTGCACCTGCCGAACTGGCATCCCCGCTGGCCGTTGCACCGGGCCGAGCTGCTGCACCTCGACGACGAACTGGTCGCCGCCGCCGGGCTGCCGCCGCCGGCCGGCGCGCCGGCCAGCGTGCTCTACGCGCCCGGCGTCCCGGTCCGGTTCGGCCCGCCGGTCGCCCTGCGCTGACCGGGCGCGACGAGGGCCGCCCCCGCCTCGGCGGTGGACGGCCCTCGACCGGAACGGCGCGGATCAGGCGATCGCCGCGGGGAACCTCTCCCACACCCGGTGGGCGGCCATCAACTGCTGCACGGCGGTGAGGGTCTCGGTGCCCGACCCACCCGTGACGACACCGGGAGAGTCGACCAGACCGGCCTGCCGCAGCACGTCGGCGCCGGCGCCCCACGCGCCGATCGCCTTGGCGTGCCGCCAGCACTCCTCCACCAGCAACAGCACGCGCGGGTCGACGGCCGCCGGGCCCGCCGCGCCGGCCTTGGCGTCGCGGGCCGGCAGCGCATCCGGCGCGGGCGCCGGCGCCGCGGCCAGCAGGACGGCGTCCAGCTCGACCGACCGCCCGGTGGCGAACGTCCGCTGCACCGTCAGGCCACCGATCGTCCCGCCGTGCGGGGCGATCAGCAGCGGCACCATGCCGGCGGCGAACACCGCGTGACGCACCTGGTGCACGTCGTCGAGGTCACCGTCGGGGTCGACCACGATCCCCACCATCCGGCCGTCGGCCGGCCACTGCCGACCCACCTGCGACAGCGCGGGGCTGGGCGTGGCCTCCCCGAGCGGCACGGTCGGCTGCGGTGCGGGCAGCCCCAGGCCGGTGGCGACCTGGGCGCACAGCACCGGGTCGATGTTGGCCAGGCACTGTAGCTGCCGCTCCCTGATCGCCTGGTGGTAGCACTTGCCGAGCTCGAAGGTGTACGCGCGCACGATGTGTTCCTTCTCGACCGGCGACATGCTCAGCCAGAACAGCCGCGCCTGACTGAAGTGGTCGTCGAAGGTGGCCGGGTTCGCGCGCACCTTCGGCGCCTCGGTCACCCGCACGGGCACGTCGACGAACGCGTCGTCGGCGTCGCCGGCGGGGAAGGGGTTGCCGCCGTCGAGCGAGTTCGGCCGGTACGGCGCCACCCCGGCGTGGACGGCGTGCTGGTGGAAGCCGTCCCGCAGCATGTCGTTGACCGGGGCGTGCGGGCGGTTGACCGGGATCTGGGAGAAGTTCGGCCCGCCCAGCCGGGTGAGCTGGGTGTCCACGTACGAGAACAGCCGGCCCTGCAACAGTGGGTCGTTCGTGACGTCGATGCCCGGCGGCAGGTGACCGACGTGGAAGGCGACCTGCTCGGACTCGGCGAAGAAGTTCGTCGGCGTGCGGTTGAGCACCAGCTTTCCGACGGGCTGCACCGGGGCCAGTTCCTCCGGCACGATCTTCGTCGGGTCGAGCAGGTCGATGCCGGCGAAGGTCTCCTCGGGGGTGTCGGGGAACACCTGGATGCCCAGCTCCCACTCCGGGTACGCGCCGGCCTCGATGGCGTCGTACAGGTCGCGGCGGTGGAAGTCCGGGTCCACGCCGGCCAGCATCTGCGCCTCCTCCCAGGTCAGGGAGTGCACGCCCAGCTTCGGCTTCCAGTGGAACTTGGCCAACGCCGTCTCACCGGCGGCGTTCACCAGCCGGAAGGTGTGGACGCCGAAGCCCTCCATCGTCCGGTACGAGCGCGGGATGCCCCGGTCGGACATGTTCCATATCGTGTGGTGCTGCGCCTCCGTGTGCAGGGAGACGAAGTCCCAGAAGGTGTCGTGCGCGCTCTGCGCCTGCGGGATCTCCCGGTCGGGGTGCGGCTTGCCGGCGTGGATGATGTCGGGGAACTTGATGGCGTCCTGGATGAAGAACACCGGCATGTTGTTGCCGACCAGGTCGAACGTGCCCTCGTCGGTGTAGAACTTGGTCGCGAAACCGCGGGTGTCGCGCACCGTGTCGGCCGATCCGCGTGAGCCGAGGACGGTGGAGAACCGGACGAAGACCTCCGTCTCCCTGCCCTTGCCCAGGAACCCCGCCCGGGTGACCTCCTCGGCGGTGCCGTAACCGGTGAACAGGCCGTGGGCGCCGGCACCCCGGGCGTGGACCACCCGCTCGGGGATGCGCTCGTGGTCGAAGTGGGTGATCTTCTCGCGCAGGTGGTGGTCCTGCAACAGCACCGGACCGCGCGGCCCCGCCTTCAGCGAGTGGTCCGTGTCGCGCAGCCTCGCCCCCTGCGCGGTCGTCAGGAAGGCGCCCTGCTGCCCCATGGCGGTGGCCGGCGCGCCGGTCTCCACGCCGGTGGGCGTGCGGGTCTGCGGGGCCCCCTGCTCCGGCTTCGGCGGCAACGGGTCGTGCGGCGTCGTCGGCTCCTCGACGCTGGGCGGCGCGCTGCCCGGCGCACCGGGCACGTCGGGGGTGAGGGCGTCGGTGACCTTCTCCACGACGTCCTTGACTGCCTTGGCGGGTGTGCGGGAATCCATCTGGGCGAGTTCCTCCGTGGACGGCTACGAGCGGGGTCCTCGTGGCCGTACCCTCAGCCCTTGTCGGCAAACTCCCCGGATGCCCGATGTGCGGTGACTAGCCCGGGTGGCCGCTCCTCACCTTGCCGAGGTGGGCACGCGCCCGCCGGCGGTGGCGACGCTGCGGTGCCGGGCGGCGACGAACCCGAACACCGCGGCGGTGAAGAACATCAGTGTGCCGTAGATGGCCGGGGGCATCCCGATGTCGCTGTTGTTCAGCAGGGCCGGGCTGAGCGCGATGGTGATGGCCAGGGTGGCGTTGTGGATGCCGATCTCGAACGACGAGGCCACGGCCTCGGGGTGCCCGACGCGCAGCAGGCGCGGCACGGCGTACCCGACGGCCAGGCTGGCGAGGTTGAACACCAGGGCGACCAGACCCACCGCACCCACCGTGGCGGCGATTTCACCCCGGATGCCGAGCACGGCGCCGGTGAGGACCACGACGAGGACGACGACGGAGACGATCTTCACGGGTCGCTGCATGCGTGCGGCGAAGGCGGGCCGCCGCCGGCGCACGGTCATGCCGACCGCGATGGGGACGAGCACGAGGGCGAACACCTGGATCACCTTGTCGACCGGCAGCCCGATGGAGCTGTCCGAGCCGATGAACGCGGCGACGGACAGGTTCACGATCAGGGGCAGGGTGAACAGGGCCAGCACCGAGTTGATGGCGGTCAGGGTCAGGTTGAGCGCGACGTTGCCCTTGAACAGGTGGCTGTAGAGGCTGGCCGTGCTGCCACCGGGGGAGGCGGCCAGCAGCATCATCCCGACGGCCAGTTCGGCCCGCAGGTCGGCGACCAGGACCAGCCCCAGGCAGATGGCCGGCAGGACCAGCATCTGGCAGACCAGCGACACGACGACGGCCCGGGGGTAGGCCAGGACGCGGCGGAAGTCGTCCACCGTCAGGGTGAGCCCGAGGCCGAGCATGACGATGCCCAGCGCGACGGGGAACAACACGATCGACAGACCGGAGCTCATGGCGGTGGACCTCCTGATCACGGCACGCCGGGACCATGGGATCGTCACACCGGTGGGGTGCCCGCCACACCTCGCGGCGTGCGGTGTCAGGGCCAACGGCCGGCGGCAGCCGGCGCGCAGCGGTGGTTCCCGCTGTTCAGCGGTGCAGTCGCCGGTAGACCGGGGCCAGCCGCCGGTGCAGATCCCGGTAGACGGCGAACAACTCGTCGTAGGTCGCCCGGTGGGCGGGCGTCGGGGTGAACACCCGGTCGGTGCGCATCAGCGCGGGGATGTCGGCGAAGGAGAGCATTCCCACGCCGACAGCGCCGATCCAGCCCGCGCCCCGGGCGTTGACGGCGAGCGGCTGGGCGTCGCGGCGGATCTCGATGCCCAGCACATCGGCGAAGATCTGGCACCACGAGTCCGACAACGCGCCGCCTCCCGTGACGGCCATCGAGGTGACCGGCGCGCCGAGGAACCGGTCGACCGCCCCGGCCAGCCACCGGGTGTTCAACGCGACCCCCTCGAAGACCGCCCGCAGCAGGTCCGAGCGGTTGGTGTCGAGGGAGATGTTGAGGAACGCGGCACGCAGGTTGGCGTCGTCGACGGGGGCGCGTTCGCCGTACAGCCAGGGGGTGTAGAGCACCCCGTTCGCGCCCGGCGGCACGGTCGGCAGGATCGCGTCGAAGGCGTCGAAGATCGACCCTCGTCCCGGCTGACGTGCCCGGCGCTGAGCAACGGATCGTCGTACTCGACCACCTTGTCGCGCAGCCAGGTCAGGTTGGCCCCGGCGGTGGCCTGCAGGGCCGTCATCAGGTAGCGGTCCGGCAGCGCGCACGGCACCGCCGCGATGCCGGCGGCGACGTCGGTCTTCTTGCGCGGCACGTGGGCGGCGATCCACGACGATGTGCCGAGATAGAGGTGGGGTTCGTTGTCGCTGGTGGTGCCCGCGCCGACCGCGGCGGCGGAGTTGTCGACGGCCCCCGCCACCACCCGCACCGACTGCGGCAGCCCCAGGTGAGCGGCGGCGGCCGGGCTGAGCGTGCCGACCACCTCGGTGCACGCGACGATCGGCGGCAACTTGTCGGCGTCGATGCCGCAGTCGGCGACCAGGGCGGGGGCGTACCGGACGTCACCGGGCCGCCGGTTGTCCGTCACCCAGGAGGTGAGGATCGAGTCGACGGTGGCGACGGTGCGCCCGGTCAGCCGCAGGTTGATCCAGTCGAGCACGTTGAGGAACGACGCGGTGCGCGCGTACACCGCCGGCATCTCGTCGCGGACCAGCAGCATGTGGGCGGCGGGGTCCTTGCCGGTCGGCGACGGCATCCCGCCGGTCAGGCGCAGCCAGCGCGCGATGCGCCGCACCGACATCCCCTGGTACGACGGGAAGCCGCCGAACTGCCGGCGCAGGTGGGGCCTGCCGCGCATGTCGAGCCAGCTGATGCACGCGGTCAGCGGCTCGCCGGCGGCGTCGACGGCGATGGTCCCCTCGCCCTGCGTCGAGGCGCACACGGTGGTCACCGCCCGCAGGTGCCCGGGATGGGCACGACCCAGCTCGGCGGTGACCTGACCGAGGGCGTCCCACCAGGCGAGCGGGTCCTGTTCCGCCCCGCCGCCGGGCAGCACCCGCAGCGGCACCGCCCGCTCGGCCCAGCCGGTGACGGTGCCGTCGGCGGCGACGAGGGCGGCCTTCATCCCGGAGGTGCCGAGGTCGATCGCGAGGACCTGCGGCGGTGTGGCCCCCACCCGACTCAGACCCCCTCGACCAGCTCGAACACCCGCTCGAACCGGGCCAGGGCGTCGTCGATCACCTCGTCGGTGTCGGCCATCGACGTGTACATCCGGGAGCCGGCGAGGGTGATGATGCCGTGCGCGGCGTACGCGGCGCCCATCTGTTCCATCAGCCGCTTGCGGGCCTTGTTCTCCCGCAGCAGCTTCACCGGGTTGCGCATGTCCAGCAGCATGACGCCACTGCACTCCAGGTGCACGATCGACCCCTGGTTGTAGGCCACGTACGGCAGGCCGAACCGGTCGATCAGCCGTTGCAGGCCACGGGTCAGCCGGTCGCCGGCCCGCCCGGCGATCACCGGCGCGTTGGTGCGCGCCATCTCCTCGATGGCGAAGTAACCCGCCGCGCAGGACAGCGGGTTGGCCGACAGGGTGCCGCCGACCTGGATGTGCGCGCCGCTGCGGCCGTCGAGACCGGAGCCGAACACCGCCATGACGTCGGCCCGGCCGCCCACCCCGCCGGCCATCGGGTAGCCACCGGAGACCGCCTTCCCCAGCACGGTGAGGTCGGGGGTGACGCCGAAGTAGCCGGCCGCGCCGCCCAGGCCGAGCCGGAAGCCGGTGACCACCTCGTCGAAGACCAGCAACGCGCCGAACTCGTCGCACAGCTCGCGGACCTTCGCGTTGAAGTCGCGTGGGGCGGGTCGGGTGCCCGACTCGGGGCCGAGGGGCTCGACGACCACGGCGGCGGTGCCGCCGCGTACCCGGTTCTCGATCAGCTTGCGCCGCAGCTGGCCCAGGTCGTGCGGGAACGCCTCCCGGGTGCGGCTGGTGGCGCCGAAGGGGATGCCCTTGGCGTTCATCCGGTAGGTGCCGGGCACCCGCAGCCCGTAGACCATCGTGTCGGACCAGCCGTGGTACGCCCCGCCCACCTTGATCACCATCTTCTTGCCGGTGAAGGCGCGGGCCCCGCGCACGGCGGCCATCACCGCCTCGGTGCCGGAGCCGAGGGAGCGGTACATCTCCACGTGCGGCAGGTACCGGTGGATGATCTCGGCGAGCTTCAGCTCGTACTCGTGGAACAGCCCGGTCACCGGCCCGGACTCCCGCACGGCCTCGGCGACCCGCTCGTTGACCGGCGCGTAGTTGCTGCCCAGGACGGTCGGGCCGCCGGCCTGGAGGAAGTCGATGTAGGTGTTGCCGTCGCGGTCGACCAGGTGTGCGCCCTCGGCCTTGTCGATGGCGAGGGGGAACGGGTAGTTGAAGGCCAGGTTGTGCTGCACCCCGCCCGGGATGCGCAACTTCGCGCGGTCGGTGATCTCCCGGCTGGCCCGGCACTTGGTGTCGAACCAGCCCAGCACGTCGAGCATGGCGTCGTGGCGCAGCCCGCGCACCGGCTGCGCGGTCAGCGCCCGCAACCGCCGCATCACGTCGTCCACGTCGGGATACTCGCTGATCGCGTACCCGAGCCGCGCCGACTCGCCGCCGGGGGACTCCTGGTCGCGCCGGTCGTCGGCTCGGTCGGGCTGGCCTTGCTGGTCGGCCTGGTCGCGTGCCGTGCCCGCCGCCTCGGCGGACACCGCGTCGGCGCTCGGCAGTTCCTCGTCGGCGGGCACCCGCAGCGGCTCCACCGCCTCGGTGAGCTGGGCGGCGATGCGCTTCTCGTCGGCGCGCAGCTTGCTGAAGGCGACCTCGCGGATCGCGGCGGGGATCGTGTAGACCCGGCCGGTCTCGGTGGTCAGGGCCAGCAGGTAGGCGAGGGAGACCTTCTCCAGCAGCGCCATGTTGAACACCGCCCGGTCCGGGTCGGTGCCCAGCGCGACGATGCCGTGGTTGGCGATGATGAAGGCGTTGTCCCCGCCGGCAACCTTCTTCTGCACGTTCCTCGCCAGCCAACCGGTGCCCGACGGGGCGTAGTCGACGATGGCCACCTGCCTGCCCAGGAAGCGCACCTGCTCGTCGGTGAGAGCCGGGATCGGCTTGCGCAGGAAGGCCAGGGCCGAGGCGTACGGCTGGTGGGTGTGCACGATCGCGTTGACGTCCGGGCGTTCCCGGTAGATGTTGGCGTGCATCCCGCACTCGATGGACGGCGCCAGCCCCTCGCCGGGGCCGTCGGGCACGTGCCTGCCGTCGAAGTCGACGATGCAGACGTCCTCGACGCGCATCCGGTCGTAGTCGTAGTTGCTCGGGGTCACCGCGTAGAGCCGGTGACCGGGGACCCGGACGGACACGTTGCCCTCGGTCGCCTTGAGGTAGCCCCGCGCGAGCATCGTGCGGCACATGTCGACGACGTGTCGACGGGACATGAGGTGCTGCACGACATCCTCCTCGGTCGCGACCACGGGCGACGTCCATCGTCACCCGGCGGACGCGCCCGGATCACCGTCCCGCCGGCAGCGAGAAACCGGGCTGTTTCTGTCACGGCGTGACAAGATCCCGGGGTGAGCGCGACCGCAACCCCCTGGCAGCGGCTCCCGGCCGACCTGGCCGCCGCGATGCGCCCCCACCTGCCCGCGACCGTGGCGGCCGTCGCGGTCGCGGTCACCGAGGCGACGCCGGCCTTCGCCGCCATCCGCGACGCCAAGTTCACGCGGGACGTGCGCACCGCCGTTCAGGTCGCGCTCGACCGGTTCATCGACCTCGTCGGCACCGAGGAACCCGCCCTGCCGCCCGGAATCCGCGAGGTCTTCGTCGCGTTGGGCGCCGCCGAGGCGCGCGAGGACCGCGGGCCCGAGGCGCTGCTGGCCGCGCTGCGGATGGCGGCCCGGTCGATGCTGCGGACGGCTTCCGAGTCGCTGGCCCGGCTGCGTCCCGTCGGCACCGGCGAACTCATCGACCTGTCCGACGCCATCAGCGCGTACGTCGACGAGCTGGCCGCCGCCGGCACCGACGGGTACGCCCTCCAACTGCGGGAACAGGCCGGCGAGGGGGACCGTCGCCGCCAGCTCGCCGAACTGCTCCTGCGCGGCGACGGCCTGCCCGGCGCGGTCGAGGCGGCGGCCTCGCGGATCGGCTGGCCGGACCTCGACGTGGTGGTGCCCGTCCTGCTGCCGCCGGAGCAGGCGCGTGACGCGCGGTTCCGCTTCGGCGCGGACGGCCTGGTGGTCGAGCGTGGGCGCGACGCGGTGCTGCTGCTGCGGGCCGGCACCCGCACGAGCCGGGCCGCGCTCACCGACAGTCTGGTCGGGCGCGGGGCCGTGGTGGGGCCGGCGCTGGGCTGGGCCCGGGTGCCGGCGTCGGTGCGGCTCGCCGAGCTGACCGGCGGGCTGGTCGGGCCGGACCCGGGGCCGGTGTTCGTCGACGACCGGCTCAGCGCCCTGACGCTGCGCGGCGAGACGGGCGCGCTGGCGGTGCTCGCCCACCGCCGCCTGGCGCCGCTGGCACACCTGCGCCCCGCACAGCAGGACAACCTCCTGGTGACGCTGTACAGCTGGCTGCGGCACTGGGGTTCGCGCGCCGACGTCGCCGCGGAGCTGTTCGTCCACCCGCAGACCGTCAGCTACCGGCTCAGGCGGCTGCGCGAGCTGTACGGCGCCGACCTGGACGACGCGGTCGCCCGGTTCGAGCTGCTGCTGGTCCTGGCCCGCCGTCTCGACCCCCCGACGACCGACGGCGGGCCCGGATAGGGTCCCGGACAGACGCCCGACACCGGAGGTCATCCCCATGCCGCACTTCGACCTGCCACCGGAGCAACTGCGCAACTACCGCCCGGAGTTGGCCGAGCCGGCCGACTTCGACGAGTTCTGGTCGACCACGCTCGCCGCCGCCGACGCCCACGACCTGCACGTCACCGCGACGCCCGTCGACACCGGACTGACCCTGGTGGACACCTTCGACGTGCGGTTCCCCGGCTACGGCGGCAGCCCCGTCAGCGCCTGGCTGCACCTGCCCGCCCGACGGGTGGGCCCGCTGCCCGCCGTGGTCGAGTACGTCGGCTACGGAGGCGGTCGGGGCCTGGCACACGAGAGGATCCTGTACGCCGCCGCCGGCTACGCCCACCTGATCATGGACACCCGGGGGCAGGGCTCGTCGTGGAGCGTCGGGGACACTCCCGACCCGGCTGCGGACTCGGGCGGCCCGGCGCACCCCGGGTTCATGACCCGAGGCATCCTGGACCCGCACACCTACTACTACCGCCGGGTCTTCACCGACGCCGTCCGGGCCGTGCGGGCGGTGCGCGTCCTCGACGCCGTCGACCCCGCCCGCGTCGTGGTGACCGGGGCGAGCCAGGGCGGCGGTATCAGCCTGGCCGTCGCCGGGCTGGTCGACGACCTCGCCGCCGTCATGACCGACGTGCCGTTCCTGTGCGACTTCCCGCGCGCCACCACCCTCGTCGACACCCTCCCGTACGCGGAGGTCGCCCGTTACCTCAAGGCCCACCGCGACCACGTCGACCCCGTCTACCGGACGCTCGGCTACGTCGACGGGGTGAGCCACGCCCGGCGTGCCACCGCGCCCGCCCTGTTCTCGGTCGCCCTGATGGACGACGTCTGCCCGCCGTCGACGGTGTACGCGGCCTACAACTGCTACGCCGGGGTGAAGGAGATGCGCGAGTACCCGTTCAACAACCACGAGGGCGGGCAGGGTTTCCACGACCGCGAGAAGCTGACCTTCCTGCGTCGTGTGGTGCCCGCCCCGCCCGCCGGCTGACCCGCCCCGCCGCCGCTGACCCGCCCCGCCCGCCGGCTGACCCGCCCCGAGGGGCACCGGCGCCCACCCACCCCGCCTCGGCGGCGCGCGGGGAATGGCCTCGCAACCAGCCCGGCCGACCGCTGGCGTAGACTGTCGCTGATCTGGCGCTACCCAACCGTGCGCGCAGCGCGGGCACGGGATCGCGAGCGGGGATCGTACCCAGGCCGCTCCGGTCACCGTCGACGGGCCGCGGCGACGGAAGGGCAGGCGGGGGAGTAGGACATGGCCGTGCGCGATCCGGCGATGACGGACGTGGCTCGCCTGGCGGGAGTGTCCCACCAGACGGTGTCACGGGTGCTCAACGACCATCCGAACGTGCGGGAGCAGACCAGGCTGCGGGTCCAGGCCGCCATCGCCGAACTCGGCTACCGGCCCAACCGCGCGGCGCGGGCCCTGGTCACCGGCCGGTCCCAGGTCATCGGCGTCGTCGCGCAGAACACCACCCTCTACGGTCCCGCGTCCCTGCTCGCCGCCCTCGAACAGACCGCCGCCGAGGCCGGTTTCGCCGTGAGCGTGGGCAGTGTGCGCAACCTGGACCACCGGTCGATCTCCGCGGCCGTCGAGCGGCACCTCGCGCACCGCGTCGCCGGCGTCGTCGTCATCGCGCCGGTGGAGTCGGCCGGGGAGGCGTTGGAACGCCTACCGAAGAGCGTTCCGTTGGTCACCGTCGACGGCGACCCGCACCGGCCGGTGCCGCTGGTGACCGTCGACCAAATCGCCGGTGCCCGGGCCGCCACCCAGCACCTGCTCGAGGCGGGCCACTCCACCGTCTGGCACGTGTCCGGCCCGTCGGACTGGTTCGACAGCGCGGGCCGGATCGAGGGTTGGCGGGCGGCGCTGCTCGCGGCGGGCGCGGAGATCCCACCCCTGGTGCCGGCCGACTGGTCCGCCGCGGCGGGATACCGGTGCGGGCAGATGCTGGCCCGGATGCCGGAGGTCACCGCCGTCTTCACCGCCAACGACCACCTGGCCCTCGGGGTGCTGCGCGCCCTGCACGAACACGGCCGGCGGGTGCCGGACGACATCAGCGTGGTGGGCTTCGACGACGTGCCGGAGGCGGCGTACTTCATCCCGCCGCTGACCACCGTGCGGCCCGACTTCGCGGCGGTGGCCCAGGCGAGTCTCGACATGTTGCTGGCCCAGATCGCGTCGGACAGTGGCGGCGCGTTGCGCCGGACGATCGCGCCGACCCTCGTGGTGCGCAACAGCGTCGCCGGTCCGCCCGCCCGCTGACCCAATTTGCGCCACGGTACGTCACGCTTGATGGACGTACCGTAGGGGACGCACGCGGCGTTTCCTGTTTCGTGATCGAGTGGTTGTTGACCTCGCCCGCCCGGACGATGAGGCTCGAAGGTCCTGGTCGGCGACGAAAGGACGACACCATGCGCACGACACCCCGTCACAGACGGCTCGCCCGGCTTCTCGTACCGGTGGCGGCGCTCGCCCTGGCCGGCGTGGCCGTCGGCGGGGGCCCGGCCCGGTTCTCGGCCTCCGGTTCGGGCGGCCAGACGGTGGGCGAACCGCTGGTCGGCGTGACGCCTCCGATCTACTACATGGGCACCTGCGGGCCGACGACGAAGAAGCCGGACCTGTGGGACGAACTCTTCCCGGCCTGCCCCCAGGGCGACGGCCCACAGACGCGCGACTGAGTCGTCGCGTACGCCGGGCGCGTACGTCTGATGTACGCCTCCTGTACGTCACCACCCCTACCGTTGGGACGACCACCGAGGATGGACACGCCGGTGGTCGTCCCAACGGTGGCGGGTGCCGCCACCGCGAGCGGTCCGGTGGTGCTGGAGGTGGTGCGGTGTACCCGAGAGTGGCCGTCGTCGACGACCGGTCCGTCGCCTTCCGCGGCGTGACGGAGGTGTTACGCGGGGCGTCGGAGGTCCGCTTCGCCGGTGTCTTCCCGACGTTCGCGGACTGTGCCCCCGACGGCGACCCGACGGTGGTGATCGCGGACCCCTGCACCGGGCCGGCGTTGCCGCCCCGGCTGCCCGGTCACCTGGCGGTGCTGGTCATGTCGGCCGCCGACGACCCGGCCGACGTGCACGCCGCCCTGGGGCGCGGGGTGGCCGGCTGGATCGGCAAGGGCGTGGAGGTGAGCACCCTCGTCCGGGCCGTCGCGGCGGTGGCCTGCGGTGACCTGTACCTCGACCGGCAGGCGCGGGCGGCGCTCGCACCCGGGCCGTACGGCCCGGACGCGGTGGTCGAGCCGGCGCTGCGGTCGGTTCCGGCACTGACCCCGCGCGAGTGCGAGGTGCTCACCCTCATCGCGGAGGGCCTGACTCACAAGCAGATCGGCGCCCAACTCGGCCTGTCGAAGGCCACCGTCGACACCTACGTGCACCGGGTCCGGCAGAAGACCGGCACCCCCAACAAGGCGGGCCTCACCCGGATCGCCGTGGACCTGCAACTCACCGCCGCGAGCGGCTGAGGCCGCGGGAGGTCCGGCAGCCGGGACCACGCCGATCACAGGGCAGTCGCTCTGGTAGAAAGACGCCGTGGCTGTCCTGCGGTTCGTGCTGCTCGGCCCGCTGGAGGTCCGGGTCGACGACACGCCCGTGAACCTCGGTCCGGTGAAGCAGCGCCTGTTCGCGGCCACGCTGCTGCTCGACCCGAACGAGGTGCTGCGCACCGATCACCTGGCGGAGATGCTGTGGGGGCAGCCGCGCCCGGCATCGGCCGCGGCCAACCTGCGCACGTACGCCCACGGGCTGCGCCGGGCGCTGCGCACCGCCCCGGGCGCCCCCACCCGGCTGCACACCCGCACCGGCGGCTACCTGCTGGAGGTCCGCCCCGGCGAGCGCGACCTGGACGAGTTCCAGGAGGCGGCGCACCGGGGCCGGGCGGCCCTGGCGGCGGGGAACCTGGAGTCCGCCGAGACCAGTCTCGGCACGGCGCTGCGAATGTGGCGCGAACCGGCCCTGGCCGACCTGCCGCTGCCCCCGACGCTCGCCGGACGGCTGGCGCGGCTTGCGGAGCAGCGCCTCATCGTCGAGGAGGACCACGTCCAGGCGCGGCTCGGCCTGGGCGGCGCGGCGGAACTGGTCGGCCGGCTACGCGAGACGGTGGCCGCGCACCCGCTGCGGCAACGCAGCTGGGCGCAGCTGATGACGGCCCTCTACCGCACCGGGGACGTGGCCGGCGCGGTGGCCGCGTACCTGCACGCGCGGCAGGCGCTGGCGGAGCAGACGGGCCTGGATCCCAGCCCGGAGCTCCAGGCGCTCTACCGGGACGTGCTGCACCACAGCCCCCAGTTGGCCGCAGACCGCCCCGGCACGGACACGACCGGCATCGTGGCGGCGGCCCGCACGCCGCCGCGCGAGCTGCCCGCCCGCATCGACGGACTCGTCGGCCGTCGGTCGGCGATCGCCACCGCGCTGGCCTGGCTCGACGGGCCGGCCCGCCCGGCGGTCGTGGCCCTGCACGGGCCCGGCGGCGTGGGCAAGTCCGCGCTGGCCGTGCACCTCGCGGCCGAACTGGCCGACCGCTATCCCGGCGGCACCCTCTACGTCGACCTGCAGGGTTCCGACGCGAACCTGCCGCCGCTGCGCCCGGTCGACGTGCTGGGCCGGTTCCTGCGCACCCTCGGCATGCCGGGCAACGCCGTACCGGCGGATCCGGGGGAGGCGACCGCCTGCTTCCGGTCAACGGTCGCCGGCCGCGGCATGCTGGTGGTCCTCGACAACGCCCGCGACGCCGCCCAGGTCAGACCGTTGCTGCCGGGGGACGAATCGTGCACCACCCTGGTGACCAGCCGGCGGATACTCGCCACCCTGCCGCACAGCCGACACCTCGCGGTGGAGCTGCTTTCCCGCGAGGCGGCGGTGCGGCTGCTCGCCGCCGAGTGCGGCGCCGAACGCGTCGCCGCCCAACCGGAGCAGGCCGACCGGCTCGCCGAGCTGTGCGGCCTCCTGCCCCTGGCGTTGCGCATCGTGGGGGCCCGGCTGGCGAGTCGTCCGCAGTGGCCCCTCGACCGGCTCGTGGCGCGGCTGACCGACCCCCGGCACCGCCTCGACGAACTGGAGTACGACGACCTCAGCCTGCGGGCGTCGATCCAGCACGCGTACGCGGCGCTGACCGGCGGTGACGAGCGGGACCGCCGGGGTGCCCGGATCCTGCGACTGGTGGGTGGCACCCGGCTGCCGGTGGTCAGCGCGCGGGCCGTCGCCGCGCTGCTCGGTGAGCCGGTCGCGGTGGCCGAGGACACCCTGGAGCTGCTGGCCGACCAGCGCCTCGTCGAGCCCCGCCGGCCGGGCACGTACGCCATCCACGACCTGCTGCGACTGTTCGCCGCGGAACGGGCGCAGGATGAGCCGACCGCCGACCTGGAGGCCGCGCTGGGCCGGCTGACGCAGCTGTACCAGCTCGGCTCCCGCGACGTGACGCGGCTGGCGAACGCGGGCTGGTCACCGACCGCCGGATCGGAGCCGCCCGCACCGGCCTGGCAGGAGTCGCCCACCACCCCGGAACAGGCCGCCCGGTGGCTGGCCGAGGAGCACGCCAACATCGTCGCGGCCTTCACCCAGGCGGCGGAGGGCGGCCCCGCCACCGCCCGGCTCGCGGCGCTGCTCGCCTGGTCCAGCGCGGCGGCGCTGCGCCGGCACGGCTACCGGCACGAGGCGGTGCGTCTCATCGACGGCGCGGCGACGCTGACCGACACGCTCGGGCTGCCCCTGGAACACGCGGCGGCGCTGTTCTACCGGGCCAGCCTGAACCGGGGCACCGGCGATCCGAGCCGGGTGGAGGCGGACCTGCTGCGGTGCCTGGAACTGGTCCGGTCCCTCGACGACCGGGACCGGATCTCGGCCTGCCTGGAAGCGTTGGGTGTGCTGCACTACCGTACGGGTGCCCTCGATCGCTCCCTCGCTCACCACGACGAAGCGCTGGCGCTACGCCGGGCCTCGGGGAAGCCACTGCTCGTTGGTGCCAGTCTCAGCAACTCCGCCCAGGTGCGGATGGCCGTCGGCGCGCAGGAGGAGGCCTTCGCGGGGGTCGAGGAGGCGCTGCGCATCGCCCGGGAGATCGGCGCGGTCGGCCTAGAGGGCGCGGCGCTGAGCATGTGGGGTCAGCTGCTGTGCCTCGCGGGACGGTGGACCGAGGCGCTGCCCGTGCTCACCGAGGCGGTCGCGGTGACGGAACGCGCCGGGGACCTGCCGTCCCGCAGCGAGGCGCACCTGGCGCGGACGGCCGCCCACCTGCGACTGGCCGATCCGGTGTCGGCGGCCCGTGACGCCGCCGAGGCGGGGGACCTCGCCGCCCGGTTCGGCGACCGGTACGTGCTGGCGGTGGCGCGGCACGCCGCGGCCCGCGCCGCCGAAGCCACGGGTGACTGCGAGGCCGCCGGGCGGTCGACCGCCGAGGCGCGGGAGTTGCTGCGGTCCCTGCCGGGCTACCGCGAGCCGCACTACGAGCTGTTCTTCGGGCCGTTCGCGGCGCGGTAGGCGCGGCTGTGCGACCCGTGCGGGCTGCTGCGCGGCGCAGCGCCGCGGCCGTGGCGCCGCCGGTGGACCAGGCCATGGCGTTCGTCACCGTGACGGGCCGGCTTCCGGGCGTTAAGGTGACGCTGCCGTGGTGTTCGGGAAGCCGGTGTGATGCCGGCGCGGCCCTCGCCACTGTGATCGGGAAGTCCGCGGCCCTCGTCGTGAAGAGGTCACTGGGCGTACGCGCCTGGGAAGGCCGGCCGTGGACGCACCTCCCGTCAGCCAGGAGACCGGCCACGGCACTGCGATGACCCGTCCACGAGGTGCTGGAAGGCGGTCCCGATGCGCGTGCGCGCTGTGCGGCCCCGTGTCTCCCGGTGCGTTGCCGCACCGTTGTCCCTGCTGTTGGCCCTGGCCGGCTGCACGACCACCGCCTCGCCGGGGCCGCCGGTCGCCGCCGGGCCGGTCGCGTCGTCCAACTGCGGCACGCCGGTCGAGGTGACCGCGCCACCGGCGCGGGCGGTGACCCTGAACCAGCCGGCCACCGAGATCATGCTGGCGCTGGGCCTGGCCGACCGGATGTCCGGCACCGCCTACCTCGACGACGAGATCCTGCCGGAGTACGCCGCGGCCTACGCCACGGTGCCCGTGTTGGCCGACCGGTACCCGTCGGCCGAGGCACTCCTCGCGGTCGAGCCCGACTTCGTCTACGCCTCCTTCGCCAGCGCCTTCGGTGACGAGGGGGTGGGCGACCGGGGCGAGCTGGCCCGGCTGGGCATCCCGACCTACACCTCCCCGGCCGGCTGCGCGAAGGAGCACCGCCCCGGGGCCCTGACCGTGGAGGACGTCTTCACCGAGATCCGGGAGATCGCTGCGGTCTTCGGGGTGCCGCAGCGGGCCGAGGCGCTGGTCGCCGAGCAGCGGCGACGGATCGACGCCGCGTCGTCGGCCGCCCCGGCCGGCGGCACCGTGCTGTGGTGGGACGCCGGTACGGACGCCCCGAGCGTCGGTGCCTGCTGCGGCGCACCCGGCATGATCATGAAGGCTGTCGGGGTCACCAACGGCTTCGCCGACCTCCCCGGCAGCTGGGCCGCCACCAGTTGGGAGACCGTGGCCGAACGCGACCCCGACCTCATCGTCCTCGTCGACGCGGCCTGGGACCCGGCCCCTGACAAGCAGGCGTTCCTGCGTCGCCACCCCACCCTGCGCAACCTGCGCGCCGTCGCCGGACAACGGATCGTCACCATCCCGTTCTCCGCCACCTCGGCCGGCATCCGCAACGTCCTCGCGATCGAGGCGCTCGCCGCCGGGGTCGCCGCGCCGCGCACCAGGACCGACCGCTGACCGCCGTCACCGCCCGCCCCAGTGCGGGGCGGGCGGCCGGCGCGCTGCTGCCCGGGGCGCTGGCCGTGCTCCTGCTGGGCTCGATCGGCGCGGCGGTCACCGCCGGTCCGGCCGACCTGTCCCTGAACACGGTGTGGACGGTCGTCGCCGACCGGCTGGGCCTGGTGCGGGCGGAGGTTCCGCTGCTGCGCGAGCACATCGTCTGGCAGTTGCGCCTGCCCCGGGTGCTCGGTGCCGCGCTGGTCGGTGCCGGGCTGGCCGCCTGCGGCGCCGTCATGCAGACCGTGACCCGCAACCCGTTGGCCGATCCGTACCTGCTGGGGGTGTCCTCCGGTGCGTCCCTCGGCGCGGTGGCGGTCGTCGTGCTCGGCCTCGGGGCCGGGGTCGCCCGGCTCACCGGCGGTGCCCTCGTCGGAGCGCTCGCCGCGTTCGCGCTGGTGATCGCCGTGGCCGGCCGGGCCGGCGGACGGGCCCCGACCCGGATGGTGCTCGCCGGTGTCGCCGTCGCCCAACTGGCCGCGGCCGGCACCTCCCTGGCCATCATCTGGGCGGCCGACCCGCACGCCACCCAGAGCATCACCTTCTGGCTCTCCGGCTCGTTGGCCCGCGCCGACTGGGCGGCCCTCGGCTGGGCCGCGCCGGTGTTCGCCGGCGTGCTCGGTGTCGTCCTGGCCCACGCCCGCACGCTCAACGCGTTCGCCTTCGGTGCCGACGCCGCGGCCACCCTCGGCCTGGACGTCACCCGGGTGCGGTGGCTGCTGCTGGTGGCGACGGCGCTGCTGACGGCGGTGCTGGTGGCGGTCAGCGGGGCGATCGGCTTCGTCGGGCTGATCCTGCCGCACGCCGCCCGGCTGCTCACCGGACCGGACCACCGCCGGCTGCTGCCGGTGGCGGTGCTGGCCGGGGCCATCTTCCTGGTCTGGGTGGACACCGCCGCCCGCACCCTGTTCGCGCCGCGCGAGTTGCCGGCCGGTGTCCTCACGGCGCTGGTGGGGGTGCCGGCCTTCGTGCTGCTGCTGCGTCGACGGGAGGTGCGGGGCTGATGCTCGCCGTCACGGATGTCGCGGTGTCGGCGCGGGCCGTCCGCATTCTCGACGGGGTGACCTGCGCCGTCGCAGCCGGCAGTCTGGTGGGGCTGCTCGGTCCCAACGGCTGCGGCAAGACCACCCTGTTGCGAGCCGTCGCCGGTCTGGCCAGGCCGCATCGCGGCGAGGTGGCGCTCGACGGAGACCCCGTCGCCGGGCTGCCCCGCCGGGCCGCCGCCCGCCGGATGGCGCTGGTCGCCCAGCACGCCGAGACCGACCTCGACCTGACCGTCCGGGACGTGGTGCTGCTGGGCCGCATCCCGCACCGGCGGTCGCGCTGGGCCGACAGTCCCACCGACCTGTCCGCGGCGGCCGGGGCGCTGGGTCGGGTGGGTCTCGACGGGTACGCCGACCGGCGCTGGCACACCCTCTCCGGCGGGGAGCGTCAGCGCGTCCAGCTCGCCCGCGCGCTGGCGCAGGAACCCGACCTGCTGCTGCTCGACGAACCCACGAACCATCTCGACGTGCGGCACCAGCTGCACCTGCTGCACCTCGTGCGCCGTGCCGGGCTGACCACCCTGGCCGCCCTGCACGACCTCAACCTCGCCGCGATGTTCTGTGACGCCGTCGTGGTGCTGCGCGCCGGGCGGGTCGTGGCCGCCGGTCCGCCCGCCGAGGTGCTCACTCCCGGGCTGATCGCCGAGGTGTACGAGGTGCGGGCCGACGTCGCGGCGCACCCGGTCACCGGCCGGCCCGTGGTCACCTACCATCCGCCGGTCGACGGGGAGGACGCGTGAGTCGGCACGTGCTCCTCGTCGCCCGCGCCGTGACCCACCACGGTGGCGAGGCGACCGTACGCCGGCTCGCCGTCGACGTCGCGGCGGTCGTCGGGGCCCCCGTCGTCGCCTGCTTCCTCGACGGTGCGGCACCGTCGCTGCACGACGCGCTCGACGCCGCGGCGGACGCCGGGGCGACGGAGGTGCTGCTGGTGGCGACCCACCTGCCGCCCGACCGGTACCTCGACACCTGGCTGCGCCGGGCCCACGCGGACTGGGCCGCGGGCCGGCGGAACCCGCCCCCGACATCGGTGGCCCTGCCCCTGGCCGAGCAGCCGGCGCTGGTCACCGCCGTGGTGGCGGCGGTCGGCGGGCCGGTCACCCCGTTGACCGGCCGACCGGGCCCGTTCCGCGCTGCCGCGTGGACGGCCGTGCCCCGGCACCGGCACCACGTCCTGGTCTGCCGGGGGCCGCGGTGCACCGCGTACGGCGCGAACGACGTGGCCGGGGCGTTGACCGGGCGGCTCGCCGCCCACGGCCTCGGCGACGACGACGTGCTGGTGACGTCGACGGGCTGCCTGTTCCCGTGCAGTATCGGACCGGTCGTGGTGGTGCACCCCGACGACAGCTGGTACCCGCACGTCGACGTCGGGTTGGCCGTCCGGATCGTCGACGAACACCTGTGCGGGGCAGGGCCGCTCGACGGACGGCCGCCCCGGGCCGGCGGCACTGGTGATTTCGCCGATGCGGCGCAGGTGGACCGCGCCGAAGACTGACGCATGTCGATACCGCCCACCCGCTAGGGAGTGCCCGGCATGCGATCACCCACCACCACCCGTACCCACACCCTGCGCTCGGCCGTCGCCCGGTTCGCGGTGGCCGCCGTCCTGGCCGCCGGCGGCGTCCTGGCGCCGTCGCCCGCCGCGCAGGCGGCGGCCAACCCGTACGAGCGGGGCCCGGCTCCGACCTCCGCGATGCTGGAGGCCAGCCGCGGCCCGTTCGCCACCTCGTCGACCAGGGTGTCCTCACTGAGCGTCAGCGGCTTCGGCGGCGGCGTCATCTACTACCCGACCAGCACCAGCGAGGGCACCTTCGGCGGCATCGCCATCTCGCCCGGGTACACCGCCTCCTGGTCCAGCATCGACTGGCTCGGGCCGCGCCTGGCCTCGCACGGGTTCGTGGTCATCGGCATCGAGACGAACAGCCGGTTCGACCAGCCGGCCAGCCGGGGGCGGCAGCTGCTGGCCGCGCTGGACTACCTCGTCGAGCGCAGTTCGGTGCGCAGCCGGGTCGACGGCTCGCGGCTCGCCGTGTCCGGGCACTCGATGGGGGGCGGGGGCAGCCTGGAGGCCGCCGCCGAACGCCCGTCGTTGCAGGCCGCCGTGCCGCTGGCGCCGTGGAACCTGGACAAGACCTGGTCCGGCCTGCGGGTGCCGACCCTGATCGTCGGCGGCGAGACCGACACCATCGCCCCGGTCTCGTCGCACTCGGAGCCGTTCTACAACAGCATCCCCGCGTCGTCGGAGAAGGCCTACCTGGAGCTGAACGGCGCCGGGCACTTCTTCCCGCAGTCGGTGAACACCCCCACCGCGAAGCAGATGGTCTCCTGGCTCAAGCGGTTCGTCGACAACGACACCCGCTACGAGCAGTTCCTCTGCCCGGGGCCGACCGGCCTGGCGATCGAGGAGTACCGCGACACCTGCCCGCACTCCTGATCCGAACCCGGGGCGGTCGCCGGACGGCGGCCGCCCCGGTCCGCGTCCGCGCCGCCGTCTTCCGCTCGCCGGGTCGGCGGCACTATATTGCAGTGCCAGTGCAAAATACCTGATCGGAGGTGCGCGTGTCCGAGCACACCGCCGACCGCCTGCGCGCCCGGGTCGCCGCGTTCCTGCGAACGCACGACCAGCGGGGCGACCGGCTCGGCTTCCTGCGCGCCCGGTTCGACGCCGGGCTGGCCTGGGTGCACCACCCGCCCGGGCTCGGCGGGATCGGTGCACCGCAGCACCTGCAACCGGTGGTCGACGAAGCCTTCGCCCGCGCCGGTGCGCCGGACAACCGCCCCCGGCGCAACGGCATCGGCCTCGGCATGGCCGCGCCGACCCTGCTCCGGCACGGCACCGTCGAGCAGCGTGACCGCTGGCTGCGACCGATGTGGACCGGGGAGGAGGTGTGGTGCCAGCTGTTCAGCGAGCCGGGCGCCGGCTCCGACCTGGCGGCCGTCGCCACCCGGGCGGTGCGCGACGGCGACGACTGGGTGGTCGACGGGCAGAAGGTGTGGACGTCGCTGGCCCACCGGGCGCGGTGGGCCATCCTGCTCGCCCGCACCGACCCGGCCGCGCCGAAACACCGGGGCATGACCTACTTCGTCTGCGACATGACCGCGCCGGGCGTCGAGGTGCGGCCGCTGCGGCAGCTCACCGGCGAGGCCGAGTTCAACGAGGTCTTCCTCACCGGCGTCCGGATCCCCGACACCCGACGCGTCGGCGCGGTCGGGGAGGGCTGGCGGGTCGCCCGCACCACCCTGATGAACGAGCGGGTGGCGATCGGCGGGCGGGCCCTGCCCCGCGAGGGCGGGATGATCGGCCTGCTCGCGCGCCGCTGGCGGGAACGGCCCGAGCTGCGCACGGCCGGCCTGCACGAGGAGGTGCTGCGGTCGTGGGTGCGCGCCGAGGCCGCCCGGCTGACCGCCCTGCGCCTGCGCCAGCAGCTCGCCGCGGGGGAGCCGGGGCCGGAGGGCTCGGCACTCAAGATCTCCTTCGCCGGGCTGGCGCAGCGGATCAGCGGCCTGGAGGTGGAGCTGCTCGGCGGGCAGGGGCTGCGCCACGACGAGTGGACCATGCACCGCCCCGAGGAGCCGGACCTGCTCGGGCGTACGGCCACCTACCGCTACCTGCGGGCGAGGGGCAACTCGATCGAGGGTGGCACCTCGGAGATCCTGCGCACCATCATCGCCGAGCGGGTCCTCGGCCTGCCGGCCGAACCCCGGGTGGACCGATGACCGACCTGCTCTACAGCGAGGACGAGGAGGCGCTGCGCGACAGCGTCCGCGCCCTGTTGACGACCCACGCCCCGTGGCAGCGGACGCTGTCGCGGATCGAGGGCGACGAGCCGTACGACGCCGCACTGTGGGCGAGACTGGCCGGCCTGGGGGTCACGGGCCTCGCGGTGCCCGAGGGGCACGGCGGCGCGGGAGCCGGCTTCCGCGAGGTGGCGGTGGTGCTGGAGGAACTCGGTCGGGCCGTCGCGCCGGTGCCGTACCTGGGCGTCGCCGTGGCGACCCGGGCGCTGTTGGCCGGCGGCGCGACCGACCTGCTGGGCCCGCTCGCGGCCGGGCGGTGCAACCCGGTGCTGGCGGTGCCCTTCGCGGCGGGGCCCGACCTCGGGCCGCGTCCGGTCGCGGTCGGCCCGGGGCCGGCGCTGTCCGGCGAGGTGGCCGGGATCGCCGACGCCCTGCCCGCCGACGTGCTGCTGGTGCCGGCCAGCGACGGTCTGTACGCCGTGGACGCCGCCGGCCCCGGCGTGCGGACCACCCCGGTCGTCTCGCTCGACCCGACCCGGACGCTGGCCGACGTCACGCTCGCCGACGCGCCCGCGCGGCTGGTCGCCGGGGGAGCCGACGCCCGGGCGGCGGTGGCCGACGCCCTGACCGCGGGCGCGGTGCTGCTCGCCTCGGAACAGGTCGGGGTGGCCCAGTGGTGTCTGGACGCCACGGTGGAGCACGTCGGGGCGCGACACCAGTTCGGCCGTCCGGTCGGTTCCTTCCAGGCGGTCAAGCACCGGCTGGCCGACGTGTGGGTCGAGGTCTCCGAGGCCCGGGCGGTGGCGCGGTACGCCGCCGACTGCCTCGCCACGGCCGACCCGGACACGGCCGTGGCGGCGGCGTTGGCGCAGGCCTACTGCGGGCCGGTGGCGGTGCGGGCCGCGGAGGCCGCCGTGCAGTTGCACGGCGGGCTGGGGTTCACCTGGGAGCACCCGGCGCACCTGTACCTCAAGCGCGCCAAGAGCGCCGCGATCGCCTTCGGCACCGCCGACCGGCACCGCGCGTGCCTGGCGCGGCTGGTCGACCTGCCCGGACCGGTCGCGTCGTGAGCAGGCGGTCCGAGGTATTGACGAGGCAGTCGAGAAACGTACACTGCCAGTGTAATAACTTCCCGGGAGTGGGGGACGGATGACGGAGCAGGGGCTCGCACTGCACCACATCGGGGTGAGCTTCGGTGGTCTGACCGCCCTCGACGACGTCTCGCTGCGGGTGACCCCGGGCCGGGTGGTGGGCGTGATCGGCCCCAACGGGGCCGGCAAGACCACCCTGTTCAACGTCGTCTGCGGCTTCGTCCCGCCGCAGACCGGGACGATGACCCTCGACGGTCGGCCCTTCCGGCCCCGGCCCCACCGGCTCACCCGGTCGGGCATCGCCCGCACCCTGCAGGGCACGGGTCTGTTCGCCGGGTTGACGGTGCTGGAGAACGTCATGACCGGCGCCTCCCACACCGCCCGCGCCGGTCTGGCGTCCGCCGTGCTCGGCCTGCCCCGCAGCGACCGCGACGAGCGCCGCCTGCGCCAGCACGCCCTCGACGTCCTCGACACCCTCGGCATCGCCGGGCACGCCGACGCCGCACCGGGAACCCTGCCCTTCGCCGTACGCCAGCGGGTCGGCCTGGCCCGCGCCCTCGCGGCCCGGCCCCGGCTGCTCCTGCTCGACGAGCCGGCCGGTGGCCTCGGCGCCGAGGACATCGCCGAGCTGTCGGAGCTGGTGCGCGAGCTGCCCCGCCGTGCCGTCGACCCGTGCGCGGTGCTGCTCGTGGAGCACCACATGGACCTGGTGATGTCGGTCTGCGACGAGATCGTGGTCCTCGACTTCGGCCGGGTCGTCGCCACCGGCACCCCCGACGAGGTCCGCGACGATCCGGCCGTGGCCGACGCCTACCTCGGCGCGGCCGTCGACGAGGCCACCGCATGAGCGCCGACCTGCTCGCCGTCGACGGCCTCGTCGCCGGCTACGGGGCAGCACCCGTCCTGCACGCCGTCGACCTGCGCGTCCCGGCCGGCACCATCACCGCCGTCGTCGGTGCCAACGGTGCCGGCAAGACCACCCTGCTGCGCACCCTGTCCGGCATGCTGCGCCCCACCGCCGGCCGGGTCCTGCTCGACGGCGAGGACCTGCGCGGCACGCCGGTCGAGCAACTGGTCCGGCGTGGCATGGCGCACGTCCCCGAGGGACGCGGCGTGATCGGCGAACTCACCGTCGAGGAGAACCTGCGCCTGGGCGCGCTGTGGCGGCGGGACCGCACCGACGCCGCCCGTGCCCTCGACGAGATCTACCAGCTCTTCGAGCCCCTGGCCCGGCGGCGGCGGCACCTCGGCCACCAGCTCTCCGGCGGCGAGCGGCAGATGCTGGCCCTCGGTCGGGCGCTGGTCGCCCGGCCGCGGCTGCTGCTGCTCGACGAGCCGTCGCTCGGCCTGGCCCCCCGGGTGGTGGCCCAGACCATGGCCCTGCTGCGGAACCTGCGGGACAACGCCGGGCTCACCGTGCTGCTCGTCGAGCAGAACGTACGCAGCGCGCTCGCCGTCGCCGACCAGGGCGTCGTGATGTCCCTCGGCCGCGTGGTCACCACCGCCCCGGCCGACCGGCTCCGCGACGACGCCGACCTGCGCCACGCCTACCTCGGATTCTGACCACCCCGTCCTGCCGGAAGGAGGACCGTTGGACCGCTTCGTCTTCCTCACCCTCGACGGCCTGTCGAGGGGAGCGGTCTACGCCGCGTTCGCCCTGGCCCTGGTGCTCATCTGGCGGGCCGCCCGGATCGTCAACTTCGCCCAGGGCGCGATGGCCGTCGCGGCCGCGTACGCCGCGTACAGCGTCACCGCCGCCACCGGCTCGTACTGGCTCGGCTTCGTCGCCGCGCTCGCCACCGGCCTGGTCCTCGGCGCGGTCGTCGACATCGCCGTCATGCGCCTGGTCGACCACCGGTCGCCGCTCAACCCGGTGATCGTCGCGCTCGGGCTGGTCCTGCTGATCCAGGCCGTGCTGGGCATGGTGTACGGCAACGAGTTCCTGCCGGCCCCGGCACCGTTCAGCCGGACCGCGCTGACCGTCGGCGGGCTCGCGGTGCTGTCCCCGTACGACCTGTTCGTCTTCGCCACCGTCGGCGCCGTCGGGGCCGCGCTCGTGTGGACCTTCACCCGCACGGCGGTCGGCCTGCGGATGCGCGCCGCCGCCTTCGCGCCCGACGTGTCCCGCCTGCTCGGCGTCAACGTCGGCGGCATGCTCACCCTCGGCTGGGCGCTGGCCTCCGGCGTGGGCGCCCTGGCCGGCATGCTGGTCATCCCCACCGAGCTGGGGCTGCACCCGCACGCGATGGATCTGGTCTTCGTGTCGGCGTTCACCGCGGCCGTGGTCGGCGGGCTGGACAGCCCACCGGGCGCGGTGGTCGGCGGGCTCGGGGTCGGCCTGCTGTTGTCCTACATCAGCGGGTACGCCGGCGGTGACCTGATCCCGCTCGCGGTGCTCGCCCTGCTGCTGGCGGTGTTGCTGATCCGCCCCGGCGGCCTGTTCGCCCCGGCCACCGCGAGGCAGGTGTGAGCGCCACCCGGGCGGCGGCCCCGCCCGCGCAGCGGGTCGAGCCGCGCAGGAGCCGCACGGGCCGGTGGCGTCCGCCGACGCTGCTGCGTCACGTCGGGATCGCGCTCGTCGGCGCGGTGGTGCTGCTGGCGATCGGCGACGCCGTGGACCCCTTCCGCAACTACCAACTCGCCACCGTCGCCGCCTACCTGTGCGCCACGGCCGGGCTGACCGTGCTCACCGGGCTCAACGGGCAGCTCTCGCTCGGGCACGGCGCGCTGATGGCCACCGGCGCCTACACCGTGGCGCTGTGCCTGGCCGGGTTCGCCGACCGTGGTGTCACCGGTGGCGGTGCGCTGGTGGCGTCGCTGGGCGCGGCGGTGCTCGTCTCCGTCGCGGTCGGCGCGGTGGTCGGCACGGCGGCTGCCCGGCTACGGGGCCCGTACCTCGCCGGGGTCACCCTGGCCGTCGCCGTGGTGGTGCCGGCGCTGACCGTCACCTTCGACGACCTGCTCGGCGGCGAACAGGGCCTGCCCGTGCCGGTCGGGCCCCCGCCCGAGGCCCTGGGCCTGGCGTTCCCGTACGAGCGGTGGCAGCTCTGGATCGCCGGCGCGGCGACGCTGCTGTGCCTGGTGCTGCTGGGCAACCTGGTCAGCAGCCGGTACGGGCGCACCTTCCGGGCGGTCCGCGACGACGAGGTGGCGGCCCGCCTCGCCGGGATCCACGTCGCCCGGACGCAGGTGCTCGCCTTCGTCGTCAGCGCCGCGTGCGCCGGTCTCGGTGGGGGGCTGCTCGCGGTCCTGGCGCAGAGCGTGTCACCCGGCGCGTTCTCCCTGACGTTGTCGCTGTTCCTGCTGATGGCCGTCGTCATCGGCGGCCTCGGCCGGCTCGCCGGCGCGCTGTGGGGGGCCGTCCTGCTGGTGGCACTGCCCGACCTGACACACACCCTGACCGGGTTGCTCACCCTCTCGCCCGCGGCGGCGCAGCGGTTGGAGGGCAACCTTCCGCTGGCCATCTTCGGGATCACGCTGATCGTCGTCATGATCGCCGCGCCCGGCGGGTTGCAGGGCCTGCTGTCCCGCGCCGTCGCGCCGCTGCGGGCCCGATGGCGGTCCCGCCGGTCCTGACGCCGCACGTCGGCACACCCCGTGACGGCCCCTCCGTCGCGACCCCGAACCCCGGCCGCCGCGCGGCCGGTCCCCACCCACCACCGCACAACCGGACCGATGAAAGGTCGGTGTACCGATGCGACGCACGGCACGACGCGGTCTCGCGATCGCCACTTCCCTCACCCTGCTCGTCACCTCCGTCGCCTGCAGTTCCGACGACGAGGGTTCCGGCTCCGCCGCGGTGCCCGGCGTGACCGACACCGAGATCGTCGTCGGTACCCACATGCCGCTGACCGGTCCGGCCTCGGCCGGATACTCGAAGATCGCCCCAGCCACGAAGGCGTACTTCGACTACGTCAACGCCAACGGCGGCGTGCACGGCCGGAAGATCACCTACAAGGTCATGGACGACGGGTACAACCCGGCGAACACCCAGCAGGTCGTGCGCCAGCTCGTCCTGCAGGACCGGGTCTTCGCCATCCTCAACGGCCTCGGCACCCCCACCCACACCGGGGTGCTGGACTTCCTGCACAGCAACCGGGTGCCCGACCTGTTCGTCGCCTCGGGCAGCCGCAGCTGGGACCAGCCCGACAAGTATCCGGGCACGTTCGGGTTCAACCCCGACTACACGGTCGAGGGCAAGATCCTCGCCAACCACGTGAAGACGACGCTGCCCGGACGCAAGGTCTGCTTCCTCGGCCAGGACGACGACTTCGGCCGCGACAGCCTGGTCGGCGTGGAGCAGGTGCTCGGCGCGGACGCGATCGTGGCCCGGCAGACGTACGTCACCAGCAACACCAACGTGGCACCCCAGATCGGCGCGTTCAAGGCGGCGGGCTGCGAGGTCGTCATCCTCGCCACCGTGCCCGGGTTCACCGCCCTGGCCGTGGGCACCGCGGCCCGGCTGCAGTTCCAGCCGCAGTGGCTGGTCTCCAACGTCGGCGCGGACCACCCGACCCTGGCCCGCCAGCTCGGTGACGCCGCCGGGCTGCTCGAGGGCATGGTCGGGGTCAACTACCTGCCGGCGCAGACCGACAGCACCGACCCGTGGATCCAGCTCTTCACGAAGATCAACCGTGAGCACAACGGGGACACGGCGTTCGACGGCAACACCGTCTACGGCATGGCCGTGGGCTACCTCTTCGTGCAGGTGCTGCTGGCCGCCGGCAAGGACCTGACCCGGGAGGGGCTGCTGGAGGCGGTCGCCCGGGGCGGGTACCAGGGACCCGGGCTGGCCCCGCTGCGGTTCTCCGACAGCGACCACTCCGGCTACGGTGGCGGGCGGCTGACCCGGGTGAGCGGCGGGGTCCAGGCGTACTTCGGCCCGGCGTACGAGACCGACGAGGGCGACGGGCCGGTCAACGAGTACCAGACGCCGCCGGTGGCCCCGCCGGCGAACGGGATCCCGACGACCTGACGCGGCTGCGCCGGGCGGAGGTGCCCGGCGGTTGACCGGCGACCGCCGGGCGGGTCGACGACCCGCCCGGCGGTGGCGTCAGCTCAGCCGTTCGACGATCATCGCCATGCCCTGGCCGCCGCCGACACACATCGTCTCCAGCCCGATCTGCCGGTCGTGCCAGCGCAGCGAGTTGATGAGCGTGGTGGTGATCCGGGCACCGGTCATGCCGAACGGGTGCCCGACGGCGATCGCGCCGCCGTTGACGTTGAGCCGGTCCCAGTCCACGCCCAGCTCCTCGGCGCTCGGCACGACCTGCGCGGCGAACGCCTCGTTGATCTCCACCAGGTCGACGTCCCGGATGGACATGCCCGCGCGGCGCAGCGCCTGCCGGGACGCCTCGACGGGGCCGAGCCCCATGATCTCGGGGGACAGGGCGCTCAGTCCGGTGGCGATGATCCGCGCCAGGGGGGTGATCCCCAGTTCGCGGGCCCGCACGTCGGACATGACGACGAGGGCGGCGGCCCCGTCGTTGAGCGGGCAGCAGTTGCCGGCGGTGACGGTGCCGTCCGGCCGGAACACCGGCGCCAGCGCCGCAACGGACTCCATGGTCACGCCGGCGCGGGGGCCGTCGTCGGCGGCGACGACCGTGCCGTCCGGCACGGTCACGGGGGTGATCTCGCGCGCCCAGAATCCGTCGGCGAGCGCCTTCTCGGCGAGGTTCTGCGACCGTACGGCGAATTCGTCCTGCCGCTGGCGGGTCACGCCGCGCAGTTGGGCGACGTTCTCGGCGGTCTGTCCCATGGCGATGTAGACGTCCGGCAGCAGTCCCTCCCGGCGCGGGTCCTGCCAGGGCGGGGCGTCGCCGCCGGCCCGGGTCGCGGTCCGGGTCAGGGCCCCGGCGAAGGTGGGGTTGGTGGTTCCCGGGTGGCCGTCGGCGCGGCCGTTGGGGTAGCGGGAGACGCACTCGACACCGGCCGAGACGAAGGCGTGGCCCTCGCCGGCCCGGATGGCGTGCAGCGCCATCCGGGTGGTCTGCAGGGACGAGGAGCAGTACCGGTTGACGGTCGTGCCGGGCAGGTGGTCGAGGCCGAGCAGGGTGGCGACGACGCGGCCGAGGTTGTGCCCCTGCTCGCCGGCGGGTTGGCCGCAGCCGAGCATCAGGTCGTCGAGTTCGCCCGGGTCCAGGTGCGGCACCTGGTCGAGGGCGGCCCGCACGATGGCAGCGGCGAGGTCGTCGGGGCGCACGTCGCGCAGGGATCCCTTGGTGGCGCGCCCGATGGGGGAGCGGGCGGCGGCGACGATGACGGCTTCGGGCATGGACGGTCCTCTCCGAGCACGACTGATGTTTATGCAGTGACAGTGCGGTTATCGGGATGTCAAGTCAACGGTTGGCACGCGTGGCGCCCGTCACCGCCGTTGACTTCCGTGCGCGGCGCTCCCTACTATCTGCACCGTGAATGCAACTTCGGGTCCGCTGGCCGGACGGGTCGCCCTGGTCACCGGCGCCAGCCGCGGCATCGGGCTGGCCATCGCCCGCCGGCTCGTCGCCGACGGGGCCCGGGTCGGCCTCACCGCCCGGCAGCCCGAACCGCTGGCCGAAGCGATCGCCGCCCTGGGCGGCTCCGCGCACGCCGTGGGCGTGTCCGGCCGCGCCGACGACCCCGACCACCGGGCCGAGGCCGTCCGCCGCGTCGGCGAGGCGTTCGGGCCCGTCGACGTCCTGGTCAACAACGTCGGTATCAATCCCGTGCACGGGCCGCTGCTCGGGCTCGACCTCGCCGCGGCCCGCAAGATCCTCGACGTGAACCTGCTCGGCACCCTCGGCTGGGTGCAGCAGGTCTGCGCCGCCGGCATGGCCGAACGCGGCGGGTGCGTCGTCAACGTCTCCTCGATCGCCGGGTTCACCCCGCCGAGCGGCATCGCCTTCTACGGGGTCAGCAAGGCCGCCGTCAACCACCTCACCGCGTGCCTGGCGGTGGAGCTGGCCCCCGCCGTACGGGTCAACGCGGTCGCGCCCGCCGTGGTGAAGACCCGCTTCGCGCAGGCCCTCTACGCCGGCCGGGAGGACGAGGTCGCCGGGGCGTACCCGCTCGGGCGGCTCGGCGAGCCGCAGGACGTCGCCGGGGCGGTGGCCTTCCTCGCCGCGCCCGACGCGGCCTGGATCACCGGTCAGACCCTCGTCGTCGACGGGGGCGTCACCCTCGCCGGCAGGAGCGCCGGATGACCACCGGCCTGCCCCTGCCCGGGGCGGCCGTCGTGGTGACCGGTGCCGGCTCCGGCATCGGGGCGGCACTGGCGGCGCGGTTCGCCACCGCCGGCGCCCGGGTGGTCGTCAACGACCTCGATCCGGCCGCGGCCGGTGCCGTCGCCACCCGGATCGGCGGCCTGTCGTTCCCCGCCGACGCCGCGGACCCCGCCGGGGTGGCGGACCTGGTCGACTTCGCCCGCGCCAGGCTGGGCACGGTCGACCTGTACTGCGCCAACGCCGGTGTGGCTCCCGGCGGCGGCGCCGATGCCCCCGCCGAGGCCTGGGACCGGGCCTGGCGGGTCAACGTCATGTCCCACGTGTACGCCGCCCGCGAGCTGCTGCCGCACTGGCTGGCGACCGGGCGCGGCCGGCTCCTGGTCACCGTCTCCGCCGCGGGCCTGCTCACCCTGCTCGGTAAGGCCCCCTACTCGGTGACCAAGCACGCCGCCCTCAGCTTCGCCGAGTGGCTGCGTGCCACGTACGCCCACCGGGGTGTCACCGTCCAGGCACTGTGTCCCCAGGGGGTCCGTACCCCGATGCTGGCCGCCGCCGACGGCATGAGCGCCGCGCTGCTCGACGCCACCGCCGTCACCGCCGAACAGGTGGCGGACTGTGCCGTCGACGCCCTGACAGGGGATCGGTTCCTGGTGCTGCCCCACCCGGAGGTGGCCGACTGGTACGCCGGTCGCGCCGCCGACCCGGACCGCTGGCTGCGCGCGATGAACCGCACCCAGCGGGACGTGGAGCGGCGTGGTGCCTGACCCGCCGGGGCTGGACCTGCGCCGGCTCACGGCCCACCTCGACGAGGCGCTGCCCGGGCTGCGGGCCGGTGCGCTGCGCGCCGCGCTGCTGCCCGGTGGGCGGTCGAACCTGACCTACGCGCTCACCGACGGGCGGACCCGTTGGGTGCTGCGCCGGCCGCCGCTGGGGCACGTCCTGGCGACCGCGCACGACATGGGCCGGGAACACCGGGTGATGGGGGCGCTGGCCCCGACCGCCGTGCCGGTGCCGCCGATGGTGCACCACTGCCCCGATCCGGCGGTACTGGGTGCCCCGTTCTACCTGATGGGTCACGTCGCCGGCCTGGTGTACCGCGAGTCGGCCGACCTGGCCGGACTGTCACCCGGACAGGTGCGGGCGCTGGCACTGGAGCTGATGGACGTCCTCGCCGCCCTGCACACGGTCGACCCGGCCGCCGTCGGGCTGGCCGACCTGGGTCGCCCCGCCGGCTACAACGCCCGTCAGGTGTGGCGCTGGAAGCAGCAGCTCGACGCCTCCCGCAGCCGTGACCTGCCCGGCGTCGACGAACTGCACAGCCGGCTGGCGGCCGCCGTGCCGTCGGGCCCCGCCGCCGTCGTCGTGCACGGCGACTTCCGGCTCGACAACGTGCTCGTCGGCGAGGACGGCACGGTGCGTGCCGTCCTGGACTGGGAGATGTCCACGCTGGGCGATCCGCTGGCCGACCTGGGGCTGTCGTTGGTGTACGCCGGCCGCGTCGACGTGCCCGGTCAGCCGGACGCCGACACCCTGGCCACCCGGTACGCCGACCGCACCGGCCTGAGTCTCGACGACCTCGACTGGTACCTCGCCTTCGCCGCGTTCAAGCTCGCCGTGATCCTCGAGGGCGTGCACTACCGGTTCGTGCTCGGTCGGACCGTGGGCGAGGGCTTCGACACCGTGGGCGTGCGGGTGCCACCGCTGGTGGCCCAGGGACTGGCGACGATCCGGAGGACATGATGGACTTCCGCTACGACGAGACGACCGAACGGCTGCGCGAGCGCCTGCTGCGCTTCATGGCCGAGTGCGTCCACCCGGCCGAGCCGGTGTTCGAGCAGCAGGCCGCACGACGGGTCGACCCGTGGGCTGTGCCGCCGGTGGTGGCCGACCTCCAGGCCGAGGCCCGCCGGCGCGGCCTGTGGAACCTGTTCCTGCCGGGTGAGCACGGCGCGGGCCTGACCAACCTCCAGTACGCGCCGCTGGCCGAGATCACCGGCCGGTGTCCGTGGCTCGCCCCGGTGGCCCTCAACTGCGCGGCACCCGACACCGGCAACATGGAACTGCTGGCCCAGTTCGGCAGCTCCGCCCAGCGGGAGCGCTGGCTCACTCCGTTGCTGGAGGGCCGGATCCGTTCGGCGTTCGCGATGACCGAACCGGCGGTCGCCTCCTCCGACGCCACCAACATCGTCACCCGCATCGAGCGGGTCGGCGACGACTACGTCGTCAACGGTCGCAAGTGGTTCATCACCGGTGCGATGGACCCGCGCTGCGTCGTGTTCGTCGTCATGGGCCGGACGGACCCCGCGGCGCCCCGGCACCGGCAGCACAGCCAGATCCTGGTGCCCCGTGACGCCGCCGGGGTCACCGTCCGCCGGGGTATGACGACCTTCGGGTACGACGACAGCGACCACGGCGGCCACGCCGAGATCGACTTCGTCGACGTCCGCGTCCCGGCGGCCAACCTGGTCGGGGCGGAGGGGTCGGGGTTCGCCATCTCGCAGGCCCGGCTCGGGCCGGGCCGGGTGCACCACTGCATGCGGTTGATCGGCATGGCCGAACGGGCGATCGAGCTGATGTGCCGGCGGGTGGTCGACCGGCGGGCCTTCGGCGCGCCGCTGGCGGAGCAGGGTGTGGTGCGCGACTGGATCGCCGAGTCCCGGGTGCGCCTGGAACAGGCCCGCCTGCTGGTGCTCAAGACGGCCTGGCTCATGGACACCGTCGGCAACCGGCAGGCCCACACCGAGATCCAGGCGATCAAGATCGCGGTTCCGGCGGCGGTCGAGTGGATCGTCGACCGGGCGGTGCAGACCCACGGCGCGGCCGGGGTCAGCCAGGACACCCCGCTGGCCCGGCTGTGGACGCGGGCGAGGGCCCTGCGGCTGGCCGACGGCCCGGACGAGGTGCACCGGCAGTCGCTGGCCCGGCGGGAACTGCGCCGCCACGCGGCTCCGGATCCCGCGGTGGGGCGCGTCTAGACTCGGCGTGCGTCGGGACCGTCCGCAGGCGGCCCCGACGGGTGGGGCCGTTCGCAGGGCGGCCCCGGTAACACCCTCGCGGTGGCGGTGTGGTTGAAGGAGGCGGGCGCGGATGGGCAGGGCCGGGGCGCCGGGACAGGCCGGGTCGGCGGGAGTTGGCACGCCGCCGGCGGCGGAGACGGCGGCCGACCCGCCGGCGCGGGTGGACGGGCGTACGGCCCGCGCCGAGCGGACCCGGGCGGCCATCGTCGAGGCGCACCTCGCTCTGATCTCCGAGGGCGACCTGCGGCCGACCGGCGAGCGTATCGCCGAGCGGGCCGGCATCTCCCTGCGGACGCTGTGGACCAACTTCAAGGACATGGAGACGCTGTTCGAGGCCAGCGGCGCGGAACTGCTGCGGCAGCAGGACGCGGTGTGGCGGCCGATCTCCCCGACGCTGCCGCTGCCCCGGCGTGTCGACGCGTACTGCCGGCAGCGGGCCAAGCTGCTCCAGCTCATCGCGCCCTCGGCACGGGCGGCGCAGATGCGCGAGCCGGTCTCCGCGCAGCTGCACCGCAACCGGCTCAAGCACATCGCCCGCGTCCGTGACGAGGTCGAGCAGCTGTTCGCCAGCGAACTGGACCGGGCCGGGGCGGGGCGGGAGCAACTGGTGCAGGCCCTGGTGGCGGCGAGCATGTGGTCGGCGTGGTCGATGCTGCGGGACGGTCTCGGGCTGGGGGTGGACCAGGCCCGGGCGGTGATGGCCCGCACGGTCGGGGCCCTGCTGGCCGAACCCGCCGGCGCTGACCACCGCCGGTGAGCGTTTCCTCTTTCCAACAGGTTACCGATAGGTAAAACTGGATGCATGGTTACTGCATTCAGAGTGCAAATAACCGGGTTGCGGGGGCGTGACGACGAGTGCCGTGAGATCCGCCGGCTGCTCGACGACCATGCCGGTGGCGCGCTGCTGCTGCACGGCGAACCGGGCTCCGGGCGCAGCGCCCTGCTGGCGTACGCGCACCGGCACGCCGGCACCCGCCTGACCCTCGCCGGAGCGGGGCTGACCGACGAGGCGGCGTTACCCTACGCGGGACTGCAACGCCTGCTCGACCCGCTGCTGGGCCGGGCCGACGCGCTGCCGCACCGGCAGCGGGCCGTGCTGCACCGCGCCCTGGCCGGCCACGGCTGCCCCACCGACCAGCGCCTGGTCCTCGCCATGGCCGTGCTCGGCCTGCTCACCGACGCCGCCCGGGACCGTCCGCTGCTGTGCACCGTCGACGACGTCGACTCCGGTGACCGACCCACCGCGCAGACCCTGGCCTTCGTGGCCCGCCGGGTCGGCCACCTGCCGGTCGCCCTCCTGCTCACCGCCGCCGACGACACGACAGTCGCCGGGATCCCCGCCCACCGGCTCCGCCCGCTCGACGAGCCCGACAGCCTCGCCCTGCTCGCCGACCACCACGGCGGCCCGGTGCCGGCGGCGGTAGCCGCGGCGCTGACCGGCGTCGCCGCCGGGAACCCGCAGGCTCTGGTCGACCTCGCCGGCACGCTGACCGAGGGGCAGTGGCGGGGCGAGGAGCCACTGCCCGCCGCGCCGCCGCCGGACGGCGCGCTGGCCCGCGCGTACCGGTCACGGCTGGCCCGGCTGCCGCGCGCCACCCGGCGGGCGCTGCTGCTCGCCGCGCTCATCGACGAGGACGGCGATCCCGTGACCCTGGCCCGGGCCGCCCGCGCCGCTGGCAGCAGCGTCGCGGCCCTCGCCCCGGCGGAGGCGGCCGGGCTGGTCCGGGTCGACACGTCGGGCGTCACCTTCCCGCCCCCGCTCGCCCGGCTCATGGTCGCGGTCACCGCGCCGCCCGCCGAGCGGCGCGCCGCCCACCGGCTGCTCGCCGGGGCACTCGACGGCACCGGCCGCCGGCTGCGCCGAGCCCTGCACCTCGCCGCCGCCGCGGACGGACCCGACCCGAAGCTGGCCGCGGAACTGGAACAGGCGGCGACCCACGGCGAGGGCGGCTGGAGCGTCGCCTCGGTGGCCCTGTGCCGCGCCGCCGAACTCGGTGACGACCCCGTCCGGGCCGCCGACCGGCTGGTCACCGCCGCCCGGTACGCCTGGTGGGGCGGCCGGCCCGACCAGGCACGCCGGCTGCTGCACGCCCTCCCTGCCGACCCGGCCGTCGTCGGCCGCGCCACACTGCTGCGCGGCGAGCTGGAACTGCGCTGCGACGCCCCGTCCGAGGCCGTGGCCACCCTGCTGGCGGGTGCCGACGTGATCGCCGGGACGGACCGGGCGGCGGCGGTGGTCGGGCTGGTCCGCGCGGGGGAGGCGATCTGCTTCAGCGGTGACCAGTACCGCTACGCGGAGGTGGCCCGGCGGGTGACGGCCCTGCGTCGCCCCGGGGACCCGCCGGAGACCGTCCTGCTGACCACTCTCGTCGCCGGGGTGGCGGCGACCCTGCGCGGCGACCACGAGCGGGGCGGGCCGTTCCTGCGCCGGGCGGTGGTGCTGGGCGACCGGCTGACCGGGTCGGCGCTCAGCCCGACGGCGCTGACCGGCGCGGCCGTGGCCGGCCTGCTGGTGGCGGTGGACGCGGCGGCGCACCGGCTGGCCGACCGCGCCGTCGCACTGGCCCGCGCCCGGGGGGAGTTGTCCACGCTGTCCCGTGCGCTGGAACTGCGGGCGGTCGCCGAGTACTGGCTGGGCCGGCACGAGGCGGCGACCGCCACCTCCCGCGAGGGGCTACGGGTGGCCCGCGCCACGGGACAGCACCCGGCCGCCGGCGTCCACCTGGGCATGCTGGCCGTGCTGGCCGCCGTACGCGCCGACCGGGAGGCGAGCCTGCGGCACGTCGCGGGGATCGGCGACACGGCACCCGCCGGTAGCCGGCCGCACGCCCTCGCCCAGTGGGCGTTGGCCGTGCTCGACCTGGTCGACGGGCGGTACGCCGACGCCGCGGCGCGGCTGGCCGCGCTCGCCCGGCCCGGCACCGGCCGTGGCCAGGTCCTGGTCCAGGTGATGGCCACCCCGCACCTGGTGGAGGCGGCCGCACACCTGGGCCGGCGGGCGGAGGCGGGGGCCGCCCTGGCGGTCTTCGACAGATGGGCCAGCAGCACGGCGAGCCCGTCTCGCCGGGCGTTGTCGGCCCGCTGCCACGCGCTGCTGGCCGAGCGCGGCAGCGTGGCAGCCGAGCGGGAGTTCCGGGCGGCGTTACGGTGGCACCCGGCCGACGACGTCAGCTTCGAACGGGCCCGCACCGAACTGCTGCTCGGCCGGGAACTGCGTCGCAGCCGACGTCCCCGCGACGCGCGGGCGCACCTGCACCGGGCCCGGCAGACGTTCACCCTGCTCGGCGCGGACGTCTGGGCCGAGCAGGCCACGGCGGAGCTGCGGGCGGCGGGGGAGTCCGTCGGCCCGCCCGACCGGCCGGCGGCGCGGCTGCTGACCGGTCAGCAGCTGCGCATCGCACACCTGGTGGCGGAGGGCGCCACCAACCGGGAGATCGCGGCCCGGATGTTCCTGTCCACCCGGACGGTCGACCACCACCTGCGCAACATCTTCCACCGGCTGGGCATCCGGTCGCGTACCGAACTGGCCCGCGTGCTCGCCTAGGGCAACAGCACCACGGTTCGGGCGCCCTCGCCCCGGGCCATCCGGGCCAGCGCCTGCGCGGCCTCGTCGAGCGTCACCCGGTCGGTGATCAGGGGCACCAGGTCCAGGGTGCCGTCGAGCACGGCCCGGGCCAGGTCGGGCACGTCCCGGTCGGCGTCGGAGGAGCCGTAGACGGAGGAGCGCAGGGTGCGCGCCGAGTGGAAGATCTCCAGAGCGCTCAGGCCCAGGACGTCGTCCTTGGCGCCCATGCCGACGACCGTCACCCGGCCGCCCCGGCGGGTGGCCCGCCAGGCGGCGCGGATGGTGGCGCTGCGCCCGACGCACTCCAGCGCGTGGTCGACGCCCCGCCCGTCGGTGAGCCCCCGGACCGCCCGCGACAGCGTCTCGTCGGCGACGAGGAAGTCGGTGGCGCCCGCGGCGACGGCCAGGTCCGCCTTCGCCGGCGACACGTCCACGGCGATGACGAGCGCGGCGCCGGCCGCGCGGGCGGCCGAGACCGCGGACAGGCCCACTCCGCCGAGGCCGATCACCGCCACCGTGTCGCCCGCGGCGACGGCGGCCGTGCGCCGGACCGCGCCGACGCCGGTGAGCACGGCGCACCCGAGCAGCGCGGCGGCGTCGAACGGCAGGTCGGTGGGAACCCCGATGACGGCGCGTTCGGGTACGACCACCTCCTCGGCGAGGGCGCCGAGGCCGAGTGTGACGTGCAGGGGCTCCCCGGCGTCGGTGCGCCCGCGTGGGGTGGACGGGGTTCCCGCGTGTTCGCACAGCCACGGCTCGCCGTGCCCGCAGTACCAGCACTCACGGCACGGTGGCGCCCAGTTGAGCACCACGTGCGCCCCGGGCGCCACCCGGCGTACGCCGTCGCCGACCTCGACCACCACGCCGGCCGCCTCGTGCCCGAGGACCAGCGGGAACGACGCGGCGACGGTGCCGTCGACCATGGACAGGTCGGAGTGGCAGACGCCGGCGGCCCGGACGGCGACGCGCACCTCGCCGGGCCCGGTGGGCGGCAACTCGATCCCCTCGACGCGGGGCGGCTGCCCGACGCCACGGACGACCAGCGCCCTCATCGCTGGATGGCCTTGGTCTCGAGGAACTCGGCGAGCCCGTGGCTGCCCAGTTCCCGGCCGATGCCGGACTGCTTGTAGCCGCCGAACGGGGCGAGGGGGTTGAACGGCGCGCCGTTGATGTCGACGGCCCCGGTACGCATCCGCCGCGCCACCCGCAGCGCCCGCTCCTCGTCGCCGGACCACACCGCCCCCGCCAACCCGTACCGGGAGTTGTTGGCCACGGCCACGGCGTGGTCGTCGTCGTCGACCGGGATGACGGCGAGCACCGGCCCGAAGACCTCCTCCTGGGCGAGGGCGCTGTCGGGGTCGACGTCGGCGACGACGGTGGGGGCGACGAACCAGCCCCGGTCCGGCACCGGCGCCTGTGGTCCGCCGGTGACCAGTCGGCCGCCGTCTGCCAGGGCCCGGTCGACGTGGTCGCGGACCCGCTGCCGTTGGTCGGCCGACACGAGCGGGCCGAGTCGGGTGGCCGGGTCGAAGGGGTCGCCTGGTCGGTGGCTCTCGGCCGCCTTCGCGGCCAGGTCGACGGCCTCCTCGTAGCGGCTGCGCGCGACGAGCATCCGGGTCCAGGCGGTGCAGGTCTGCCCGGAGTTGAGGAAGGCGTTGCCGACCCCGACCCGGACCGCCGTGGCGAGGTCGGCGTCGTCCAGCACGATGTTGGCCGACTTGCCGCCGAGTTCCAGGGCGACGCGGGCGATGCGGTCGGCGGCGAGGTGGGCCACCCGCCGGCCGGTGGCGGTGGAGCCGGTGAAGGAGATCAGGTCGACGTCGGGGTGCCCGGCCAGGGCCTCGCCGACCTCCGGCCCGGTGCCGGTGACCAGGTTGACCACGCCGGGCGGCAGGCCCGCCTCGTCGACGGCGTCGAAGAGGAGGTACGCCACCAGCGGGGTCAGTTCGCTCGGTTTGAGCACGACCGTGCAGCCGGCCGCGAGGGCGGGGGCGAGTTTGGCCGTCACCTGGTGCAGCGGGTAGTTCCACGGGGTGATCGCCCCGACCACCCCGACCGGCTCGTGCACCACCAGCGAGTTGCCGATCTGCTGCGCGGCCGGCGGCTCGGCCGCGAGGTCGACGTAGCCGCGCAGGACGGTCAGTGGCAGGCCGGTCTGGATCCGGGCGGACACCTTCAGCGGCGTGCCCAGTTCCAGCGTGACGGTCCGGGCGATCTCGTCGGCGCGGGCGGTCAGGGCCGTGTGCAGCCGGTCGAGGGCGGCGGCCCGCTCGACCGGCGGGGTGGCGGCCCAGCCGTCGAAGGCGGCCCGCGCGGCGGACACGGCCCGGTCGACGTCGGCCGCCGTGCCGGCCGGCACGCTCGCCACGACCTCCTCGGTGGTCGGGTTGTGCACCGGCAGGGTCTGCCCGCTGGTGGCCGCAACCCAGCGTCCGTCGAGGTAGAGGTCGGTCCGTGCCAGCTCCATGTCGCCCCTCACGTCGCTAAAACTAGCGGTGCAAGTTTGGACTTTAGTGCGCGTCGCCGGCCGGCGGAAGAGGCGGCAGTGGGCCGACGGTGGCCTCGTAGGTGCGGGAGAGGCCGTCGATCAGCGCGTCCAGTCCGAGGGCGAAGGCGCCCTCGTCGACGCGTTGCTGGTGTTCGGCGAGGCGGTGGGCCTGAGCCAGGTGGGGGTACTGGTCGGCGTAGAGCGACGGGTCCTCGACGAAGCCGCGGGCGAAGGAGCCCAGCGCCGAGCCGGCCACGAAGTACCGCATGAGCGCGCCGATGTGGGTGGCGCGGGCCGGCGGCCAGCCGGCGTCGACCAGCCCGCCGTAGACCGCGTCGGCCATCGCCAGGGCCGCCGGTCGTCGCCGGGGGCCCCGGGCGAGGTACGGCACGATGTTCGGGTGGGCGGCGAGCGCCGCCCGGTACGAGTGCCCCCAGCGGCGCAGCGCCTCCCGCCAGTCGACCGTGCCGAAGAATGAGACGTCGACCTGGGCGGTGACCGAGTCGGCCACCGCGTCGAGGATCTCGTCCTTCGTGGCGAAGTGGTTGTACAGCGACGGGCCGCGCACCCCGAGGTCGGCGGCGAGCCTGCGGGTGGAGAACGCCTCCAGGCCCTCGCCGTCGATCAGCGCGGCGGCGGCCTCGACGATCCGCTGCCGGCTCAGCAGCGCCTGTCGTGGCCGGGGCATGTCGTCTCTCCTGTGGCTCGGGCCGCCCCGACGTGCGGGGCGCGGCGGGTGCGCCCGGGGCGCGGGCGCAGTCCGAACTCTGCCACAGCCGGCTCTGGACAGAGTAAAACTTGCAGCGCTAGTTTAACGGTCATGGACCTTTGTCTCTCGCCCGAGCAGGCCGCGGTACGGCAGCTCGCCGCCGACTTCGTCGACCGCGAGGTCCTCCCGCACGCCGCGGCCTGGGACCGCCGCGAAGCGGTCGACCCGGCCGTCGTCGGCAAGCTCGGCGAGGTCGGCTTCCTGGGCCTGACCATCGACCCCGGGCACGGCGGCTCCGGCGGCGACCACCTGTCGTACTGCCTGGTGCTGGAGGAACTGGGCCGGGGTGACTCGGCCGTGCGCGGCATCGTCTCGGTCTCCCTCGGCCTGGTCGCCAAGTCGATCGCCGCCCACGGCACCCCGCAGCAGCGGCAGCAGTGGCTGCCCCGGCTCTGCTCCGGCGACGCCCTCGGCTGCTTCGCCCTCACCGAACCCGACAGCGGCTCCGACGCCGCCGCCCTGACCACCCGCGCGGTCCGCGACGGCGGCGACTGGCTGCTCACCGGCCGCAAGACGTTCATCACCAACGGCACCACCGCCGACGTCGCCCTGCTGTTCGCCCGCACCGGCGGCCCCGGCCCCCGGGGGGTCACCGCGTTCCTGGTCCCCACCGACAGCCCCGGCCTCGACCGCCGGGAGATCCACGGCAAGCTCGGCCTGCGCGGCCAGGCGACCGGCGAACTCGTCCTCGACGCCGTGCGGGTGCCCGACACCGCCCGCCTCGGCGACGAGGGCGGCGGGTTCCGGCTGGCGCTGGCCACCCTGGCCAAGGGGCGGATGTCGGTGGCCGCCGGCTGCGTCGGCATCGCCCAGGGCTGCCTCGACGCCGCCGTCGGCTACGCCAACCAGCGGACCCAGTTCGGCAAGCCGATCGCCGGCCACCAACTCGTGCAGCGGCTGCTGGCGAACATCGCCGTCGACACCGCCGCCGCCCGGATGCTCGTCTGGCGGGTGGCCGACCTGATCGACCGCGGCGAGCCGTTCGCCACCGAGGCGTCGATGGCGAAACTGTTCGCCAGCGAGGCCGCCGTCCGCGCGGCCAACGACGCGGTACAGGTCTTCGGCGGGTACGGCTACATCGACGAGTACCCCGTCGGAAAGTACCTGCGCGACGCCCGCGTCGCCACCCTCTACGAGGGCACCAGCCAGATCCAGCAACTGCTCATCGGCCGCGCGCTCACCGGCGTCAACGCCTTCTAGACCTGAGGGGACACCCCGTGACCAGATTCGCCGACCGGATCGCCGTCGTCACCGGCGGAGCGCAGGGCATCGGCGCGGCCACCGCGCGCCGGCTCGCCGCCGAGGGCGCCACCGTCGCCGTCGTCGACCTCGACGCCGCGCGCAGCCAGGTCGTCGCCGACGAGATCACCGCCGCCGGAGGGCGCGCGGTCGGGCTCGGCTGCGACGTCACCGACCCCGACGCCGTCGCCGCCACCACCGACCGGGTCGTGCGTACGTACGGCGGCCTGCACGTCCTGGTCAACAACGCCGGGATCACCCGCGACAACCTCATGTTCAAGATGCCGCTGCCCGAGTGGCAGGCGGTGCTGACGACCAACCTCACCAGCATCTTCCTGTGCTGCCAGGCTGCCCAGCAACACATGGTCGGGGCCCGCTACGGCCGGATCGTCAACCTCAGCAGCCGCTCCGCGCTCGGCAACCGGGGCCAGGCCAACTACGCCGCCGCCAAGGCGGGAGTGCAGGGACTCACCGCCACCCTGGCGCTCGAACTCGGCCCCTTCGGCATCACCGTCAACGCCGTCGCCCCCGGCTACGTCGCCACCGCCATGACCGCCGCCACGGCCGAGCGGGTCGGCGCGAGCCCCGAGGAACACCAGCGCCGGGTGGCGGAGCAGACGCCGCTGCGCCGGGTGGGCCAACCAGCCGAGATCGCCTCGGTGATCGCGTTCCTGGCCAGCGACGACGCCTCGTACGTCAGCGGCCAGACCCTGTACGTCAACGGCGGCGCGCGCTGACCCGCGCCGCGCACCCACCCCAGGAGGCGACATGGACTTCGCGTTGTCGGACGAGGAACGGGCCATCCGGGACACCGCCCGGGACTTCATCACCAGGGAGGTGATGCCGCTCGAACAGGAACTGCTGCGCCGGGAGCGGGAGCACCGCCCCGGGCTGGACCGCAGCGAGCTGCGCGAACTGCAACGCAAGGCCCGCAAGTTCGGCTTCTGGGGCCTGGCCACCCCGAGGAGTACGGCGGCATGGACCTGCCGGCCGTCACCCAGTCGCTGATCTGGACGGAACTCGGCCGGTCTTTCGTGCCGTTCCGGTTCGGCGGGGAGGCCGACAACATCCTGTTCCGGGCGAACGAGGCGCAGCGGCGCGAGTACCTGGTCCCGACGATCGAGGGCGAGCGGTCGAGCTGCTTCGCCATCACCGAGCCCGGTGCGGGCTCCGACGCCGCGAACATCCGGCTGCGCGCCCGCCGCGACGGCGACGACTGGGTCCTCACCGGTGAGAAGACGTTCATCACCGGCGGCAACGAGGCCGACTTCGCCATCGTCATCGCGGTCACCGACCCCGACCGCAGCGTCCGCGACGGCGGCGCGACGGCCTTCCTGGTGGACCGGGCGATGGGCTGGCGGTCCGAGTTCATCCAGACCATGGGCGAGGGCGGGCCCGCGTCGCTGGTCTTCGACGACGTCCGGGTGCCGCACCGCAACGTCCTCGGCGAGGTCGGCCAGGGTTTCGCCCTCGCCATGGAGTGGATCGGCAAGGGCCGGTACACCATCCCGTCGCACGCGGTCGGCATCGCGGAGCGGGCCCTGGCAATGGCCATCGAGCACGCCAACACCCGGGAGACCTTCGGCGCGAAGATCGGCACCAACCAGGCCATCCAGTGGATGATCGCCGACTCGGAGACCGAGCTGGAGGCCGCCCGCTGGCTCATCCTGCGGGCCGCCTGGACCGTCGACGCCGGCCTCGACCCCCGGCACGCGTCCTCGATGGGGAAGCTGTACGGCGCGGGCATGGTCAACCGCGTGGTGGACCGGGTGCTCCAGATCCACGGCGGCATGGGTTACACCCGCGAACTGCCGATCGAACGCTGGTACCGGCAGGTCCGGCTGTACCGGATCTTCGAGGGCACCGACGAGATGCAGCGGCTCATCATCGCCCGCGACCTGCTGCGCGGCTACACCCGACTGGGAGGACACCTGGCATGAGAACCTTCGCCTCCGTGCACGAGCTGGCCGCCGCCGTCGGCGAGAGCATCGGCCCCGGCCCGTGGTATCCGGTCGACCAGCGCCGCGTGGACCTGTTCGCCGAGGCCACCGACGACCACCAGTGGATCCACACCGACCCGGCCCGCGCCGCCACCGGGCCGTACGGCGGCACCATCGCCCACGGCTACCTCACCCTGTCCCTGCTGCCGGCGCTCGTCGGTCGGCTGTACCGGGTCGACGGCGTCGAGATGGGGGTCAACTACGGCCTGAACCGGGTCCGCTTCCCCGCCCCGGTCCGGGTCGGGGGCGCGGTCCGCGCCACCGCCACCATCGGCGCGGTGACCCCCGTCGAGGGCGGCGTCCAGGTGGTCACCACGGTCACCGTGGACAGCGACGCCGGCGGCAAGCCGGTCTGCGTCGCCGAGACGGTCAGCCGGCTGCACCCCGGGCAGCCACGGTGACCGCCCTGTCGCTGGCCATGGTGCTGGCCGAGTCCGCCCGTCGGCACCCGGACACCGTCGCCGTGGTCGACGGCGACATCCGGGTCACGTACGCCGAGCTGTGGCTGGAGGCCCGCTGCCACGCGGCCGGGCTGCGCGCGGCGGGCGTGGCTCCCGGCGACCGGGTGGCGCTGCTCGCCCCCAACGTGGTCGACTTCCCGCGCGTCTACTACGCCACCCTGGCCCTCGGCGCGGTGGTCGTCCCGGTGCACCTGCTGCTGACGGCCGAGGAGGCGGCGCGGCTGCTGCGCGACAGTGGTGCGAAGCTGCTCGTCTGCCACACCTCCCAACTGGAGATGGGGGCACGGGCGGCGGCGTTGGCCGGTGTCACCCTGGTGACGGTCGGGCCGGCCCCCACCCCACCGGACGTCGTACGCCTGGAGGACGCGGGCACCGCGCTGGCCCCGCTGCCGACGTACGAGACGCGACAGGCCGAGGACACCGCCGTGATCCTCTACACCAGCGGCACCACCGGCGCCCCCAAGGGGGCCCAGCTGACCCACCTCAACCTGGTCCTGAACGCCACCGTCAACGTGTTCGACGCCAACGACGCGCGCAGCGACGACGTGGTGCTGGGCTGCCTGCCGCTGTTCCACAGCTTCGGGCAGACCGTGGCGATGAACGGCACCTTCCGGGTCGGCGCGACGCTGGTGCTGCTCGGCCGGTTCACCGGGCCGGCGGCGATCGACCTGATGCTGCGCGAACAGGTGACCGTCTTCCACGGGGTGCCGACCATGTACGTTGCGCTGCTCGACGCGGCCCGTGGCCGGCAGCCGCTGCCCCGCCTGCGGATGTGCATCTCGGGCGGGGCGTCGCTGCCGGTGGCCGTGCTGGAACGGTTCTCCGACTCCTTCGACACCACCGTCTACGAGGGGTACGGCCTGTCGGAGACCTCGCCCACGGCGACCAAGAACCAGCCCGCCTTCGGCACCCGCGCCGGCACGGTCGGGCACCCCGTGTGGGGGGTGGAGGTGGAGATCGCCCGCGCCGACCTGGACGACCGGATCGAGCTGCTGCCCGCCGGGGAGATCGGCGAGATCGTCATCCGGGGTCACAACGTCTTCGCCGGCTACCTCGGCCGGCCCGAGGCCACCGCGGAGGTGCTCGTCGACGGCTGGTTCCGCAGCGGCGACCTCGGCCGGCGGGACGCCGACGGGTTCGTCACGATCGCGGACCGCAAGAAGGACCTCGTCATCCGGGGTGGGTTCAACGTCCACCCCCGGGAGGTGGAGGAGGTCCTGGCCCGTCATCCGGCGGTCGACCAGGTGGCGGTGATCGGCATCCCCGATCCGCTGCACGGTGAGGAGATCTGCGCGGTGGTGGTGCCCAACCCGACCGTGCCCCGCCCCGCCGAACAGGACCTGGTCGACTGGTCCCGGGAGCGCCTGGGCCGCCACAAGTACCCCCGTCGGATCCGCTACGTCGACGCCCTGCCGCTCGGGCCGAGCCACAAGGTGCTCAAGCGGGAGCTGCGGCGGACGATGGCGGAGCCGTCACGTGAGTGAGGCGCGGGCCGGCCCCCGCCAGGCCGGCCCCGCCGCCCTGGCGGGGGCCGGCGGCGCGGTGCCCGGCTGCACGAGGCGGCTCTGGTAGGCGGCGACCACGGCGTGTGTGCGGTCCCGCAGGCCCAGTTTCATCAGCACCCGGCTGACGTGGGTCTTCACCGTCGCGTCGCCCAGCACCAGGTGCTCGGCGATCTCCCGATTGGACATCCCGTACGCCATGAGCACCAGGACCTCCCGCTCGCGGGGCGTGAGCTGGGCCATCTGCACGGGGGAGGGCAGGCCCGGATCCGGGCGGGTCACCAGGTCGTCGAGCAGCCGCCGGGTGACGGCCGGGTCCAGCCAGGCCTCACCCGCGGCGACCGCCCGCACCGCCGCCACCAGTTCCTGCGGCGCCGCGTCCTTGAGGACGAAGCCGGAGGCCCCCGCGCGCAGTGCGGCGTGCACCGCCTCGTCCACGTGGTAGGTCGTCAGGATGATGATCCGTACCGGACGGTCGGGATCGTCGATCAGGTGTTCCGCAGCCAGCGCCCGGGTCGCGGCCACCCCGTCGATGTGCGGCATCCGCACGTCCATGAGCACCACGTCCGGGCGGAGCTGGCGGCTGAGCTCGACGGCCTGCGCCCCGTCGTCGGCCTCCGCCACGATCTCGACGTCCGGCTCCGCGGACAACAGCATCGCGATCCCGGCGCGGACGAGCGGCTGGTCGTCGGCGAGCAGCACCCGGATCTGCATCACGCCTCCCGTGGGTCGTCGGCGCGGTGGCGGCGCGCCCGTGCGACCGCCCACGACGGCCGGGGCGGCACCGCCGATCGTCCGCCCCGCCCCGGCGGTCGGGAAGTCAGCTGTCGGACAGCGGACGCGGATGATCTCCGATCGGGTACGCGGGCTCCCCGGACCGCCGGTCCCGGCCCGACGGAAGGACGACGTCGGGCCGGTGGGCGATGGGGAGGCTCGCGGTTACCCGGAACCCGCCGGCGGCGAGCGGACCGGCGGTCAGCCGTCCCCCGACGCGGTGGATCCGCTCGGTGAGGCTGGCCAACCCGTGACCGGCGGACAGACCGTCGGCCACGGCCGGGCGGCGCGCGGACCCGCCGTCGTCCTCGACCCGCACCAGCAGCACCTGCTGCTCCCAGGCGAGCCGGACGGTGGCCCGGGCCCCCGGCCCGGCGTGCTTGAGCGTGTTGGTGAGACTCTCCTGCACCGTCCGGTACGCGGCCAGCCCCACGCTCGGGTCGATGCTCGTGGGAACACCCGACACCGTGCTGGTGACCGAGAGCCCGGCCCGCGCCATCGAGGCGAGCAGCACCTCCACGTCGTCCAGGCTCGGCTGCGGGTCCAGCCGCTCCACGTCCGGCCCGGCGTCGACCCGCATCACGTCCAGCAGCCGGCGCAGCTCGGCCATGGCCTGCTGCCCGGCCTGCTGGATGTGCAGCAGCGCCTGCCGGGCCCGCTCCGGGTCGGTCTCGGTGAGCCGGGCGGCCCCGGCGGCCTGCAACACCATGACGGTGACCGAGTGGGACACCACGTCGTGCAGCTCCGCCGCGATCCGCCGCCGCTCCAACGCCACCGCCTCAGCCCGCGCGGTGCGCCGGTCCCGTTCGAGCTGTTCCACCCGCCAGTGGTGGCGACGGGTCAGCAGGCCCACGGCCCAGGCGGTGCCGTAGATGACGGCGAACATCAGGGCGGTGACGGCGAACTCGCCGGGCCGCGCGCCCGGGTTGGGCTCCACCCGGAACGAGTCCACCGCGTTGAGCAGGCCGCGCCCGCACGCCGCCGCGTACGCGCCGGCCGACACGGCGACGGGGCGTGACGCGGCCACCGCGTAGAGGGCGACGATCAGCGCGAGCGTGGGCCGGTAGTCGTGCAGCAGGAACCACACCGCCACCCCGTGGGCGCACTCGACGGCGAAGACCACCACCGGGGCGCGACGCCGCCAGGCCAGCACGGCGAAGGCGGCCACGGCCGCGGCGACCTGCCACGCCCGCGCCGACGGGCTCACCGGATGGTCGCTGACCACCACCGAGGACGCCGTGAACAGGTCGAGCAGGCACAGCACCGGTAGCAGCAGGACGTCCCGGCGCAGCCAGCCGCGGAACCGCCGCGACGCCGGTGCGGCGGATCCGCCGTCGGGTGTCGTCATGGTCGCCTCAGGATCGGTCACTGCGGATCGGGGCAGCCGATCCCGAGGATTCGGCAGGTCCACGACAGCGGGGCGTCCCCACCGTCGTCCCCACCGTCGTCCGGCGCGGCGGCGGGCCCGACCGTCCGGTCGGCTGCGGAGCCCTCGACGGTCACCGGAACCGGGCCACCGGCCGGGCCGTCCCCGTCATCCGGACCGTCGGCGAGCCGCCACGGCGTCCGGTCGTCGTCGGCGAGCAGGGCGACGACGTCGCGGACCGCCCGGGCGTCCGTGCCGTGCCCGACCGGCCCGTCCACCGGCAGGTCGGCGGCGAGGGTGACCGCCAGCAGGTCCGGGCGGCCCGTGCCGCCGCGCCGCAGCACCGACACGCCGGCGGCCTCCAACGCGGTACGTCGCGGACGCGGCCCGGAGCCGGAGACGGCGAGGAGCCGCACCCGGTCGGCCGGGCGCACCGCGCCGGGGTCCGCCGCGCGCAGCAGGCACCGCCGCCCGTCGAGCGGTACCCCCCAGGCCTGCGTCGTCCAGCCCTCGTCCTCGCGGTGAACCTGTAGGAGCACGACGACCGGCGGGCGCCGGGTCTCGGTCTTCATCGACAACCTCCGGTGGTGGGCGGTGGTACGGCACCGATTGTGGCGGGGCCGGCGGCGGACCGGGTCCCCGTACGGGGTGATCCTCGGTGTCCGACTCCGGACGGATGCGGACCCGCCCGCCGTCCGTCCGGCGGGGGAGCGTGGAGATCGCCCCGCAGCCGGACGCCCCAGGGCGGCCCGACGACCACGATGGGTGTTGTTCCGAGCGGCCCGCCGAGGCGGTCTCCGGGACGTTTCCCGATCCGTCGTCCCCGAGGTGTGCCATGCCCACGCCAGGCGCCTTCCTGCTCGCCGACCCCATCTTCGTCGACTCGCCCGCATACACCGCCGACGCCGGCACCCGCTTCCCGCTGGCCGACCGCACGCCGCCACCCGGCTGGCGGGCCGTCGAGCAGGGCGGCTGGGTGATGTGGCACCCACAGGACGCGGAGCTGCCCCGCCAGGGCTGGAAGGTGCACGTCTCGGTGGGGCTGGACGACGCCGCGCAGGTGCTGGAGCTGGTCGGTGACCACTGTGTCCGCCACGGGGTGGCCTTCAAGTTCCTGCGCAGCCGCCGGCTCGCCCTGGCCCACAACGAGAAGTACGCACACCGGGGCGGCAGTGGCAAGCTCGCCGCCCTCTACCCCGTCGACGAGGCCGCGCTGCGGGTCGTCCTCGACGAGCTGGGTGACCGGCTGACCGGCCACCGTGGCCCGTACGTGCTCAGCGACCTGCGTTGGCACGACGGCCCGCTGTACCTGCGCTACGGCGGGTTCGCCGAGCGGTGGTGTGTCGACGGTGACGAACCGGTCCCGGCGGTGGAGCGCCCCGACGGCGTGCTGGTGCCCGACGAGCGGGAACCGGTGTTCCACGTTCCCGACTGGGCGCCGGTGCCGGACTTCGTGGCCGAGCGGATGCGGGCGGTGGCCGAGGAGGCGGTCGCCGAGCAGCCGTACCGCATCGAGGAGGCCCTGCACCACTCCAACGGCGGCGGCGTCTACCGCGCCACCGACCTGCGGGACGGGCGTGCCGTCGTGCTGCGCGAGGCCCGCCCGCTGGCCGGCCTGGACGGTGCCGGCACCGACGCGGTGACCCGGCTGCGGCGGGAGCGGGACGCGCTGACCCGCCTGGCGGGGCTGGACTGCGTGCCCCGGCTGCTCGACCACTTCACCTGGTGGGAGCACGAGTTCCTGGTCGAGGAGTTCGTCGAGGGGGAGACGTTGCAGCACCACCTCGCCATGCGGCACCCGCTGATCCATCCCGACCCGTCCCCCGACGACCTGCACACGTACACGACCTGGGCCGTCGACGTCGTCGAACGGGTCGCCCGGGCCCTGGAGCGGGTGCACGGACGGGGAGTGGTCTTCGGCGACCTGCACACCGCCAACGTCATGATCCGCCCCGACGGTCGGGTCGTGCTGGTCGACTTCGAACAGGCCTACGGCGTCGACGAGGACTACACGCCGACCCTCGGCGACCCCGGCTTCGCCACCCCCCGGGTGCGCCGCGGCGTGGCCGTCGACCGGTACGCGCTGGCCTGCCTGCGCCTCGGTGTCTTCGCACCGCTAACCCCGATCCTCGCCCTGTCAGCCGGCAAGCTCGACCACCTCGTCGAGATCGCCGAACGGTTCCCGCTGCCCACGGGCTGGATCCGGCGCGTCCGAGCGGACCTGCGCGCCGCGCTGGCGGCCGGTGACGACGACCCGGACCCCGACCGGTCGGCGGCGGCGCGGCGGCTCACGGCGTTCCCGTGGCCCGTCGGCCGTCCCGAGGCGCGTGGCCCGCTGCTGGAGGCGCTGGCCGAGGGCATCCGCGCCACCGCCACCCCGCACCGCGAAGACCGCCTCTTTCCCGGCGATCCCGGCCAGTTCCCGCACGGCGGCGCCACCGTCGCCCACGGCGCGGCCGGCGTCATCTGGGCCCTGACCCGCGCGGGCACGCCGTACCCGGAGCGGGAGGAACACCTCGACTGGCTCGTGCGCGCCGCCCGTCGCCTGCCCGACGCGTACCTCGGCCTCTACGACGGGACGGCCGGCGTCGCCGTCGTCCTCGACGCGGCCGGCCGGCGGGAGCAGGCGCGGGAACTGATCGAGCGGTGCCGCACCGGTGACCGGCACGGCGTGTCCCTGCACAGCGGACTGGCCGGCATCGGGCTGGCGCTGGCACATCTCACCCCCGACCGGCCCGACGACGCGCTGGCCATCGGCGAGCGGCTGGCCCGTACCCTCGCCGGCGACGCCGCCCGGCCGGTGGCCGAACCGCGCCGCCCCGGCCTGCTTCGGGGCTGGTCCGGCCCGGCGGTCTTCCTCACCCGCCTCTACGAACTCACCGGGGAGGAGTCCTGGCTGCGGGCCGCCCGGGCGGCGCTGCACCGCGACCTGGCGCACTGCGTGACCGACGCCCGCGGCAACCTCCAGGTGGCGGACGGCCCACGGATGCTGGTCTACCTCGACGAGGGCAGCGCGGGTGTCGCGGTCGCGGCCCAGGCGCTGCTGCGCCACGGCGAGCACCCCTGGCTGCGCGAGGTGGTGTCCCGGGTCGGTCGGGCCCTGGCGGCCGAGTTCGTGATCATGCCCGGGTTGTTCCACGGCCGGGCGGGTCTGCTCGCCACCGCCGCCCTGCTGGTCGGCCACGACCCGGCCGGCGGTCGCCCGTCCGGGCCGGCGCTGCCCACCCCGTACCGGCCGGTGGGCGCGGCATCCGACCCCGGTCGCTGCGTCGACCTGCACCTGGACCGCCTGGCCTGGCACGCCGTCGCGCTCGACGGCCGGCCCGCCTTCCCCGGCGACACCATGCTGCGCCTGTCGACGGACCTGGCCTCCGGCAGCGCGGGCGTGCTGCTGGCGGTGCACGCGGCGCTGCGGCACACCGGTGCCACCCTGCCGTTCCTCGACCTGCCGGCACCGACCGCCCCGGCGGTCGCCACGGCAGCCCTGCGCGTCGCCGGCTGACCCGGCGGCGCCCACCCCGACCACCGTGGCCGCGACGGAGCGGCGACGGACCCGACGAACACCGCAAGGAGGTGACCATCCATGACCGCCGTCCTCGGTTTCCAGGGCCTGCGTACTCCCGTGCGCCAGGCCGCCCCCGCCCTGTCGAGCACGTTGAGCTTCGGCTGCAACTGCCGCTGAGCAACCCGGGTGGCGCCCCGACCGGGGGTGTCGCCACGGACCCGACCGACCCGAAGGGAGGTGAACCTCATGAGCAGCATCCTGAACCTGCAGGGCCTGCGGTCGCAGACCGCCGTGACCCGCGTGCCGGCGCTGTCGAGCACGGTCAGCGTGCTCTGCAACTGCAACTGACCGGTACGACGGTCCGGGTGGGCGGCACCCGTCCACCCGGGCAACCGCCGGTCGCGGTACGCGTGACCGGCGCCACCGCCGCCGACGGCCCGACCGGGCCGTCGGCGGCGGACCGCCCCGACCCGCTGCCCCGACTCCTTCCGGGAGACCCGATGCCGACCGCCGGCCTGCGCCACAACCACGACTTCCTGCTGCTCGCCGTCGTCCGCACCGTGTCGAAGCTGGGCACGCAGGTCACCGCCGTGGCCATGCCGCTGCTGGTGCTCGCGATGACCGGGTCGGCCACCGACGCCGGCCTGGTCGCCTTCGCCGAGGGCGTCGCGCTGGTCCTCGTCCTGTTGCCCGCCGGGCTGCTGGCCGACCGGCGGGACCGCCGGATCATCATCCTCGTCTGCGACGCCGGGGCACTGCTCGCCGCCGTCGCCGTGGCCGCGCTGGCGCTGACCGGCGACGCCCCGGTGCTCGTCATCGCGATCCTGGCCGCCGCGTCCGCCGCGCTGGGCGCGGCCCTGCAACCCGCCGCCGCCGCGGCCACCCGGGCCGTCGTGGCGCCCCGTGACCTGCGCGCCGCGACGGTGTTCAACGAGACCCGCAACGGGATGGTCTACCTGGCCGGCCCGCCCCTGGGTGGCCTGCTGTTCGGGCTCAACCCCGCCCTGCCGTTCCTCGTCGACGCCGCGTCGTACGCGGTTGCGCTGGTCGGGGTGGTGCTGCTGCGCGGGCCCCTGGGCCGGGGCCGGGCCGAGACCGGCGACTCGCTGCCCCGGCAGGCGGTCGCCGGGGTCCGCTTCCTGTGGCGGCAGCCGCCCCTGCGCTACACCCTCGTCGGCGGGGCGGTGATGAACTTCGCCTTCGCCGGGGTGCTGCTGGCGATCCTCGTGGTGCCCGTACGCAACGGCGCGTCCGGGTTGTCCGCCGGCTCCATCGTGGCCTGCGTCGGCCTCGGGGCGGTCATCGGCTCTCTGGTCGCGTCCTGGCTGACCGCGCGGATCCCCACCCGCTGGCTGATCCTCGCGGTCATCTGGTCCTGCGCCCTGCTCGTCGCGGCCATGGCCGGCACCGACGACGGGTACGTCCTCGGTGCCCTCGCCGGGACCTGCGCCCTGCTGGTGCCCGCCGCCAACGTGAGCATGCTGACCCTGCAGGCCCTGCTCACCCCCGACCATCTCCAGGGCCGGGCGAACGCGGCGACGAGCTTCCTCGCCCTCGTCGTGTCACCGTTCGGCCCGGCGCTGGCCGGGCTGCTGCTCGACCACACCCCGACCCGGGCGGTGTTCCTGGTCTTCGCGGCGATCCTGCTGGTGCTCGCAGTCGCCAGCACCGCCGGTCGGGCGGTGCGCGCCGTGCCCGACCTGCGCCACGTCGGCGAGCCCGAGCCGGCGGTCCCCGATCCTCAGCCGGTCTGAGTTCGCGCCCACCGACCGTCCTATGGCGAGGTTCACGTGGGACCGGCCTGCCGGGCCGGAACACTGCGTGCGATCATCGGTGCGCTACGTGATGGTGGACGGTGTGGTGCTGGGGGGAACGTGCCCGTCGACGGTGGCTTCGGCGACCTGCTCCGTGCCCTGCGCCGTCGGCGCGGCCTCACCCAGGAGGACCTGGCCGAGGCGTCCGGGTCCAGCGTCCGCGGCATCCGGGAGATGGAGAACGGCCGGGTCCGCTCCCCGCAACGCCGCACGGTGGCGCTGCTCGCCGACGCCCTCGACCTCGATGCCACGCAGCGCCGGCACTTCCTCGACCGGGCCCGCCCACCGGCCCCCGCCCCACCCGGGGACGGCTGCCCGACGACCCGGCCGACGGAGCCCGAGCCGCCCGGCGCGTTCGCGGCCGGCGGGCCCGCCGACCACCCGCCACCCCCCGCCGAGCTGCCCGCCGCCATTCCCGACCTGACCGGCCGCGCCGACGAACTCGCCGCGGTGCGGCGGCTGGCCGCCGACCGGCCCGACACCGGTCACGACACCGGGCCACGGGTGGCGGTGCTGCACGGCCCGGCCGGCACCGGCAAGACCAGCCTCGCCGTCGCCGCCGGGCACCGGATCAGCTCCGCCTATCCCGACGGCCAGCTCTTCGTCGACCTGCACGGTGCCACCCCGTCCGGGCGGGTCGAACCCACCGACGCCCTCGCCGGGCTGCTGCGTTCACTCGGTGCCCCCGACGACCGGATCCCCGCCGACGCCCGGCAGCGCGGCAACCTGTTCCGCACCCTCACCCGGGACCGCCGGCTGCTGCTGGTCGTCGACGACGCCGCCGACGAGGCCCAGGTACGGCCCCTGCTGCCGGCCGGTTCCCGGTGCCTCGTGCTGGTCACGGCCCGCCGGCCGCTGGCCGGGCTGGCCGGTGCCGTCCGCCTCCCACTGGACGTGCTCGACCCGGCCGCCGCCCGGGAGCTGCTCAGCGGCATCGTGGACGCCGACCGGGTGTCCGCCGACCCCGCGGGTGTCGACCAGCTCGTGATGCTCTGCGGGCGGCTCCCGCTGGCGCTGCGGGTCGCCGGGAACCGGCTGGCCACCCGTCCCGGCTGGCCGGTGCGGCACCTGGTCGACCAGCTCCGCGACCAGCGCCGCAGGCTCACCGCGCTCACCGCGGGCGACGTCGGGGTGCGGGCCGCGTTCGCGGTGTCGTACCGGCAGCTCGGCACCCCGGTCGCCGCGGTGTTCCGGCGGGCCTCGCTGATCCCCGGTTCCGACTTCGACGTCGACCTGGTCGCTGCGGTGGCCGGCACCGACACCGACACCGCGCTGGCGTCCGCCGAGGAACTCGTCGACGCGGGCCTGCTGTCGTCCTGCGGCGACCGGTACCAGTTCCACGACCTGGTCCGGCTCTTCGCCCAGGAACGCCTCGACGCCGACGACAGCCCGCAGCGGCGGCGCGACGCCCACGACGGCATGGTCACCTGGCTGCTCACCCGCGCCGAGCGGGCCGCCGCCACCTTCGACCCGGCCGGTCGCCGCACCGCCTCCCCGTTCGCGGGGCACCGGGCCGCCGCCGACTGGCTGGATCGTGAGGCCGGGCACTGGCTCGCCGCGCTGCGCGACGCCGCCCGGCAGGGCCGGCACGCCGACGTGGTCCGGGTCGCCCGGGCCCTGCACTGGTATTCCGACGTCGCCACCCACCGGCACGGCTGGGACGAGATCTTCTCCCTCGGGGTGACGGCCGCGCAGGCCCTGCGCAACCCGCACGACGAGGTCGTGCTGCTCAACTTCCTCGGCTGGGCCCGTTACCACTGCCGGGACCGGCACACCGAGGCACTCGACGCCCTGGACCGCGCCCTGGATCTGGCCGCGCGGTCGGGTGACCTGCGGGAGGAGGCGTGGGCGCTGACGTACCGCGCCGCCATCGGGGTGCGTACCGGTCGGGCTGACCTCGCCGTGCCCGCCGCCCGCCGGGCGTTGGCCCTGTTCCGTCAGGTCCGCTACGAGCTGGGGGAGTGGTGTGCGGCCAACGTGCAGGGCGTCGCCCTGACGACCGCCGGCCGGTTCGCCGAGGCGGCGGAGCTGCACCGGGCCGCGCTGGTGTTCTACCGCGGCGACACCGGTCTCAGCGGCACCGGCGCGCTCGTCGGCCAGGCGAGCACGACGATGAGCCTGGCGGCGGCCCTGGCCGGGCTGGGCCGGTGGCGGGAGGCCGCCGGGGAGTACGCCCGCGCCGGGCAGATGTTCCGGCAGGCCGGTTCGACGTTCGGCGAGGCCACGGCCGCGTACCGGCACGGCCTGGCGCTGCGGGAACTGGGCGACACCGGGGCGGCCCGCACCGAGCTGCGCCGGGCGCAGCGGCTCTTCGCCTCCGTGTCCAGCCCCTGGTGGGAGGCGCAGGCGCTGGCGGCACTGGCCACGGTGGCGCCGGCCGGCCCGGACGGCACGGCCGACGCCCGGCTGCTGCGGCGGCGGGCCCTGGACAGGTGCGGTGAACTGGACGCCCCCGAGGTCCACGGCCTGCGCGCCCGGCTGCGGCGGGAACTGGCCGAGTGAGCGGGGGCCCGGCAGGCCGAGTGCCGGGATCGACGGCCCAGGCTACGGGCCCGACCGCGTAAGCGGCCGGGCCCGTACCTGCGGTGGGGAACCGGATCAGGAGCAGGTCTCGCCGTCGAGCTGGAACGCGGTCGGCGCCGTGGCCGGACCGTCGGCGGTGAAGCCGAAGCTCACCGAACCGCCGGCCGGCAGGGTCGCGTTCCACGCCTCGTTGCTCACCTGCACGCTGCTGCCGGACTGGGTGAACGTGCCGCCCCAGTGGCCCTGGACGACCTGGCCGGCTCCGAAGGTCCAGCCGAGGTTCCAGCCGGCCCGCGTCGGGCCGTCGTTGTAGACCGTCACCGCGGCGGCGAATCCGGTGGCCCACGATTCGGTGACCACGTACGACACCCGGCAGGTGCTGGTGTCCACGCCCGTCACGGGAACGATGTCGCCGTAGTCGTCACGGGCGGTGGCGAAGTCCTGGAAACCGAAACCCGGCCCGGCCGAGCGAGTCGTCGTGCCGGCCGCCAGCACCGTGCCGTCGGCGTTCACCGCGTACACGGGACCGCCACTGTCGCCACCGCGTGCCGAATCCTCCCCGTCGAGCTGGGTCGCCTCGACCAGGTCCTCCCGGTCGTCGTAGTGGAACTCCACCCGCAGGTTGCAGACGGGCCGCCCGATCGTCCACGCCGACGTCGCCCCGGACTGGCAGAGCAACTGACCGGGGAAGACCTCGGTCCAGCCGACCACCCGGGCCCGGACGTTGTCGTGCGAGCCGCCCACGTACAGGTGGCCGCCGGGGGAGGCGGTGGTGATCAGCATGGTGTCGTGGTCGGCGTTCCTGTGGGTCTGTACGCCGATGGGCTCACCCGCGCCGTCGGTCCACTGGGCGCCGAGATCACCGCAGTGCCCGGCGCTGAGCACGTAGGTGTCGGTGGAGCCGGCGTCGCGGACGCCGAAACCGCTGGTGCACCCCGCCCCGGCCCAGATCCGGGCCCCGCCGCTCCAGGGCGCGGCGTCGTCCTCCCGTGACCGGGGGGCCAGTTCCTCGGTGCGTACGACGGCGGTGGGCACGCCGGTCGCCGGGAGCGCGGGCACGGCGATCCCCGGCTCGACGGCGACCTCGACGCCGCTGCCGTCGGCGCGCAACCGCACCCGGTGCACCGCGTCGTGCCGGTCGGTCACCGGCGCGAGCCGGGTCGCGGCGGCCGACAGTTCGACGCGCGAGTACCGCGCGGCGACCACCTCGACCGGAGCGATCCGGCGGGCCGTCGCCACGGCGGCGCGGACGTCGGCCGGTAGGGCACCCTTCCACCAGAGGGTCACGTGGTCGTCCACCAGGCCGAGGCCCGCGAAGCCACGGGCGCCACCCCGGTCAACGGTGGCCTTCAGGCCGGTGGCGGCGTCGACCAGCGGTGCCTGCGCCAGCATCGCGGCGCGGGTGTCGGCGGGGATCAGGTCGAGCACGGAGGCGTTCCGCTCGGGCGCGGCGGCCCGGCCGGCGGCGGGCCCGCCGGCCGGCACCAGCGCGGCGGTCGCCGCGAGCAGCCCGACGGCCGCGCCTCGGGACAGCAACTTCCAGGTCTGTGTCATGCCTTGGAGCCAACCGGCGGCAGGGGCGCGGGCCCAGGCAGGACGCCCGGCAGGAGCGCTCCTGCCGGGCATCCTGCCGGCTCACCCGGCCGGTCCGCCGACCGTCACGTCGGTTCCGGCCCGGTCCGGTCTGGGGCGGTGGGAGCCGTCAGGTGACCCGTGGCGTCTCGACGGGGACCGACGCCCAGGCCCGTCGTTCGGCGATGTCCCGTAGCCGGTCGAAGGCGTCCCACACGTCGACGAACCGGGTGTACAGCGGGGCCGCACCCAGCCGCAGCCGGTCGGGGACCCGGAAGTCGCCGACCACCCCGGCGGCGGCCAGCGCCCGGCAGACCCGCAGCGCCTCCGGGTGGCGCAGCGAGACGTGACTGCCGCGCCGGGCGGCGTCGCGCGGGGAGGCCAGGGCGAAACCGTACGGGGCGAGCCAGGCGTCGGCCAGCGCGACCATCAGTTCGCCGAGCCGGACGCCCTTGGCCCGGACCCGGTCGATGCCGGCCTCGGCCAGCACGTCCAACGCCGGATCCAGCGGGGCCATGGCCAGGATCGACGGGGTGCCCACCAGGAACCGGTCCAGCCCCTCGGCGGGTTCGTAGCCGGGCCCCATCCGGAACTGGTCGCGCCGTCCGAACCAGCCCTGCACGGGCTGGCGCAGCGTGTCCTGGAGCTCCCGTCGCACGTACAGGAACGCCGACGCGCCCGGGCCGCCGTTGAGGTACTTGTAGGTGCAGCCCACCGCCAGGTCCGCGCCGCTGGCGGTCAGCTCCACCGGCACCGCCCCCGCCGCGTGGGACAGGTCCCACAGGACGTGGGCCCCGACGCGGCGGGCCGCCGCGTTGACCGCTGCCATGTCGGCGAGCGCCCCGGAGCGGTACGAGACGGCGGACAGCACCACCAGCGCCACGTCGTCGTCCAGCGCGGTGGCGAGGGTGTCGGGTTCGGGGCCACCGTCCAGGTGCGACGGGATCAGCCGCAGCGTGTGCCCGCGCTGCGCGGCGAGCCCCTCCAGGATGTAGCGGTCGGTGGGGAAGTCCTCGGCGTCGGCCAGGATCGTCCTCCGGCCCGGACGGTCGTCCAACGCGGCGGCGGCCAGCTTGTACAGGTTGACCGATGTCGAGTCGCAGACCACCACCTCGTCGGGACGTGCCCCGAGGGCGTGTGCGGCCAGCCGGTCGCCCAGCCGGCGACTCCACTCGATCCAGGTCGGCCAGCCGCGTACCAGCTCGGTGCCCCAGCCGTGCCGGACGAGCCGGTCGAGGTGTGCCGGGGTCGCGGCCGGCAGCCGGCCCAGCGAGTTGCCGTCGAGGTAGATGAGATCGTCGGCGATCTGGAACCGGTCCCGCAGGTCGGCGAGCGGATCGGTGGCGTCCAGCTCCTTGGCGAGGGTGCGGGGCAGGTCGTGGGCCACTGTCGCTCGCTTTCCGTCCCGCGTCATCCGGCCCGGGACCGCCAAGACCGCACGGCGGGGTCGGCGGTCGCGGATGGGTCGCCGCGCGGGTCCCCGGGACTCGGCGCCCGAGCTGCGGACGAACGCCGGCCGGGCAAAGGTAGCCGATCGACGGGCGGCAGCCCTCGGCGGAGTCCCTGCTGACGAAGCCAAGCCGGGCGCCGACGACGCCATCGGCGTCGACCTGGCGTGCCGTTGACCCGAGGCCCGCGGGAATCCGACTACTTCTCGTGGACACGCCGTACACGCACGGTCGTCGCGGGTTCACCGTCTGCCCGCCGGGCTCCCATAGCATCGCCCCGGAGACGAGGCGTGTGCTGGGAGGTCAGACCGGATGCGGATCATGCGGACCGTGGTGGCGGTCGTTGTCGTACTGGCGGCCGGAGCTGTGGCGGGGGTGGCCGGCGCGGCCGTGTCCTCGCCGTTCACCGTCGTCAACGGGACGGTCCAGCCCGCCACGGGCACGCCGGTGCCGCCGTCGGGCACGCACGCCACGCTGTGGCGGACCGTCAGCTCCGCCAGCACCGTGGTGCACGGGTCCGGTCGGGTCCTGGTCGGCGCGATCGGCGACCACTGTGACGGCTGGCCGACGATCCGGGTCCGGGTGGACGGGGCGGCGGTCGGCGAGGCCCTGATCGACAGCGCCACCGACTACGGCAGCCACCCGGTGGGCCCCGAGCTGGCCGACGGCACCCGGACCGTCACCATCGAGATGGTGCACGACCGGTACACCAGTGAGTGCGACCGCAACGTCCACGTGGCGTACGCCCGGATGGAGACACCGCCGGGCGCGGTGGACAGCAGGTTCGCCTTCGCGGTGGTGCCCGACACGCAGGAGGAGGTTCTCGCCGCGGGCGACGGCCGGTTCCGTCAGCGCATCGACTGGCTGGTGGCCAACCGGGAGGCGCTGGACCTGCGCTTCGCCACGCACTCCGGCGACGTCGTCAACTACGACACCCCGGACCACGTGCAGTACGTCCGGGCCCGGGACGCCCTGCGGCCACTGGAGGCGGCCGAGATTCCGTACACCCTCGCGGTGGGCAACCACGACACCCAGGCGGCCGGCCCGGACGGCAGCCGGCGGTCCCCCGCCCGACGGTTGCTGCGCGACACCACCGTGTTCAACCGGTACTTCACCGCCGCCCGGTTCGGCGCGGTGCGCGGCCAGTTCGAGGCAGGCAAGATCGACAACGCGTACGCCACCTACCAGGCCGGTGGTGTGCGGTGGCTGGTGCTGACGCTGGAACTGTGGCCCCGTCCGGCGGCGGTCGCCTGGGCCGGGGCGGTGGTGGCCGCCCACCCGCGACACAACGTCGTCGTGGTGACCCACCACTACCTGGAGGAGGACGGCACGATCGGGCAGAGCGCGGGCTACGGGGCGACCAGCCCCCAGTACCTGTACGACCACCTGGTGAGCCGGTATCCCAACATCCGCCTCGTCTTCTCCGGCCACACCGGGTCGGCGACCCAACGGGTCGACGTCGGCGTGCACGGCAACCGGATCCACTCCTTCCTGCAGACGTTCCACTCCCGGCGCACCAACCCCGTCCGGCTCGTCGAGGTCGACACGGCGCGGGACACCCTGCGTACCTGGATCTACGCCCCGCACACCGACGAGACCTTGACCCACTCCCGCACGTACCCGCGGGTGGGCCTGCTGCGCTGACCACGACGCGCCGCCCCGGCCGGGCGGACGGACGGGTGTCGCGGTGGCCCGTCGGCCGGCCGGTGTGGGCGGCCGACCGACGGGGCCGGGTCAGCCGGCCGTGCAGCCCACCGCCGGGACGGTGTTGGTGCCGGCGCTGCTGGCGAGGAACCCGAAGCTGGCCTGCGCCCCGGGTGCCAGGGTGCCGTTCCAGCCCACGTTGCGGGCGGTGACGGTGGTGCCGTCCTGGGTGACCGTGGCGTTCCAGGCCTGGGTGATCCGTTGCCCGTCGGCGTAGGTGAACCGGGCGGTCCAGCCGGACAACGCGGCGGTGCCGCTGTTGCGGACGGTGACCTCGCCCTGGAAGCCGCCCTGCCACTGGTTGACCAGCCGGTAGGTGGCGGTGCATCCGGCCGGCGGCGGCGTCGGACTGGTGGTCGGCGTCGGGGTGGCGGTCGGTGACGGGGTGGGCGAGCCGGTCGGGGTGGGTGTGGCCCCGTCGAGCGCGGCGACCAGCGCGGGGTACCACCGGTCGGACATCTTCTGGTCGCCGGCCGCGTTCGGGTGCACGCCGTCGTAGGTGTCGGTGGCCGTGCTGAACCCGGTCCACTGGTCGACCACCACGACCGGCGAGGCCGTGGTGGTCTTGGCCGCCGCCCAGCCGTCGATGGCGTCGTTGAGGGCCACCACCCGCGGGCCGCACTCCGGGCAGGTGCCCGGGGCCATCGGAATGATCTTCGCGACGAGGACCTTCATCGCCGGGTTGCTGGCCCGCATCTGGTCGACCAGCCGGCCGTACGCCGAGAGGATCGTGCCCGGCGCGATGTTGCTCCACACGTCGTTGGTGCCGAAGTGCATCAGCACCACGTCGGGTCGGGTGGCCTCCAGCCAGCCGGGCAGCAGGTTCTGGTTCGCCACGTTGGTCACGAGGTAGCCGCCGTGGCCCTCGTTGTCCCCGTCGTGCGGCTGCCCGCAACCCTGCGGGCCGAGCGTACCGACGAAGTCGACGTTCGTGTGGCCGGTGGCCTGGAGTCGGTTCCACAGGATGGACCGCCAGCAGCCCGGCGAGCCGGTGATCGAGTCGCCGAGCGGCATCACGCGCACCGGCGCGGCGGCGGGCCGCGCGGGCGCGGCGGCGTGCGCGGCGGGTTGCGCGGGGGTGGTCAGGGCGGCCAGGGCCAGGGGCACCGCGGCCAGGGTGGCGACGAGGGCGTGGATCAGGGGCCTTCGGAGCATGGGTGATGAACTCCTGTCACAGGTCGGATGGTCGTGTGACGGCCCTTGCTCCCGCCACAGTCAACCAAAGGCATCGACGGACTGCAATCACCTGCCGGCGTGGAGGAGACGCTCACGCGTGAGCTGGCGGACCTCGTACCACTGCATGGACGAGGACCTGCTCCGCGCTGCACCGGCCCGTCGGCCTGGATCTGGCGACGGGCGGCGCCCGTGACACAGGCCGAGCCGCCGGGTGGCCTCCGGCCGCACGTAGCCCCGCAGGTGTCGGCGCTCGGCGACGTGCCGAAGTCCGACTCCCTCACCGTGTCCGACCCATCACCTAGAGTCGAATCGGCTGTGCGGCGCGAGGGAGGCCATCGGTGACGGAGACTGCCATCGAACGGGGCGGGGCGACCCGTGACGGCGCCGCGGCGGCGGAGCCGCTGCTGCCGGAGCTGCGGGCCGTGTGGTGGGAGGCGGGCGTGCGGGCCCGCGCGGAGGCCGGCGTCCTCGCCGTCTTCGCCGAGCTGCCCCGGCTGGTGGCGGAGGCGGTGCGGGTCAGCTGGCGGGCGGACCGGCTGCGCACCTCGATCGTGGCCCTGACGACCGTCGGCTCAGGAGTGATGGCCGGCGGTGGGCTGCTGGCCACCCAGCGGGTGCTGGTGGAGTTGTTCGCGGCCGGCCCCACCCCGGACAAGGTGGTCGCGGCGCTGCCGGCGCTCGCCGTTCTGGCCACGGTGACCGCGCTGCGCGGCGGCTTGGGCATCGTCACCGGTTACGCCCAGAACGGCCTGGCACCCCGGGTCCGTCAGGAGGTGGAGCGGGGCCTGTTCGAGGTGACCACGGCGGTGCGGCTCGACGCCTTCGACGCGGACGCCTTCGCCGACGACATGGAACGCGCCTCCCGGGGCACCGAGTCGACGGTCAGCCTGGTGCAGGCGGTGACGAACCTGCTCGCCGGCCTGGCCGGGCTGCTCGCGGTGGCCGTGGCCGTGGTGCTGATCCATCCGCTGCTGCTGCCGGCGTTGCTGGTCGCCACGCTGCCGAGGGCCTGGGCCTCGCTGCGGGCGGGCCACCTGACGTACCAGACGTGGGCAGCCGGGTCGGTGCGGCGGCGGCGCCGGGGGCTGCTGCACGGGCTGATGGCCGAGCGGGTCTCCGCACCGGAACTGCGCTCGTACGGGCTGCGCCGGTTCCTGCTGGACCAGTACGACCGGGTGATGGGGGTGGAGACCGGCATCCAGCTCGCCCTCGCCCGCCGGGTGACCACCATGACCAGCCTCGGCGCGGTCGTCGGTGGGATCGCCACCGGCGCGGTGTACGTCCTGTTGGGCCTGCTGCTCGTCGACGGCCGGATTCCGCTGGCAGCGGCGGCGACCTGCGTGATCGCGGTACAGGCGGCGCAGCGGTCGCTCGCCGTGGCCACCTACCAGGTGGACCAGGTCTACAGCGAGGGGCAGCACTTCGGCGACTATGCCGGCTTCATGAACCGCGCCGCCGACTACCTGCCGGCGGCCGGCTCCGGTGCGGCCCCGCCGCCGCTGCGGGAACTCTCCGTGCGAGAGGTCACCCTGAGCTATCCCGATCGCAAGGAGGCGGCCGTGGACGACGTCACCCTGACCGTCCGGGCCGGCGAGACCGTGGCCTTCGTGGGGGAGAACGGCTCCGGCAAGAGCACCCTCGCCGCCGTGATCGCCACCCTGCGCATGCCGTCGGCGGGGGTGGTCGAGTGGAACGGGCGGCCGTACGCCGAGTGGGACGCCGACCGGTTGCGCGACCGGATCGCCGTGGTCACCCAGGAGTACCACAAGTGGCCCTTCACCGCCGCCACCAACATCGCCATCGGCGATGTCGAGGCCGAGGCCCGGCAGGACCGCATCGAGGCGGCTGCCGCCCGGGCCGCCGCGCACGACACGATCGTCGAGCTGCCCTACGGGTACGAGACGCTGCTCGACCGGACCTTCGCCAAGGGGCAGGACCTCTCCGGTGGCCAGTGGCAGCGGATCACCGCGGCCCGCGGGTTCCTCCGTGACGCGGAGCTGCTCATCATGGACGAACCCTCCTCGGCGCTGGACCCGCGCGCCGAGGACGCCCTCTTCCAGTCCATCCGGGACCGGCAGGGGCGGTTGACCACGATCCTCATCACCCACCGGCTGGCCAACGTCCGGCACGCCGACCGCATCTTCGTGCTCGACCGGGGTGCCCTGGTCGAGTCCGGCAGCCACGACGAGCTGATGGCCGCGGGTGGCAGGTACGCCGAGCTGTTCACCCTCCAGGCGGCCGGGTACGACGTGGCTCCGCCGCGGGTTCCGCCGCCGCGAGGCACCGTCGGATGAGTCATCCCACCTTCGGCGTCGCTCGGGCGATGATCGTGGCCGTGTCGACGCCGGCCGGCAGGGTGCCGTACGCGTAGCCGTGGTCGCCACCGAGTCGGGAGGCGCAGAAGGCGTCGGCCACCGCCGGGTGACCGTGGCGCACCAGCAGCGAGCCCTGCACGACCAGGGCGAGACGCTCCACCAGGCGGCGGGCCCGCAGCTCCACCTCGTGCGGGTCGGTCAGGTCGGCGCGCAGCCGCCGCACGGCGGCGTCGAGGCGGGCGTCCGCGCCGGCCGCCGCGGCCAGTTCCGCCTCGAACGCGGCCATCACCTCCGGTTCCCGGGTGAGGGCGCGCAGCACGTCCAGGGCGGCGACGTTGCCGGAGCCCTCCCAGATCGAGTTCAGCGGCGACTCCCGGAACAGCCGGGGCATGCCGGACTCCTCCACGTAGCCGTTGCCGCCCAGGCATTCCAGGGCCTCGGCGGCGTGGCCGGGCCACCGCTTGCAGACCCAGTACTTGCCGACCGCCACGGCGAGGCGTCGGAACGCCGACTCGTCGGCGTCGCCGCGCGCCGACCGGTCCGTCGCTCCGGCGAGCCGCATCATGAGGACGGTGGCGGCCTCGGACTCCACGGCCAGGTCCGCGAGCACGTTGCGCATCAGCGGCTGGTCGACCAGGTGCCGGCCGAAGGCCCGCCGGTGCGCGGCGTGGTGCGCGGCGGTGGTCACGCCCTGACGCATACCGGCGGCCGCGCCGACGAGGCAGTCGAGCCGGGTGAGGTTGACCATGTCGATGATGGTGCGTACGCCCCGGCCCTCGTCGCCGACCCGCCAGGCCACGGCGTGTTCGTACTCGATCTCGGAGGACGCGTTGGACCGGTTGCCCAGCTTGTCCTTCAGGCGCATCAACCGCATCGGGTTGCGGGTGCCGTCGGGCAGCACCCGGGGCACCAGGAAGCAGGTCAGTCCGTCGGGTGCCTGGGCCAGGGTGAGGAACAGGTCGCACGTGGGGGCCGAGGTGAACCACTTGTGCCCGACGAGCCGGTAACTGCCGTCCGGTTCGGGGCGGGCGGTGGTGGTGTTGGCCCGGACGTCCGAGCCGCCCTGCTTCTCGGTCATCGACATGCCCGCCAGCAGACCCCGCTTGCTGTGCGGCGCACGCAGCCCCGGTTCGTACGCCGTGGCGGTGAGCAGCGGTTCGTACCGCGCGGCCAGGTCCGGGGCGTGCCGCAGTGCCGGCACCGCCGCGTACGTCATGGAGATCGGGCAGCCGTGGCCGGCGTCGGGCCGCCAGGCGTAGAACTTCGCGGCGCGGGCGACGTGTGCGCCGGGGCGGTCGTCGGCCCACGCGGCGGCGTGCAGCCCGTAGGTGACGGCGGTCCCCAGGAGTTCGTGCCAGGACGGGTGGAACTCCACCTCGTCGATCCGGTGGCCGTAGCGGTCGTGGGTGCGCAGCACCGGTGGGTGGTCGTTGGCCAGTCGGCCGTGTTCGATCGCCTCCGTGCTCCCGGCGAGCCGACCGAGCTCGTGCAGCTCGGCGGTCGCCCAGCCGGCGCCCTCCCGGTCGAGCCCGTCCAGCAGCGCCGGGTCGTCGGCCGTGTCGTGGCCGGCCAGCGGCGGGACCTGGTTGAACACTTCGTGCGTCGTCACGTCGGCACTCCCAGCGCGCGGTGGATGAACGTGGTCAGCTCCGTGATGGTGTCCGGACCCGCGACCCCGGCGGCCAGCGGGCCGACCATGGCCTCGGCGAGGGCACCGACGAGCGCGGTGGCGGTCAGCTCGGGATTCTGCGGGGGCAGTTCGCCGCTCGCCACGCCCTGTGCCACGAAGCCGGCGACGAGGTCGGCGTGCGCCCGGCGGAAGACGAGGCGCTGCGCGTCCACGGCCGGGTCCACGGGTTCGGCGAGCAGCGCGTACGCCAGGCGGGGTGACCGCAGCGCCCGCCCGGCGAAGGTCGCCACGACGGCGGACATCCGGGCGGCGGCCGTGGTCTGCCTGGCCGCCCCACGGGTGACCGCGTCGATCTCGCGTTGCGACGCGGTGCGGAACACCTCGGCGAACAGGTCGCCCTTGGTGGGGAAGTGGCGGTAGACGCTGCCGGTGGCCATGCCGGCGCGCTGGGCGACGGCGGCGACGGTGCAGCCGGCGTACCCGTGCTCGGCCATGATCTCCAGCGCCGCCGCGACCGTCCGTTCGCGGGACGCGGTGAGCCGGGCCCTGACCCGCTCCGTCGTCCGGTACGCCATCCAAGGATTGAACCAGCGTTCAGTTCTTCCTGGCAAGCCTGCCCCGCCGGAGCTGGCCCTCCGACGCTCCGGTCCCCGTCGACGCTCCGGCCTCGACGCGGGCGCGTTGCCGGTAGCCGGCGTGACCCGGTGGTGCGCCACGCGGGCGCGCGACCCCGGGCGGGAAGAGACGCGGCCGGCCGACCCCGAACGGGGCCGGCCGGCCGGTGGGGTCGGTCACGAGGTACGTCCGCCTCGTGACCGACCGATCAGGCGGTGGTGCCGGTGACGCTGCTGCCGGACTTCGTGACCCGGTAGGTGACCGTCGCGCCGCTCCAGAAGTGGAAGGTGAGGGTCACCGGCTCGTCCCCGCGCACCTCGGCGAAGAACTCCGGCTTCAGGGCGATGGTGCCGTCCTCGTAGTTCGGCGCGAACGTCACGTCGAACTCCTTGTACGACGTCCAGTTGTGCGGGCCGGCGTTGCTGCCGTCGGCGTACTTCGCCTCCATGGTGGCCAGTACGTCGCCCCGGAAGGTGGTCGGGACGGCGAAGTCGCTCGTCGTGCCGGTCGCGTTCCGCAGCACCGGGGTGTCGTACGTGATCACGTTGATCCGCCACGGCTTGCCGGCCGAGAACCGGGCGTGCAGGACGGCGTTGACGCCGTACGCCCGGTCGCCGACCAGCCGGGTCAGCGCGGACGCGGTCAGCGTCAGCTGGTTGCCCGAGACCGTGTAGTCGGTGCCCCGGACGAGATCCGTGCTGCCGTGCCGCAGGCTCTGGAAGGTCGTGCCGTTGAGGTTGAGCGTGATCGTCCTGGCGGTCACGCCGCCGGTGCGCCCGACGAACACCTGGTCGGTGGACGCGGTGCCGGAGCGGGTGGTCCAGCTCGACTTGATCTGGGCGAACAGCTCCGGGTCCTTCCACACGAAGCTGGTGCGGTCGAGGTGCTGCCCGTTGTCCCACAGCTGGGTGGTGATCTGCCTGCTGCGGGCGTGGTGGCCGAGGAACTCGAAGAACTTGAGCTTCTCGCCCTGCTGGATGGTGCCGGTGTGCCGGTCGAAGCCGAGCAGCCCGTACTCGCCGATGATCACGGGGATGTCCCGCGCGACGAACGCGTCGTGCACCCGGTCGAAGGAGTCGACCAGATCCTGCTGGGCGACGGCGTCGAAGCGGGTGCCGCCGGCGACGTTGACGCTGAACGGCCAGTAACCGTAGAAGTGCGTGGTCGCGATGATGTTGGGGTCGTCGAGCTGGTCGATCGTGGCGACCAGTTCGTCGACGCGGGCCTGGTCGGACGAGGTGTGCAGGGTGGGCAGCACGAGCAGGCGGGTGGCGTTGCCGCCGCCGGACTGGCGCACGATGCGGTGGAACGACGTGTTCAGCTCGTGCAGCAGCTCGGCGTTCTGGGCGTCACCGGAGCTGTTGGTGAACTGCGGCTCGTTGACGCTCTCGAAGGTCAGTTTCGGCGAGTGGTTGCGGAACGTCGACGTGACCTGGGTCCAGATGGCGTTGTAGCGGGCCAGTACCCCCGCCCGGTCGGCCGGCATGTTCGAGATCCACTGCCACGAGTCGTGATGAATGTTGATCATCACGTAGAGGTCCTCGGTGAGGGCCCAGTCGACCACCTCCTTCACCCGGTTCAGCCAGGTCGGGTCGATGGTGTAGGTGGGGGCGGGACCGGTGCGCTCGGTCCAGGTGACCGGGATGCGGATGCTGTTGAAGCCCTGGTCCTTGATGTTCGAGATCAGCGCGCGGGTGACCCGGGGGTTGCCCCAGGCGGTCTCGTCGCCCCCGATCGAGTCGAAGGTGTTGCCGAGGTTCCAGCCGGGCTGCATGGCCGCGACGGCCGCCATCGGGTCGCCGGTCGGCGGGGGAGTGGTGGGTGGCGGGGTGGTGGGCGGCGGGGTGGACGGCGGCGGCGTGCTCGGCGGCGGGCTGCTCGGCGGGGGCGTGGTGCCGTCGACGCGGCCGGTGCAGGTCACGCCGTTGAGGGCGAACGTGGTCGGCGCGGTGTTGGCGCCGGTCCAGGAGCCGTTGAACCCGAAGGAGACCGTGCCGTTGGTGGCGATGGCGGCGTTGTAGCCGACGTTCGTGGCGGTGACGTCGGCGCCGGAGGAGGTGACCGTGGCGTTCCACGCCTGGGTCACCTGCTGGCCCGACGGGAAGCGCCAGGTCAGCCGCCAGCCGTTGACCGGGTCGCCGAGGTTGGTGACGCTGACGTTGGCGGTGAAGCCGCCGGGCCACTGGCTGGGCGCGGCGTAGTCCACCCGGCAGCCCGCCGCTGCCTGTGCGCTGCCCGCGACGGCCACGCCGAGGCCGAGCATCAGCGTGGTGATGCCGCCCGTGGCCAGGCCGAACCGCCACCGTGTTCGTCTCAACGTGCTCCGAAGGCCGGTCATGACGCTCCTCGCGCTTCACTGTCGGTTGAGGTGGTTCCGCCGGGCGGACTCCACCGAGTGAATCGCAGATTAAGTTTAAGTTCTAAACTTTGTCAATTGGTAACGGACGATGGCTGCGCAGGTCAGTGGATCTGCCGGCCACCCGCGTCCGGCACCCCGGACTTGCGGTGGAAGTACGCGTTGACCTGGTCCCGCCACTCCCGCGCGCAGCGCACCTGCTCGGCCAGGCGCTCGGTCACCCGGGCGTGCAGCACCGGATCGACCAGCCCGGACAGCCGCCGCCACCGCCGGCACGTCGCCTCCACCTCGGCCACCCCGGCGAAGTGCGTGTCGTAGATGTGCTGGATGACCGTGCTGCCGCTGTGCAGCACGTGCCCGTACGGCACGTGGTGGAAGAACAGCAGCAGTTCGTCGGGGCACCGCTCCCGCGACTCGTAGACCTCCCGCCAGGGCTCGGGATACTGGCCGGTGAACCCGGTCCCCGTCGCGCGGGTGCGGTCCACCCCCACCCCGTCCCGGTCCGCGAAGTGGTAGGTGCCCCACGGCGTGTACTCGTACCCGTCGACGTCCGGCCCGTAGTGGTCCCCCGGCCGGACCATGAACCCCACCCCCAGCGGCGCGGTGTACCGCTCGTACGTGCGCCACGAGTCGTCCATGACCTCGTGCAGAGTCCGGCGCACCAGCGCCGGGTGGGCGGTGGTGCCCGGCGGGAAGGTCAACGAGATCCACTCGTCGAGCACGGTGCGCGGCGCCAGCGTCGGATCCCAGGCGAGCCGACCGAACGCGTAGAGGTTGGCCTGCGCCAGTGGGTGGCCGGTCCAGAACGGGTCGTCGCCCACGTTGGACACCCCCACCAGCCCGCCCCGGGCCGTGATCGCGGCGACGGTGGGCCCGTCCGGCCCCCATGGCGCGAACCGGAGCACCTCACTCCAACAGGGACCCAGGTAGCACACGTGCCGCTGCTGCCCGGTGTACTCCTGGGTCACCTGGACCTCCACCGCCACCCGGGTGGCCGGCATGGCCGCGATCACCGGCGACACCGGCTCCCGCGCCTGGAAGTCGATCGGCCCGCACTTCACCTGGAGCACCACGTTGTCCCGGAACCGCCCGTCCAACGGCGCGAAGTGGTCGTAGGCGGCCCGCGCCCGGTCGGTGGACCGGTCCCGCCAGTCCTGCCGGTGGTCGTAGACGAAGGCCCGCCAGTGCACCACACCCCCGTGCGGGGCGAGCGCCTCGGCCAGTACGTTCGCCCCGTCGGCGTGGTCCCGCCCGTACGCGAACGGACCCGGCTGCCCCTCCGAGTCGGCCTTCACCACGTACCCGCCGAAGTCGGGGATCAGCGCGTACACCGCCCGGGTGGTGGCCGCCCACCATGCCCGCACCCGCTCGTCGGCCGGGTCGGCCGTCGGCAGGCCACCGAGGGCGACGGAAGAGGCGAAGCCGACGGACAGGTGCACCCGCACCCCGTAGGGGCGCAGCACGTCCGCGATCGCGGCCACCTCGCCGAGCCGGTCGGTCAGCAGCCGGGCCTCCGTGGCGTGCACGTTGACGTTGTTGACCGCCACCGCGTTGACCCCGCAGGCAGCCAACAGCCGGCCGTACGCGCGCACCCGCGCGGTGTCGCCGCGCGCCGCCCCGGCCCGCCAGAAGATCGATCCGCCGGCGTAGCCCCGCTCCACCTGCCCCATCACCGGGTGGACGTCCACGTTGTCCCAGTGGTCCAGCATCCGCAGCGCCGTCGCCGGCCGGTGCCGGGCCACCGGCAGGTCCCCCGTGAAGGCCGCCTCGCCGAGGCGGACCACGTAGAACAGCCCGTACAGCAGGCCGGCCGGGGCGTCGGCGAGGACCACCGTGACCCCGTCGGCGCGGACCAGCAGGAAGCCCTCCCCACCCAGCCCGTCGCCGGCCACGCCCTGCGCCCGAGCCAGCGCGGCCCGCGCCGCCGGCACGGGGGGCGGGCCGACGCCGCGCAGCGCGAGCACCAGGTCCGCCCCGCGGCCCCGGCCCCCGAGCCGGCCACCGTGGCGCGCGCAGGCCGCGACGACCTCCTCGCGGACGGTGTCCACCAGCGATCCGGCGCCGTGCACCATGACCCGGCGCGACCCGACGGCGTGGAACGCCTCCGCCGGTAGCCAGGCGGCGTGCACCCCCGGCGGCGGACCGTCGGTCAGCACGTGAATTCCTTCCGGATCGCGGCGACCATCGGTGCGCTGCCGCGCAGGACCGCCAGAACCAGCACCGAGCCCAGCGCCGCCACCACCGCCTCGGAGGTGAGCACCGTCAGCCCGACCGTGCCCGCGAGCAGGCAGGCGTTGGTGAGCGTGCCGCCCGGGCAGCGGACGAGGAAGTACCCGGCGAGCCGGACGACGTCGCGGCGCCGGAAGGTGAACAGCGAGGTGATGACCAGGGCGTTCGCCCCGACCAGGGTCACGCTCACACCGACCAGCGCCAACGGTACGGCCCACCAGCCGGGCACCCCCGCCACCGGCAGGTGGGCGAGGTTGACCGCGATGACGGTCAGCCACAGCAACAGCGGTACGCAGACCAGCAGCGCGCCACCCAGGTTGGCCCGGTAGCCGCGCCGGAACCGCCGCCACGGGTGCAGGTCGGTCGTGTCGGGATGTTGGTGGTGCAGCGTGTACACCGCGGCGGACAGCGCGGGGCCGAGCGGTACCGCGCAGAGCGCGACCAGCGGCAGATTGCTCACGTGCCGGTCCAGCGCGACCAGCGCGACCAGGCCGGGGGCCGCGCCGACCAGCAACAACAGCTCGACCACGAGCAGCGTGTAGACCAGCGCGGCGGCACGCGACAGCGGTCCGTCGCCGACCTGGTGCCCGGCGGCGGTGCTCACGCCGTCCCCGCCGGGCCCGGTGCCGTGGTGACCTGGCGGTCCGGTGCCGCGGTGATCCGGCGATGCGTCGCGGCCGGGTCGTCGGTGCCGAGCAACCGGGCCTCGTCCCACCACGGCGGCGTCTCGTCGACCACCGGCGTCACCTCCGCGAGGGTCACCTCGTGCCGGTTCAGATGCAGGTCCAGTGCGACGCGGCCGGCCACCACCGGCAGCGACGCGTGCCGGCGGACCGGCTCGGCGGCCTGGCGCAGCACGTCCAGTTGCCGGGGGGTGGGGGCGGCCGGCCGGCCCAGCTCACCCCAGGCCCGCCACGCGTTGCCCGCCTCATCGCTGACCGAGGAGCGCAGCAGGAAGGCGGTGTGGGCGCCGGGCACCGGCAGGGACAGGCGTACGGCGTGCCCGTCGACGGGGTCGCGCCCGGTGACGTCGACCGGCGCCCAGGCCAGCACGGACACCCGCCCGGTGTCGTCGCGGGTGACCAGGTGGTCGGGGCCCCGGGCGAGCACCTGGTCACCGAGGCGGGCCATGAAGGCGTACAGGTGGTAGGTGGGCTTTCTGACCTGGCGGTGGGTGAGCAGGCCGAAGCCGCCGTGGAACAGCGCCGTGGGGATCCCCACCTCCTCGAACACGTCGCTGAACGTCCAGTACGCGAAGGAGTCGACCAGGTCGCCCCCGCCGGCCAGCACCGGAGCGAGGTAGGCGGCGTGGAACGCGGTGTCGTGGATCGGGTTGTCCGGCCGGTAGGAGGAGTTGAACTCGGTGACGTGCACCGGCAGCCCCGCCAGGCAGGTGCCCGCGAGCTGCCGGCGTGGGCTGGCGAACTGCTCCAGCAGCCGCCGCGCCGGGGCCAGCCTCTGGTGGACGCCGAACGGCACGTGCCGGGCCGGTCCCGAGGTGTACGCGTGCCGGCTGACGAAGTCCACCGGCACCGAACGGGCGTCGACGAACTCGGCGAACCGGGGCAGCCAGTCGTCGTCGGCGCCGGGGGACAGCGCCGGGCCGCCGACCTGGAGCGCGGCGTCCACCTCCTTGACCGCGTGTGCGCTCACCTCGTACAGCCGGTGGTAGGCGTCGGCGTCCGCACCCTGCCAGAACTCCGTCAGGTCGGGTTCGTTCCACACCTCGATCGGCCAGCCGCGCACCTCGTCGAGGCCGTACCGGTCGACGAGGTGGCCGACGGTGGCCCGGACGAGGTCGGCCCACTGCCCGTACGAGCGTGGTGGTGTCACGTTGCCCTGCCACCAGAACACCGTCTGCTCGCCGCTGGCCAGACCCGAGGGCATGAAGCCCAGTTCCAGGAAGGGCCGCACCCCCAGGTCGAGGTACGCGTCGACCACCTGGTCGAGGTAGGTGAAGGCGTGCCGGACGTGCCGCTCGCCCCGGTACTCGTACGGGCGGTGGATGCCGACCCCGTCGCTGAACAGCCCGTGCCCACGGATGTGCCGGAACCCGATGTCGCGTTGGACGAGGGCGAGCGACTCCTGGTAGTCGCGCCGAAGGGCCAGGTCGAACCGGCCGGTGCCCACGGCGAACCGCCAGGCGTCGGACAGTCGGGCGTGGGGGTGCTCCGCAACGGTGATCCGCATCGTCGTCCCTCGTGCTCGGTGCGTCGTCCGGGTAAGGCCGGCCGGTCCGGCGTGCCCCGGGGCACGCCGGACCGGCGTCGGTCAGCTGTTGGCCTTGCGGTAGCGGTCGTGGGCCTTGTGGACCATCTCCAGGTAGGCGTCGTGGTTCTTGCCCTTCAGTTCGGCCAGGTAGGCGTCCCACCGGCCGAAGTCGCGCTGGCCGAGGATGAACTGCAGGGACGCCTGGGTGACGTGGTCGCGCAGCGGCGTCTCCCACAGCGACGCCTGCTCCCGTTCGGCGTCGGAGAACGGGTACGGCGGTGGCACGGCGATCGGCGTACGGGCGTTCATCACCTGTTGGAACTGCTGCTCCTCGGCGGAGAAGAACCCCTGCACCAGCTCGGGCTTGCCGCCGTAGGCGAACACCCCGTTGTAGAAGCCGAAGTCCTTCTGCAGGTGCTTGGGCGCGTCGGGGTTGAGACCGATGACGTTGACGTCGGGGGCCAGCGTGGGCTTGCCGGCGGCGTCCCGCACGAAGGTCGTGCCCTCGACGCCCCACTTCGCGAACTCCTGGCCGGCGTCGGAATACCACAGCCAGTCGATGAACTGCATCATGGCGACGAAGTTCTTGTCCTCGCGGGCCTTCGAGGAGATCATCATGCCGTTCTCCAGCCGGCTGGCCGGGTTGATCTCACCGGCGGGGCCGATCGGCAGCGGGATCTTGGCAATCGTCGCGGCGGGGTTGGTCTGTGCCAGGTCCGGCCGGTAGTCGTTGACCACGACCTGCGCGTTCGCGCTGATGACGAAGGACTTGCCGTTGGCGAGCTTCTGCCGGGCCTGGTCGTCGGTCTGGGTGAAGCTCTCCGGGTCGAGCAGCCCCTCGGTGACGAGTTTGTTGAGGTACTGCAGCATCTGCTTGTACCTCTCGGTGGCGCCGGTGTACTCGAACGTCCCGGTCTCGGCGTTCCAACTGGTGTGCTGGAAGTTCCAGCCGGCGCCCTGCAGCCCGTACGACACGGCCAGCAGGTTCAGCAGGTTGCCCCCGGGGTTGGGCTTGCTCCAGCGGTCCGAGAACGGGTAGGTGTCCGGATACCTCGCCTTCATCGCCTTGAGCACGGTGTACAGGTCGTCCCAGGTCCTCGGGACGGCCAGCCCGAGTTCGTCGAGCACGTCGGTGCGTACCGCCAGCGAGTAGTCGTGCCAGGGCTTCTCGTGCAGCCCGGGCAGCAGGTAGAACTTGCCGTCCTCCTGGCGGAGCGTGTCGATCTCGGGCTTGAGGTTCCACCGCGAGATCCTGTCCCGCAGGTGCGGCATCAGGTCGAGGTGGTCGCTGACGGCCAGGACCGCGCCGGAGGAGACGTAGGTGTCCTCCTGGCCGGGGTAGGTCTTCGGGATGAGGTACGGAGCGTCACCCGCGCCGACCAGCAGGCTGCGCTTCTGTTCGTAGTCGCTCAGCGGCACGGCGACCGGTTCGAGCGTGACGTTGGTCCGCGACTTCAACTCCGACCAGAACAGCCAGTCGTTCTTCAGCGGATAGTTCGGGTGGTTGTTGTACAGAATGGAGAACGACACCGGTTCGGTGGCCCTGAACTGCGTACCGGCGGCGTAGTCGGCCATCGCGCCGACCCGGTTGCCCGACAGGTCCTGGGAGTCGGACGGGTCGTCGCTACAGGCGGCGAGGGTGGTGACGGCGAGCAGGGCGGCGGTGGCTGTCGACACGCGGCGCCACGATCTGCGGAACATGGCGGTCCTTTCGGTTCGGTGATGGGAACGGGTGGACACGCTGGGTTAGCCCTTGACCGCGCCGAGCATCACGCCGGAGACGAAGAACCGCTGGACGAAGGGGTACACCAGGAGGATGGGCAGGGTGGTGAGCACGATGGTCACCGCCTTGAGGGTCGCCTCGGCCTGCACCTCGTCGGCCGCGGCGACGGCCCCGACGTTCTCCGCGCCGGTGGCACCGGCGATGAGGTTGCGCAGGTACACGGTCACCGGCCACAGTTCCTGCCGGTCGAGGTAGAGGAACGCGGCGAACCACGAGTTCCAGAAGGCGACGGCGTAGAACAGCACCATGGTGGCGACGATGGCCTTCGACAGCGGCAGCACGATCCGCAGCAGCGTGCCGTACGTGTTCAGCCCGTCGACGGCGGCGGCCTCCTCCAACTCGACGGGCAGGCTCTCGAAGAACGCCTTCATCACCAGCAGGTTGAACACGTTGATCGCGTTGGGCACCGCGATGGCCCAGACGCTGTTCTTCATGCCGAGGCTGGTGACCAGCACGTAGTTGGGGATCAGCCCGCCGGAGAAGAACATGGTGAACACGGCGATGCCGACCAGCGCGGTGCGGCCCTTGAGCTGTTTCTTCGACAGCACGTACGCGTAGCAGGTGGTCAGCACGATCGAGATGAGCGTGGCGACGACCGTGTAGACGACGGTGTTGCGGTAGTTCGTCCAGAACAGCGAGTCGGACATCACCAGGCGGTAGGTGTCCAGGTTGAACCCGCGCGGCACCAGGCTGACCTCGCCGGCGATGATGTGGGCCTCCTCGCTGAGCGAGCGGGCCACGATGTTGACGAACGGGTACAACGTCAGCACGACGACTCCGGTCAGGACGGCCGCGTTGACGACCTGGAACACCCGGTAACCGCGGGTCTGCCGGATGCCGCGCCGCCGACGGGTGGGCGGCCGGCCGCCGGTGGCGTTGCGCGCGGGCGCGTCGACGGTCACCACAGGCTCGTGCCCACCGTGCGCCGGGCGATCAGGTTCGCCGACAGCACCAGGATCAGCCCGATCACCGCCTCGAACAGCCCGATCGCGGCGGCGTAGCTGAAGTTGCTGGACCCGAAGCCCATCCGGAACAGGTACGTGGAGATCACGTCGGCGGTCGGGTAGGTCAGCGGGTTGTACAGCAGCAGGATCTTCTCGAACCCGACGGCCAGGAACGTGCCGATGTTGAGGATCAGCAGGGTCACCATGGTCGGGCGGATGCCGGGCAGGGTCACGTGCCAGGTCTGTCGCCAGCGGTTGGCCCCGTCGATGCGCGCCGCCTCGTACAGGTCCTCGTCGATGGTGGTGAGCGCGGCGAGGTAGAGGATCGTGCCCCAGCCGACCGTCTGCCACACCTCCGAGGAGACGTAGATGGTCCGGAACCACTCGGGTCGTTGCAGGAACGGCACCGGGTCACCGCCGAACGCGACGACGATCTGGTTCACCGTCCCGTCCACGGACACCAGCTGCATCACCATGGCCGCCACGATCACGATGGACAGGAAGTGCGGCAGGTAGGACACGGACTGCACGAACCGCTTGAGTCGCCGGGTGCGCACCTCGTTGAGCAGCAGGGCCAGCACGATCGGCAGCGGGAAGCAGAACAGCAGCGTCAGCGCCCCCAGCACGAGGGTGTTGGTGAACACCTCCCAGAACGTGGGGTCGGCCAGGAACAGCCGCACGTACCGCAGGCCCACCCACTGCTCGCCGAAGATGCTCCCGCCCGGGGTGAAGCGGCGGAACGCGATGATGTTGCCGGCCATCGGCAGGTAGCGGAACACCACGAAGAACAGCAGCGGCAGCACGGCGAGCGAGTACAGCTGCCAGTCCCGGCGCAGTGCCTGCCGCCAGGTGCGACCGGAGCGTCGCCGTCGCGGCGTCGCCGGGGTGGGGGGCGGGGCCACGCGGGTCACGGGCGCCGGTGCGCCGGTCACGCTCATCGCGGCCCGCCCCCGCCGGCCACGCCGTCCACCAGAGCGGGACCGGCCGGCGCGCCGGTCCCGACGGCCGGTTCCACCCGTACCCGGGTCAGCAGCTCGCGGTCGTGGCCGACCTCCCGTTCCGCGCCGACCAGCCGCAGCCGCAGCGTGGCGACCGGGTCGGCGCTGGACCGGCACAGCCGCAGCTCGACGTCGCCCGGCTCGACGATCCGCCGTCCCCGCAGGCCGGTGAACGAGGTGACGTCGGCGGGCACGGTGAAGGTGACCCGGGCGGCCGTGCCCGCCGGCAGCGGCACCCGCGCGTAGCCGACCAGCCGGACCACCGGTCTCGTGGTCTGCGCGACCGGGTCGTGCAGGTAGAGCTGGACCACCTCGGTGCCGTCCCGGCGGCCGGTGTTGCGCACGGTCACCGCCGCCTCCACCGCGCCGTCGACGGGCCACGGCGCGGCGACCCCGGCGGCACCGCCGACGACGGTGGCGTCGGTCCAGTCGAACGTCGTGTAGCTCAGCCCGTGCCCGAAGGGGAACGCGGCCGTGGGGTCGACGGACGACACCTGGGTGCGGTGGCCCAGAACGGGGGAGAGGTAGGTGGCGGGCAGGCCCCCGGCGTCGCGGGGGACGCTGACGGGCAGCCGCCCGGACACCTCGACCGCCCCGGTGAGCACCTCGGCCAGCGCCCGGCCGCCGCACTGCCCGGGGAAGAACGCCTGCACCACGGCGGCGGCCCGGTCGAACTCCGCGCCGAGCGCGTACGGCCGCCCGGCCAGCAGGACCAGGACCACCGGGGTGCCGGTGGCCAGCACGGCGCGGGCCAGGTCGCCCTGCACCCCGGGCAGGCGCAGGTCGGCGACGTCGCAGCCCTCCCCGGAGGTGCCGCGGCCGAACAGGCCGGCCCGGTCGCCGACGGCGAGGACGCACACGTCGGCGGCGCGGGCGGCCTCGACCGCCGCGGCGAAGCCGGAGGTGTCCTCGCCGGTGACCGGGCAGCCCGGAGCGTGGGTCAGGGTGGGCAGCCGCGCGGTCAGGGCCGCGCGCAGCGAGGGGATCTCCACGCCGATGCCGTGCGCGGGGTGCTGCACGCCCACGTGCAGCGGGAAGGAGTAGCAGCCGAGCAGCGCCAGGGGGTCGTCCGCGACGGGCCCGACCAGCGCGACCCGCAGGTCGCCGGCCAGGGGCAGCAGCCCGCCGGTGTTGCGCAGCAGGACGACCGACTGTCGGGCCAGCCGCAGCGCCACCTGCCGGCCGGTCTCGTCGTCGAGGTCGAGCCGTTCCGCCCCGGCGGGCAGCGCGTCCCAGTCCTCGTCGAGCAGCCCCAGTTCGGCCTTCTGCACGAGGACCCGGTGCAGGGCCCGGTCGACGAGATCCTCGTCGACCGCGCCGGAGCGGACCGCCGCCCGCAACGGTTCGCCGAACGCGTCGACGGTGGGCAGTTCGACGTCGATGCCGGCCCGCAGGGCCAGCCCGGCTGCCTCCGCCGGCCCGTCGGCGAGCCCGTGCAGGGTCTGTAGGAACCGCACCGAGAAGTAGTCGGCCACCACCGTCCCGGTGAACCCCCAGTGCTGCCGCAACAGGCGGGTGAGCAGGGCCTTGTCGGCGGCCACCGGCACGCCGTCGATCTCGGCGTAGGAGTTCATCACCGACCGGGCACCGCCCAGGCGCAGAGCCATCTCGAACGGCGGCAGCACGACGTCGGCGAGTTCCCTGGCACCCATGGACACCGGGGCCAGGTTCCGTCCGCCGCGGGAGGCCGAGTAGCCGGCGAAGTGTTTCAGGGTGGCGACGACGCCGGCCCGCTCCAGACCGCGTACGTACGCCGCCCCGACCGTGCCCACCAGGTACGGGTCCTCGCCGATCGTCTCCTCGGTGCGGCCCCAGCGGTAGTCGCGGGTCACGTCGAGCACCGGTGCCAGGCCCTGGTGGACCCCGGCGGCCCGCATGGACCGGCCGATCCGGGCGGCCATCTGCTCGACCAGTTCCGGGTCGAAGGCGGCACCCCAGGCCAACGGGGCCGGGTAGACGGTGGCACGCCAGGCGGCGAAGCCGGTCAGGCACTCCTCGTGCACCTGGGCGGGGATCCCGAACCGGCTGGCCGCGACGATCCGCGCCTGGGAGGCGGCGAGGGACCGGGCCCCGGCGACGGGGTCGACGGGCGCGGTGCCGAACGGGCGGGTCAGCTGCCCCAACCCGTGCCGGATCACGGCGTCGAGGTCGGGGGCGGCGTCGACCATGTCGTGCTGATGGGGGGCCACGCCCGCGCCCGAGGCGTCCGCGCCCACCCACACGCCGACGAGCTGGGCGAGTTTCTCCTCCAGCGTCATCACCGCGATGAGCGCGTCGGCGCGCTCGGCGGGACACCGCTGCGGGTCACGCCACGGCGGGATGTCGCGGACGGTCGGGCGGTTGTCGACGGGCACCTGACTTGTCATGCCGGACCTCTCCGGTCGGACCTGTGATCGTCCCCGGTGGACGCCCCGACCTGGCGACCACGCTCGCGCTCCGGAACTTCCGGAAGTGCGAGCGGATCTGTTTCGGGGAAACTATGGGCCGTCGCAGGGCGTGTCAAGGGTGCGTCAGGTCGGTCGTGGCCGCGTGGGAATCGCGGCCGGCGCGGGCGAGGATCCCCTGTCCGCGCGCTGCCAGCCATCGAACGACGTGATAGCGGAGCCCGTCCCGCGTGCTATGGTCCACCGAAACTTCCGGAACCACCGACCGACAGTCGGGCTGAGGGCTCGCCGCCGGCCGGCGCGTGCGTGGCGGTGAGGTGTGCCGTGGCCCTGTTCGACCTGCCCCTTGCCGAGCTGCGTGGCTACCGCCCGGCCGTCACCGAGCCGGACGACTTCGACGCGTTCTGGCGGGCGACCCTGCGGGCGGCCGCCGCCGCGCCGGTGCTCGTCGACGTCCGTCCCGAGCCGACCGACCTGCGTCTGGTCGAGAGCTGGGACGTGACCTTCGCCGGTTACGACGGCGAGCCGGTGCGGGCCTGGTACACCCGTCCGGCGGGAGCCGCCGGATCGCTGCCGGCGGTGGTCGAGTACGTCGGTTACGGGCGCGGTCGGGGACTGCCGCACGAGCGGCTGACCTGGCCGGTCGCCGGTTACGCGCACCTGTTGATGGACGCGCGGGGCCAGGCGGGTCTCTACGGGGCGGGTGACACCCCCGACCCGCACGGCGGGCCGGGCGGACCGGCGCCGGTGACCCGGGGCATCCTCGATCCGGCCCGGTACTACTACCGCCGGCTGGTCGCCGACGCCGTGCGGGCGGTCGACGCCGTCCGCACCCTGCCCGGAGTGGACCCGGCCCGGGTGGTGGTGGCGGGGAACAGTCAGGGTGGCGGGCTGGCCCTCGCGGTGGCGGGACTGGTGCCCGACCTCGCCGCGGTGCTCACCACGGCCCCGTTCCTCTGCCACGTCCAGCGGGCCATCGAGATCACCGACGCCGACCCGTACGGCGAGATCGCCCGCTACCTCGCCGTCGACCGGGAGGCGGAGGTCCGGGTACGCCGGACGCTGTCCTACGTCGACGGCGTGCTCTTCGCGCGCCGGGCCACCGCGCCGGCGCACTTCGGCGTCGGCCTGCGCGACACGGTGTGCCCACCGAGCACCACCTTCGCGGCCTACAACCAGTACGGTGCCGGCAACGGGCGGTCCGTCCCGCCCGCGCGGGACATCCACGTGTACCCGTTCAACCAGCACGAGGGCGGCGAGGCCGTGCACGTCCGGCGGCAACTACGCTGGCTTGCCGGCCTGGTCGGGCCGGCCGGGGCCGCCCCCGCCGGATTTCCGGAAAAACCGCCAGCCGGCTCGCGTTGATGTGTCGATAGTGTTTCGATAATCTTCCGATAGAGAGTTGCTTCGATCTACTCGCGGTGCCGGGCAATGTGACCACGGGCGGCCTCCGGGCGGCCGAGCCGGGTGTCCACACCGCGCAGGGCAGTGGCCGGAGCGTGGCTCACCACCCGTACGCTTCATCGAAAGGCCTTGTCATGGACAACGTGCACGCCCGCGCCGGCGGGCGCCCGACCACCGGACGGCGGTACCGCGCCGCGTTCGCGTCGGTCGCGGTCGGCCTCGCCGTCGTCGCCTCGACGGTGGCGGTGGCCACCAGCGCCAGCGCCGGAACGACCCTCGGGGCGTCGGCAGCCGAGAAGGGGCGCTACTTCGGCGCCGCCGTCGCGGCGAACAAGCTCTCCGACTCCACCTACGTCGGCATCCTGAACCGCGAGTTCAACTCGGTCACGCCCGAGAACGAGATGAAGATCGACGCGACGGAGCCGCAGCAGGGCCAGTTCTCCTTCGCCAACGCCGACCGCATCGTCAACCACGCGCGGGCCAACGGCATGAAGGTGCGCGGCCACACCCTGGCCTGGCACTCGCAGCAGCCGGGCTGGATGCAGAACATGTCGGGCACCGCGCTGCGTCAGGCGATGCTCAACCACGTCACCCAGGTCGCGACCTACTACCGAGGCAAGATCGACTCCTGGGACGTGGTGAACGAGGCGTTCGCCGACGGCTCCACCGGGGCTCGGCGCGACTCGAACCTGCAACGCACCGGCAACGACTGGATCGAGGCGGCGTTCCGCGCCGCGCGGGCCGCCGACCCGGGCGCGAAGCTCTGCTACAACGACTACAACACCGACAACTGGAGCCACGCCAAGACGCAGGCCGTCTACAACCTGGTCCGCGACTTCAAGGCCCGGGGCGTGCCGATCGACTGCGTCGGTCTCCAGTCGCACTTCAACAGCGGCTCGCCGTACCCCAGCAACTACCGCACCACCCTGTCCAGCTTCGCCGCCCTCGGCGTCGACGTGCAGATCACCGAACTGGACATCGAGGGTTCCGGCACCACCCAGGCCAACACCTACCGCAACGTGGTGGCCGACTGCCTCGCCGTGCCCCGCTGCACCGGGATCACCGTCTGGGGCATCCGGGACACCGACTCGTGGCGGGCCAGCGGCACCCCGCTGCTGTTCGACGGCAACGGCAACAAGAAGCCCGCGTACACCGCGACCCTGGAGGCCCTGAACGCCGGCAACCCCACCCCGCCGCCCACCACTGCTCCGCCGACCACCCCGCCGCCCACGACCCCGCCGCCGACCACTCCGCCGCCGACCGGCGGAGGCTGCACGGCGTCGATGACGCTGAACCAGTGGAACGGCGGCTTCGTGGCCACCGTACGTGTCACCGCCGGCTCGTCGAGCATCAACGGCTGGGTGGTGACGGTCACCCTGCCCGGCGGCGCGAACATCACGAACACGTGGAACGCCACCAACTCCGGCACCAGCGGCTCGGTGACGTTGCGCAACGTCTCCTACAACGGCCGGGTGTCGGCCGGCACCAGCACCGAGTTCGGCTTCCAGGGCACCGGGACCGGCCCCACGGGCACCCCGACCTGCACCGCGAGCTGACCTGACCCCGGTGCCCGGCACGCAGGTCGCGTGCCGGGCACCGGCGTGCCGCTCACCAGTGGTGCATCGAGCCGTCCTCCAGCCGGTTGACCGGCAGCGCCGCCGGCCGGTACGGGTAGCGCGCCGCCAGTTCCTCGTCGACGTCGACGCCGAGCCCCGGTTCCTCCGACGGGTGCAGCAGACCGTCGGCGAACCGGTACGAGTGCGGGAACACCTGGTCGGTCTCCGGGGTGTGCCGCATGTACTCCTGCAGACCGAAGTTCGGGATGGACACGTCCACGTGCAGCGCCGCCGCCATGCAGACCGGCGACAGGTCGGTGGCGCCGTGCGACCCGCTGCGTACGTGGTAGAGGTGCGCCAGGTCGAAGATGCGCCGCAGGTGGGTGATGCCTCCGGCGTGCACCACCGTGGTCCGCACGTAGTCGATGAGTTGCTCGGTGATGAGCTGCTGGCAGTCCCAGACGGTGTTGAACACCTCCCCGACGGCGATCGGGGTGGTGGTGTGCTGCCGGATCAGCCGGAAACCCTCCTGCAACTCGGCCGGCACCGGGTCCTCCAGCCAGGTCAGCGCGTACGGCTCCAGTGCCTTGCCCAGCCGCGCGGCCTCGATCGGGGTGAGCCGGTGGTGCACGTCGTGCAGCAGCTTCAGCTCGGGCCCGAACTCGCTGCGGACGCGGGCGAAGACCGACGGCACGTGGTGCAGGTACCGCTCGGTGTTCCACACCGTCTCGGTGGGCACGGCCGCGTCGGCCGGCTCGTAGAACAGCCGGTCGCGACCCACGCCGTAGGTGGCGGCCAGCCCCGGAACCCCGACCTGCACGCGTACCGCCCGGTAGCCGAGGTCGGCGTACCGCGCCACCTCGGCGAGCACCTCCTCCACCGTGGCCGCGTTGGCGTGCCCGTAGACCGTCACGCCGTCGCGGCTGCGCCCGCCGAGCAGCTGGTACACCGGCAGCCCCGCGACCTTGCCCTTGATGTCCCACAGCGCGGTGTCCACGGCCGCGATGGCGCTCATCGTCACCGGTCCCCGCCGCCAGTACGCCCCGCGGTAGAGGTACTGCCAGGTGTCCTCGATGCGCGCCGGGTCGCGGCCGATCAGCAGCGGCACCACATGCTCGGTCAGGTAGCTGGCGACGGCGAGTTCCCGGCCGTTGAGGGTGGCGTCGCCGACCCCGGTCACCCCCTCGTCGGTCACGATCTTGAGGGTGACGAAGTTCCGGCCGGGGCAGGTGACCACCACCCGGGCGTCGGTGATCCTCATGGCGACTCCTTCTCGGCCGGGGTCGGCGGATTCTCGGTCGGGTCGACGGACGCGTCGCCCGGCGTCCCTGCCAGCCGGCGACCTGCGGCCCGGCACACCCGCGCGGGGGCGGGCGGTCGCCCGTGCGGGGCGACGGGCGGCCTCATCGAGCCGCGCCAGTGTCGTTGGTCGCCCGGGTGGTGTCAACGCCCCTGACGGCGCCCGGGTGAACCCCGACGGTTGTCCGACGCCGCCCACGGATCGCCGCCGGCGGCGCGTGTGACGCGAGGTGGTCGACCGGCCGGGCGGGGTCCGCGAATCGCCCACGGAGAGGGGCCTGCGGTGGGTGGTTCCGGCCCGGACGTGGTCCGGGACCGTGCCGTGCCGGCCTCCGTGTGAGCGCTAACGGGGGTGCCGGCCTCGCAGTTCATCGTCAGGCTTCGCTGATTCGGAGGGGCGGCGGGGGTGACCGGGGCACCCGACCATTTCGGCAATGTTTCCGGCGCGTCTTGACGGGAGTTCATGTGAGCGCTAACACTAGGGCGCGAACGCGGCAGCGGAGGTTCAGATGAGCGTAAGGGCAGAAGCCGACGAACGATACGTCGTGGGCGTCGACTTCGGGACACTGTCCGGCCGGGCCCTGGTCGTGCGGGTCGCCGACGGTGCCGAACTGGGCACGGCGGTGCACCCGTACCGGCACGGGGTGATGGACACCGCGCTCGACTCGGCGGACGGGCGCGCGCTGCCCGCCGACTGGGCCCTTCAGGACCCGGACGACTACCGGGACGTCCTGCGGCACGCGGTCCCGGCGGCCCTGGCCGACAGTGGCATCGACCCGCGACAGGTGGTCGGCGTCGGCATCGACTTCACCGCCTGCACGGTGCTGCCCACCCTCGCCGACGGCACCCCGCTGTGCGAGCTGCCCGAGCTGCGGACCCGTCCGCACGCCTGGGTGAAGCTGTGGAAGCACCACGCCGCCCAGCCCCAGGCGGACCGGATCAACGCCCTCGCCCACGACCGTGGCGAGGCGTGGATCGGCCGCTACGGCGGCAAGATCTCCGCCGAGTGGCAGTACGCCAAGGGCTTGCAGTTGCTGGAGGAGGACCCGGAGGTCTACGCCCGCGCGGACCGCTGGATCGAGGCGGCCGACTGGATCGTCTGGCAGCTGTGCGGCGTCGAGACGCGCAACGTGTGCACCGCCGGTTACAAGGGCATCCACCAGGACGGCCGCTACCCCTCCCGGGAGTACCTGGCCGCGCTGAACCCCGGCTTCGCCGACTTCGTCGCCAAGATCGACGGTCCGCTGGCGCCGCTGGGCGCGCGGGCCGGCGGGCTGAGCGCCGAGGCCGCGGCCTGGACCGGCCTGCCCGAGGGGATCGCCGTCGCGGTCGGCAACGTCGACGCACACGTCACCGCCGCCGCCGCGCAGGCGCTGGCCCCCGGCCGGCTGGTCGCCATCATGGGCACCTCCACCTGCCACGTGGTCAACGGCACCGAGCTGGCCGAGGTGGCCGGTATGTGCGGCGTCGTTGACGGCGGCATCAGCGCCGGCCACTGGGGCTACGAGGCGGGCCAGAGCGGGGTCGGGGACATCTTCGGGTGGTACGTGCAGCAGGCGGCCCCGGCCGGGTTCGCCTCGCACGAGGCCCTGACCGAGGCCGCCGCCAGCCAGCCGGTCGGCGCGCACGGCCTGATCGCCCTCGACTGGTGGAACGGCAACCGGTCCCTGCTGGTCAACCACGACCTCAGCGGGGTGCTCGTGGGGCTCACCCTGGCGACCCGCCCTCCGGACGTCTACCGTGCCCTGCTGGAGTCCACCGCCTACGGCACCCGCATGATCATCGAGGCGTTCGCCGACGCCGGCGTGCCCGTCGAGGAGTTGATCGTCGCGGGCGGGCTGACCGGCAACGCGCTGCTGATGCAGATCTACGCCGACGTGACCCGCCGCCCGCTGGGCATCATCGGCTCCACCCAGGGCCCCGCCCTGGGCTCCGCGATCCACGCGGCGGTGGCCGCGGGGGCGTACCCGGACGTGCCCGCCGCCTCGGCGGCGATGGGCCGGGTGGACCGGGACGTCTACCTGCCCGACCCGGAACGGGCCCGGGCCTACGACGCGCTGTACGCCGAGTACCGGCGGCTGCACGACCACTTCGGCCGGGGCGGCGACGACGTGCTGCTGCGGCTGCGCACCATCCGCAACGCCGCGCGCCGCCCGGCGGCCGACCCGGAGCCGGCCGAGAGCGCCACCCTTCCCGTTCCGGCCGACGAGGCCACCCTCCCTGTTCCGGGTGGCGGGGCCGCAGGTCCCGATCCGGCCGGAGAAGCCGTACTCACCGATCCGGCCGACGAGGCCGCAGGCCCCCTGGAGGTGGTGGCATGAACCCCGAGTTGCGCGAAGCGGTGGCACGGCTGCGCGAGCAGGTCGCGACGTTGCACGGCGAACTGGTCCGGTACGGCCTGGTGGCCTGGACGGCCGGCAACGTCTCGGCCCGGGTGCCGGGCCGGGACCTCATGGTCATCAAGCCGAGCGGGGTGTCGTACGACGACCTCGACGCCGAGAACATGATCGTCTGCGATCTCGACGGGGTGGTGGTCGAGGGCGACCTGTCCCCGTCCAGCGACACGGCCGCGCACGCGTACGTCTACCGGGCGATGTCCGACGTCGGCGGCGTGGTGCACACCCACAGCGGGTACGCCACCGCCTGGGCGGCGCGCGGCGAGGCGATCCCGTGTCACCTGACCGCCCAGGCCGACGAGTTCGGCGGGGAGATCCCGGTCGGCCCGTTCGCCCTGATCGGTGGTGACGACATCGGCAAGGGGATCGTCTCCACCCTGTCGGGACACCGCTCGCCTGCGGTGCTGATGCGCAACCACGGGGTCTTTACCATCGGTCGGGACGCCCGCGCCGCGGTCAAGGCCGCCGTGATGTGCGAGGACGTGGCCCGTACCGCGCATCTGACGAGGGCGCTCGGCGAGCCGCTGCCGATCGCTCCCGCCGACATCGATTCGCTCTACCAGCGCTACCAGAACGTGTACGGGCAGCAGGGCGCCGGGTCCACCCCGGCCTGACCCCGCTCCCGTGTCACGGGGCCCGCTCCACCGCCCCGACCCCCCGGCCCGCCGTCCCCGGCGGGGCGGGGGCGCAACCCCACCCCCACCCACCCCCGAACAAGGAGTCCCTCCCATGGTGAAGACCGGCACCACGTTCACCCGCCGCGCGTTCGGCACGATCCTCGCCGCCGGCCTGCTGGCCGGCGGGCTGGTCGGCTGCGGCAACAGCGACACCGGCGGCGACGCCGGGGACGACGGCAAGATCGTCCTCGGCTTCTCCCAGGTCGGCGCGGAGAGCGGCTGGCGGACGGCGAACAGCATCTCGATCAAGGACGCGGCCGGTGAGGCCGGGATCGAGCTGAAGTTCGACGACGCCCAGCAGAAGCAGGAGAACCAGATCAAGGCCATCCGCAACTTCATCCAGCAGAAGGTGGACGTGATCGCCTTCTCGCCGGTGGTGGAGTCCGGTTGGGACACGGTGCTCAAGGAGGCCAAGGACGCCGACATTCCGGTCATCCTGACCGACCGGGCGGTCGACTCGGCCGACAAGAGCCTCTACAAGACCTTCATCGGCTCGGACTTCGTCAAGGAGGGCCGGCTGGCCGGCGAGTGGCTGGTCGAGCAGACCGCCGACGCGACCGGCCCGGTGAACATCGTCGAGTTGCAGGGCACCACCGGCTCGGCACCCGCCAACGACCGTAAGAAGGGCTTCGCCGAGGCGATCGCCGCCAACCCGAACCTGAAGATCGTCGCCTCGCAGAGCGGTGACTTCACCCGGGCGGGTGGCAAGCAGGTCATGGAGCAGTTCCTCAAGGCCAACCCGAAGATCGACGTGCTGTTCGCGCACAACGACGACATGGGCCTCGGCGCGCTGGAGGCCATCACGGCGGCCGGCAAGGTGCCCGGCCAGGACATCAAGATCATCACGATCGACGCTGTCAAGGACGGGATGCAGGCCCTGGCCGACGGGAAGTTCAACTTCATCGCGGAGTGCAGCCCGCTGCTCGGCCCGCAGCTGATGGAGCTGGTCAAGAAGGTGCACGCCGGCGAGGAGGTCCCGGCGCGCGTCGAGACCGAGGAGACCACGTTCACGCAGGAGCAGGCCAAGGCCGTCCTGCCGAACCGGAAGTACTGACCGACCTGGGGGCCGCCGCGCACACCCGCGCGGCGGCCCCCGGCCGCGGCGACGAGAAAGGCCTGATGGGATGGCGCAGCAGAAACCGGTCCTCACGATGACCGGAATCAGCAAGCACTTCCCGGGAGTGCGCGCCCTCGACGGCGTCGACTTCCGACTCTTCCCCGGTGAGGTACACGCCCTGATGGGCGAGAACGGCGCCGGCAAGTCCACCCTGATCAAGGTGCTGACGGGCGTGTACGGCACCGATGCGGGCGTCATCACCCTAGATGGTGCCGAGGTTTCCTTCAGCGGCCCCATGCAGGCCACCGCAGGCGGGGTCAGCACCGTCTACCAGGAGGTCAACCTCCTGCCCAACCTGTCGGTGGCGGAGAACATCTTCATCGGGCGCGAGCCGCGTCGGCTCGGCATGGTGAACTGGCGCGAGGCCCGCCGCCGGGCCACCGAGCTGCTGGCCCGCATCGACCTGCACATCGACGTCACCGAGCTGCTCGGCAGCTACTCGCTCGCGGTGCAGCAGATGGTGGCCATCGCCCGGGCCGTCGACGTGCGCGCCCGGGTGCTGATCCTCGACGAGCCCACCTCCAGCCTGGACGCCGACGAGGTCGCGCAGCTGCTGCGGATCATGCGCCGGCTCCGCGACGACGGCATCGCGATCCTGTTCGTCACCCACTTCCTCGACCAGGTGTACGGCATCGCCGACCGGATCACGGTGCTGCGCAACGGCCAGCTCGTCGGCGAGTACCTGACCCCGGAGCTGCCACAGCTCGCGCTCGTCGAGAAGATGATCGGCAAGGAACTCGACGACCTGGGGCGCATCGACGCCGCTGCCGGTCGGGACCCGGAGGCTGTCGGCGCGCCGCTGGTGACCGCGGACGGGCTCGGCCGCACCGGCTCCGTGGCACCGTTCAGCCTCACCATCCGCGCCGGCGAGGTCGTCGGCCTGGCCGGGCTGCTCGGCTCGGGGCGTACCGAGGTGGCCCGGCTGTTCTTCGGCGCCGACCGGGCGGACCGGGGGCGGCTCACCGTCGAGGGCGAGCCGGCCGCGATCCGTAACCCGGTGGCCGCGATCGATCGCAACATCGCCTTCTGCTCGGAGAACCGCCGCACCGAGGGGCTGGTCGGCGACCTGTCCGTGCGGGAGAACATCATTCTGGCCATGCAGGCGGCCCGCGGCTGGCTGCGCCCGGTGCCGCGCCGCCGGCAGGACGAGCTGGTCCAGCGCTGGATCGACGCGCTCAGCATCCGGCCGGCCGACCCCGACATGCCGGTGCGCAACCTGTCCGGCGGCAACCAGCAGAAGGTGCTGCTGGCCCGCTGGCTGATCACCGAGCCACGGCTGCTGATCCTGGACGAGCCGACGCGGGGCATCGACATCGGCGCGAAGGCCGAGATCCAGCGTCTGGTGGTCAGGCTCGCCGACGAGGGGATGGCCGTGCTGTTCATCTCGGCCGAGCTGGAGGAGGTGCTGCGGCTCAGCCACCGGGTCGCCGTGATGCGCGACCGGCAGATGGTCGCCCAGCTCACCAACGACGACAGCCTCAACGCCGACCGGGTCATGCGGGCCATCGCCAACTCCGAGCAGGAAGGAGCGGTGACGCCATGAGCACCGCGCGGACACGTCTCACGGCGGCCACCGGCCACCGGCTGTTCTGGCCGCTGGTCGTGCTGCTGGTGCTGCTGGCGGCGAACACCGTCTACCGACCCAGCTTCCTGTCGGTCGAGCTGAAGAACGGGCACCTGTACGGCAGCCTCATCGACATCGTCCGGCTCAGCGCGCCCCTGATCCTGGTGGCCCTCGGAATGTCCCTGGTGATCGCCACCGGCGGGATCGACCTGTCGGTGGGTTCCGTGGTCGCGGTCAGCGGCGCGGTGGCCTGCCTCTACATCAGCGAGCAGCCCGACCAGAACAGCATCGGGGGGGTGCTCACCGCCCTGGCGCTCGCGTTCGGCGTCGCCCTGCTGCTGGGAGCCTGGAACGGCACACTGGTCGCCGTCATCGGCATCCAACCCATCATCGCCACGCTGATCCTGATGGTCGCCGGTCGGGGCCTGGCCCAGCTGATCACCTCCGGGCAGATCATCACGATCAACAGTGATCCGTACAAGATGATCGGGGTCGGGCACCTGTTCGCCCTGCCGTTCGCGATCATCATCGCGTTGGCGGTGACCCTGCTCGTCGCGGTGCTCACCCGCCGCACCGCCCTCGGCATGATCATCGAAGCGGTGGGCGGCAACGCCGAGGCCAGTCGGCTGGCCGGCGTGCGCTCGCGGCGGATCACCTTCCTGGTGTACGTCGTCAGCGCGGCCTGCGCCGCCGTCGCCGGGTTCATGATGACCGCCAACGTCTCCAGCGCCGACGGCAACGCCGCCGGCCTGTGGGTGGAACTGGACGCGATCCTCGCCGTGGTCATCGGGGGCACCTCCCTGGCCGGCGGCCGGTTCCACCTCGGCGGCACCATCGTCGGGGCGCTGATCATCCAGACCCTGACCACCTCCGTCTACGCCATGAACATCGACCCGCAGACGGCGCTGTTGTTCAAGGCCGTGGTGGTCATCGCCGTCTGCCTCGTGCAGGCCCCGGCCTTCCGGGCGAGGTTCCGGCGCCGCCGCACCCCGGTCGTGACCCCGGTCGCGCCGGCCGAGAAGCAGAAGGAGCAGGTTCCGGCATGACCACGACACCTCTGGCCGCCCCCGCCGCCCGGGCGTGGTGGCGGTTGCCGCAACGGCACGTCCCGGTGCTGGCCACCCTCGCCCTGCTGCTGGTCATGTACGGCGTCGGCGTATCGCAGTACCGCGCGTTCTCCAACGTGCAGGTCGTGTTCAACATCTTCATCGACAACGGCTTCCTGCTGGTGGTCGCCGTCGGCATGACCTTCGTCATCCTCACCGGCGGCATCGACCTGTCGGTCGGGTCGGTGGTCGCCATGACCGCCATGGTGTCGGCGTCGCTGCTGCGCGGCGGGATGCCCCCGGCGCTGGTGCTGGTGATCGCACTGCTCATCGGCCCCACCCTCGGGTTCGCGATGGGCTGCGTCATCCACTTCTTCGACATCCAGCCGTTCATCGTCACGCTCGCCGGGATGTTCTTCGCCCGTGGCATGTGCACCTGGATCAGCTCGACCTCCATCCCGATCACCGACGGGTTCTGGACGGGCGTCGCGCAGGAGCGCATCCGCATCGGGGAGAACTTCGTCAGCGTCAGCGTCCTGATCGCCCTGGCGGTGGTGCTGGTGGCGGCGGTGACGTTGGCGTACACCCGGCTCGGCCGCAACGTGTACGCCGTCGGCGGCAACCCCCAGTCGGCGCTGCTGATGGGCCTACCGGTCGGGCGTACGAAGATCGCCGTCTACACGATCAGCGGGCTCTGCTCGGCGATCGGCGGCATCATGCTGTCCTTCTACACCCTCTCCGGGGCCCCGCTGATCGCGGTGGGCATGGAGTTGGACGTGATCGCTGCGGTGGTCATCGGCGGAACCCTGCTCACCGGCGGCTCGGGATACGTGTTCGGCACCGTCCTGGGAGTCCTGGTGCTCGGCGTGATCCAGACGCTGATCACCTTCGACGGCACCCTCAGTTCCTGGTGGACCAAGATCGTGATCGGTGGCCTGCTGTTCGTGTTCATCCTCCTCCAGCGCCTCGTCGGCATCCGCACGAAGTGACCCCCACCCGGCAGGAAGGCAACACCATGACCCGCTCCTCAACCGCCGAGATCTGGTTCCTGACCGGCAGCCAGGGCCTGTACGGCCCGGAGACCCTGCACCAGGTCGCCGAGCAGTCCCGGCGGATCGCCGAGCAGCTCGACGCCGACCCGGCCATCCCGGCCCGGGTGGTCTGGAAGCCGGTGCTCACCTCCAGCGCCGAGATCCTGGCCGTCTGCCGCGACGCCGCCGTCTCCGGGGCGGTCGGGGTGATCGCCTGGATGCACACGTTCTCCCCGGCGAAGATGTGGATCTCCGGCCTGGATGCGCTGCGCACCCCGCTGCTGCACCTGCACACCCAGGCCAACGTGGCGCTGCCCTGGTCCGACATCGACATGGACTTCATGAACCTCAACCAGGCCGCCCACGGTGACCGGGAGTTCGGGTTCGTGCAGACCCGCCTGGGGGTGGCCCGCAAGACCGTCGCCGGCCACGTCAGCGACCCCCGGGTGAGCGCCCGGATCGGGGCGTGGACCCGGGCCGCGCTCGGGTACGCCGAGATGCGTTCGCTGCGACTGGCCCGCTTCGGTGACAACATGCGCGACGTGGCGGTGACCGAGGGCGACAAGGTCGAGGCCGAACTGCGCTTCGGTGTCTCGGTCAACACGTACGGCGTCAACGACCTGGTCGCCGCCGTGGACGCCGCGCCGGACTCCCGCGTCGACGAGCTGGTCAAGGAGTACGACGACAGCTACCGCCTGGTCGCCGAGCTGCGCCCCGGCGGTGACCGGCACGACAGCCTGCGCTACGCCGCCCGCATCGAGGCCGGGCTGCGTGACTTCCTGGAGGCCGGGGGCTTCCGGGCGTTCACCACCAACTTCGAGGACCTCGGTGGACTCCGGCAGCTGCCGGGCATCGCGGTGCAGCGGCTGATGGCCGACGGGTACGGCTTCGGGGGTGAGGGTGACTGGAAGACGTCCGTGCTGGTGCGCACCCTCAAGGCGATGTCCGTCGGTGCCGACGGCGGAACCTCCTTCATGGAGGACTACACCTACGACCTGACCCCGGGCCGGGAGCTGGTCCTCGGCGCGCACATGCTGGAGGTCTGCCCCAGCATCGCCGGGGCGACGCCGAGCGTGGAGATCCACCCGCTGTCCATCGGCGGCCGGGAGGACCCGGTGCGGCTGGTCTTCGACGCCCGGCCCGGTCCGGCGGTGGTGCTCGGCCTGGCCGACATGGGGGAGCGGTTCCGGCTGGTGGCCAACGAGATCGACGTGGTCGCCCCGCCGCAGCCGCTGCCGAAGCTGCCGGTGGCCCGTGCGGTGTGGCGGCCCCGACCGGACCTGGCGGCCTCGGCGGAGGCCTGGCTGACGGCGGGCGCGCCGCACCACACCGTCCTGTCGCAGGCGGTCGGGGTGGAGGAGCTGCACGATCTCGCCGAGATGGTGACCACCGAGCTGGTCGTCATCGACGCCGACACGAACCCGCGCCGGCTCGCCCAGGAGATCCGCTGGAACCAGGCCTACTACCGCCTGGCGCGAGGGTTCTGAGGCCGGGCGCACCACCGGCGACGGGGGAGTTGTGATGGGCCAGACGCCGGTCGTCCGCGCCGCCGTGATGAGCGACGTCGCCCGGCTCGCCGGCGTGTCGCACCAGACGGTGTCGCGGGTGCTGAACAACCACCCGAGCGTGCGGCCCGAGACGCGGGAGCGGGTGCTGCGGGCCGCACGCCAGCTCAACTACCGTCCCAACGCCATGGCCCGGGGCCTCGCCGGCCGGCGCTCCCGGGTCATCGGCGTGGTCAGCTTCGACACCATCCTGTACGGTCCGGCGGCCACGCTGCTGGGCGTCGAACGTGCCGCCCGCGCCGCGGGCTACGGGATCAACATCGTGGCGTTGGAGCGGATCGACCGCGTCGGGATGACGGCCGCCATCGACGCGTTGACCGAACAGTCGGTGGCCGGGGTCGTCATCATCGCCCCGATGATGACGGCGGCCCTGGCCGTGCACGGGCTGCCCACGGGGGTGCCGGCGGTGGTGGTCGAGTCCGGTGTCGGCACCGGCGAACTGCCGAGCATCTCGGTCGACCAGGTGGCCGGCGCCCGCATGGCCGTCGAACACCTGCTCGGTCTGGGGCACGAGACGGTGTGGCACCTCGCGGGCCCGCAGGACTGGCTGGAGGCGCGGGACCGGGCCGACGGGTGGCGCCGGGCCCTGGAGCGGGCCGGGCGGCCCGTGCCGTCGGTCGTCACCGGGGACTGGAGCCCGCGGGCCGGCTACGAGATCGGGCAGCGACTGGCGGCGCGGCGGGACGTGACGGCGGTCTTCTGCGCCAACGACCACCAGGCGCTCGGCCTGCTGCGGGCCCTGCACCAGTACGGCGTGCGGGTGCCCGAGGACGTCAGCGTGGTCGGCTTCGACGACATTCCGGAGTCGGAGTACCTCACCCCGCCGCTGACCACCGTCCGCCAGGATTTCGACGAGGTCGGCCGTCGGTGTGTGGCGGCGTTGCTGGAGCTGCTCGACGACGGGGTCGGCCCGACGCGCACCGGGCATCCCCTGGTGGACCCGCTGCTCGTGGTGCGCGACAGCAGCGCGGCACGGCGCAGCTGACGGCGCCGCCCCCGGGTCTTTCGGGTGGACGCCGGGCAGGCGCCCGGCCGGGGATCGTGGCCGGGCGCCGCGCGGGCGTTGGGTGGCGCGGTCAGGCGATCGTGCAGGCGGTGCCGTTGAGCGTGAACGAGGACGGACGGCCGGTGGTGCCGGTGTGGGTGGCCTGGAAGCCGAACCCGACCGAGCCCCCCGGTGCGATGACGCCGTTGTACGAGAGGTTGCGGGCGGTCACCGCGCCGCTGGACGGTGCGTACGTCGCGTTCCAGCCGTTGGTGATGGTCTGACCGGCGGGCAGCGGGAACGCCAGGGACCAACCGTCGACCGCCCTGGTGGAGGTGTTGGTGACGGTGATCGCCGTGGTGAGCCCGGTGTTCCAGGCGTTGACCGTGTAGGAGACGCGGCACTGGCCCGTCGACGGCGGCGGCGTGCTGGGCGGCGGCGTGCTGGGCGGCGGCGTGGTTGGCGGCGGCGTGGTTGGCGGGGGAGTGCTGGGCGGCGGCGTGCTGGGCGGGGGCGTGCTCGGCGGGGGCGTGCTCGGCGGGGGTGTCGTGGGCGGCGGGCTGGTCGGCGGCGGGGTGCCGTCGAGGCCGAAGAAGCGGATCGCCTGGGCGGCGTCGACCGGCAGGTTGTGCGGCACCCCCTGCATGCTGATCGCCTCGACCGGCGCGGTGCCGCCGCTACCGCCGTAGCGGGTGCGGGTGTAGCCGGCCTGCGGCGTGTCCGTGTACGTCGGCGTCTGGCTCAGCCCGTGCACGTTGGTCCACTGCTTGATCTGCTCGCCGAAGTTCGGGTAGCGCAGCACCTCGTCGTCGGTGCCGTGCCAGGTCTGCATGCGCGGGCGCGGTCCGGTGTAGCCCGGGTAGGCGTTGCGTACCAGGTCGCCCCACTGCTGCGGGGTGCGGACGAGTTGGCCGTTGGCGCAGTCGCTGTTCCACTCGGAACCGTTGGTGGTGGCGAAGCACCCGAAGGGGACGCCGGAGAAGGCGGCCCCGGCGCTGAACACGTCGGGGTAGAGACCGAGCAGGACGTTGGTCATCATCGCCCCGGAGGAGATGCCGGTGGCGAAGATCCGGTCCGGGTCCACCGGGTAGCGCTGCCGGACGTGGTCGATCATGGATGTGATGCCGACCGGGTCGCTGCCGCCGCCGCGGCGCAGCGCCTGCGGGGAGGAGACGTCGAAGCACTGGCTGCTGCGGGTGACCGAGGGGTAGACGACGATGAAGCCGTACCGGTCGGCCAGGGCGGCGAACTGGGTGCCGGAGTACATGGCCGGGCCGGTTCCGGTGCAGTAGTGCACCGCGACCACCAGCCCCGGTCGGGGCGCCACGGCGTCCGGCACGTACAGGTACATGCGCAGGTTGCTGGGGTTGGCACCGAAGTTGGTGACCTCGGTCAGCGTGGCGGCCGTCGCGGGGGCGGGCACCGACACGGCGGCGAGCGCGGCCAGGGCCGCCGTGGCCAGGGCGGCGCACAGCAGCCTCAACTGTCGTCTCATGGACTGTTCCTCCGGAAGGATCGCGGACGGGTGCGTCGTTCCGGTCGGGGCTGCCCGGCACCCGACCGATTCCGGCTCAGGAACATCGACGATTATCTATCACGCCCGTCCCGGCGGCAAGGGCCGACGGTCGTCGTTCCGGCCGGGTGTCGGCCGCGTCGACCGGGTTGTCGGGGCCGGTTGTCCGGCCGGCGGGTGCCGCGCGGGCTGATGATGGTCGGAGAGGTGGGACGCAAGTACCCCCTGGGGGTACTTGATCTGATACCCCTGGGGGGTATACGGTCGGGGTGGAGGTGACGTCATGACCCACGAACACGCGCCCGCGGGGGCACATCACCAGTCTCCCGGCGGCGGCCCCCACGGTGGCGGGCACGACAAGCACGCCGGACACGACCCCGAGCAGTTCCGCCGCAAGTTCTGGCTGAGCCTGGCGCTCACCGTGCCCATCGTGGTCACCAGCCACATGGTGATGGACTGGTTCGGCTACGAGCTGGACTTCCCCGGCATCGAGGCGGTCGGGCCCGTCCTCGGTTCGGTCGTCTACCTCTACGGTGGCTGGCCGTTCCTGGAGGGCGCCATCCGCGAGGTCCGGGACCGGGCCCCCGGCATGATGCTGCTGATCTCGATGGCCATCACGGTCGCGTACGTCGCCTCCATGGCCACCAGCCTCGGCGCGTTCGACCTGGACTTCTGGTGGGAGCTGGCCGCGCTGGTGACCATCATGCTCCTCGGGCACTGGCAGGAGATGAAGGCGATCGGCCAGGCGAGGGGGGCGCTCAGTGCCCTCGCCGCGCTGCTGCCCGACGACGCCGAGCGCGTCACCACCGACGGTGAGGTGCAGCGGGTGCCGGTCGCCGAGCTGCGCGTCGACGACGTGGTGCTGGTCCGCTCGGGCGCCCGCGTACCGGCCGACGGGGTCGTGGTGGACGGCGTCGCCGAACTGGACGAGTCCATGGTCACGGGGGAGTCCCGGCCGGTCTCGCGGGGGGTGGGGGACAGGGTGGTGGCCGGCACCGTGGCCACCGACTCGGCCCTGCGGGTCCGGGTCGACGCGGTCGGCGAGGACACCACGCTGGCCGGCATCGGTCGGCTCGTCGAGCAGGCGCAGGCCTCCAGCGGGCGGGCCCAGGTGCTCGCCGACCGGTTCGCGGCGACGCTGTTCTACGTCGCCAGCGCCGCCGCCGTGCTCACCTTCGTGGTCTGGGGGTTCCTCGGCGACGTCGACCAGTCCGTGGTGCGGACCGTGACGGTCCTGGTGATCGCCTGCCCCCACGCGCTGGGGCTGGCCATCCCACTGGTGATCGCGTTGTCCACGGCGCTGTCGGCGCGGGCCGGCATCCTGGTCAAGGACCGTATCGCCCTGGAACGGATGCGTACCGTCGACGCCGTGCTGTTCGACAAGACCGGCACCCTGACCAAGGGGGCGCACACGGTCAAGGGAGTCGCCGCCGTGACCGGCATGAGCGAGGACGATGTGCTGCGGGTCGCCGGGGCCGTCGAGTCCGACAGTGAACACCCGCTGGCCAGGGCACTGGTGACGGTGGCCCGGGACCGGGGACTGCCCGCGCGGGCCACCGACTTCCGCTCGCTGACCGGCCGTGGGGTGCAGGCGACGGTCGACGGCACCGCGTACGCCGTCGGCGGGCCGGCCCTGCTGCGCGACCTCGACGTCACGGTGCCGCAGGAACTGGCGGGAGCCGAGCGGAACTGGTCGGCGCGGGGTGCGGCGGTGCTGCACCTGCTCCGGCTGTCCGAGGGTGCGCCGCCGGCGGTGATCGGGGCGTTCGCTCTCGAGGACGAGGTCCGACCCGAGGCTCGGGAGGCCGTCGCCGAGCTGCGTCGCCACGGCGTGCGCAAGATCGCGATGATCACCGGGGACGCCCGGCCGGTCGCCGAGGCCGTCGCCGCCGACCTGGGCTTCCGGGCGGGGGTGGACGAGGTGTTCGCCGAGGTGCTGCCCGCCGACAAGGACCGGGCGGTGGCCGACCTGCAGGCGCAGGGGTTGACCGTGGCGATGGTCGGTGACGGCGTCAACGACGCCCCGGCCCTGGCCCGCGCCGACGTGGGACTCGCCATCGGTGCCGGCACCGACGTGGCGATCGAGTCCGCTGGGGTGATCCTGGCCTCCTCGGACCCGCGCGGGGTCCTCGCGGTGATCCGACTGTCGCAGGCCTCGTACCGCAAGATGGTCCAGAACCTGGCCTGGGCGGCCGGCTACAACGTGGTGGCGATCCCGCTCGCCGCCGGGGTGTTGGCCTGGGCCGGGTTGACGCTCAGCCCGGCGGTGGGCGCGGTGCTGATGTCCGCGTCCACCATCGTGGTGGCGCTCAACGCCCAACTGCTGCGGCGGGTGCGGCTCACGCCGGCTGCCTGACGCCGTGCCGGGGCGCGACCCCCGGCAGCCTGACGGCGGCGCCACGCGAGCTTCGGGTCGGCCCGTCACGATGTCGAGGGCCCGGGACTGCCTCGCAGCGCGACGGTCGGCCCCGGCGGCGGCGCGCTCAGCCGCGCTTCATCAGACGGCCGACGGCGGCCATCATCTCGGTGGCCATCTCGTCGGCGCGGCCCTCGACGGCGCCCTCGTGCATGCAGTGCCGGGCGTGCCCGTCGAGCAGGCCGAGGGCGACCTTGTCGAGGGCGGCCTGGATGGCCGAGATCTGGGTGAGCACGTCGATGCAGTAGCGGTCCTCGTCGACCATCTTCTCGATGCCCCGGACCTGCCCCTCGATGCGGCGCAGCCGGCCGAGCAGCTGGTCCTTCGTGGCGGTGTAACCCCGGGTCGGAGGCGGCGTGGGTGCGGTCATGGAACGAGGATAACGTACCCCTCGGGGGTATGGTACGGTCGACGCGGCGATACCCCTGGCGGGTATGGTTGCCGTGAGGAATCGGACACCTGCGTCCCGTCATTACCCCTAGGGGTATATGGTCGGGACGGCGAGAGGAGCGAGCGATGACCACCACGACCTACCGGGTGACGGGCATGACCTGCGGGCACTGCGTCAACTCGGTCAGCAGCGAGATTAGCGGCATCGACGGCGTGCGCGACGTCACCGTCGACCTCGGCAGCGGACAGGTCACCGTGACCAGCGAGGCGCCCCTGGACCCGGCGGCCGTCCGGGCCGCCGTCGACGAGGCCGGCTACGAACTCGTCGACGCCTGACCGACCCACCCCACCCGCAGAAACCGAGGTAGCAGCTATGAACACGGCGACGAAGCTGAGCGGTTTCGCGCTCGGCCTCGCGGCGGTGTTCGGCGCGGCGTACGGGGTCGGCCAGGCCGCCGACCCCGTCGCCCCGGCCGCCGAGACCCGTCACGAGGAGGCCGCCGGCCACGGCGGCACCGACCACGACGCCAGCGCGACGGACACGGACGCCCACCTTCCCGGCGGGCTGCTCGTCTCCGACCGCGGCCACACCCTCACCCCCGTCGCCGCGCCGGCCGGTGAGTTCGCCTTCCGGATCATCGGGCCAGCCGGTCGTCCCGTCACCGACTTCGACGAGGCCCACGACAAGCGCATGCACCTCATCGTCGTCCGGCGGGACCTGTCGGGCTTCCGGCACGTACACCCCGAGATGGACCCCGACGGCACCTGGCGCGTCACCTCGCCGCTCGGCGAGCCCGGCAGCTGGCGTGCCTTCGCCGACTTCACCCCGACCGGTGGCGAACCACTGACCCTCGGCACGGACGTGGCGGTGCCCGGCCCGTTCACCCCGCGCACCCTGCCCGCCCCGGCGGCCACCACCACCGTCGACGGGTACACCGTGACCGTCGACGCCGCCCCCGAACCGGGCCGCAGCTCCCGACTCACCCTCACCGTCAGCCGCGACGGCGTCCCGGTCACCGACCTGGAGCCCTACCTCGGCGCGTACGGGCACCTCGTCGCGCTGCGTCAGGGCGACCTGGCCTACCTGCACGTGCACCCGGACGGTGAGCCCGGCGACGGGCGCACCCGGCCCGGCCCGCAGGTCACCTTCCACGCCGAGGTGCCGTCCTCCGGCACGTACCGCCTGTTCCTCGACTTCCAGCACGGCGGGACGGTCCGCACCGCGGAGTTCACCCTGACCGTCGGTGACGCCCCGGCCGCCGCGCCGGCTGGTCCCGCCGCCGTGCCCGCCCCGACGGTCACCGCCGGGCACGGCGAGCCCGGCCACGGCCACGACTGAACCCGGAGCCCCTGAGATGACCACACCCGCCAAGCCGCTGCGCGTCGCACCGAACCAGATCGAACTGGCGATCGGCGGGATGACCTGTGCCTCCTGCGCGGCCCGGATCGAGAAGAAACTCAACCGCCTCGACGGGGTGAGCGCCACCGTCAACTACGCCACCGAGAAGGCCACCGTCCGGTACGCCGACGACGTCACCCCCGACGACCTGATCGCCACCGTCGAGAAGACCGGCTACACCGCCGCCCTGCCACCCCCGCCCACCCCCGACGCGACCGACGCCGTCGCCGAACCGGTGGACGAGCTGCGGGGCCTGCGTACCCGGTTGTGGGTGTCGGTGGCGCTGAGCGTGCCGGTGGTCCTGCTGGCGATGGTGCCGGCCTGGCAGTTCACCTACTGGCAGTGGCTGTCGCTGACCCTGGCCGCCCCCGTCGTCGTCTACGGCGGCCTGCCGTTCCACCGCGCCGCCCTGGTCAACCTGCGTCACGGCGCGGCGACCATGGACACCCTGGTCTCGCTGGGCACCCTCGCCGCGTTCGGTTGGTCGCTGTGGGCGCTGTTCCTCGGCACGGCCGGCACGCCGGGGATGACCCACCCGTTCAGCTTCGACATCACCCGCGGCGGCGGCGCGGGCAACATCTACCTGGAGGCCGCCGCCGGGGTGACCACGTTCATCCTCGCCGGCCGTTACTTCGAGGCCCGGGCGAAACGCACCGCCGGGTCGGCCCTGCGGGCCCTGCTGGAACTCGGCGCGAAGGAGGTCGCGGTGCTCCGCGACGGCGTCGAGACGCGCATCCCCGTCGACCGGCTCACCGTCGGCGACCGGTTCGTCGTGCGACCGGGCGAGAAGATCGCCACCGACGGTACGGTCGACGAGGGCACCTCGGCGGTCGACGCCAGCATGCTCACCGGCGAGTCCGTGCCGGTCGAGGTCGGTCCCGGTGACCCGGTCGTCGGCGCGACCGTCAACGCCGGCGGCCGGCTGGTGGTCACCGCCACCCGGGTCGGTGCGGACACCCAGCTCGCCCAGATGGCGAGGCTGGTCGAGCAGGCCCAGACCGGCAAGGCCGCCGTCCAGCGCCTCGCCGACCGGATCTCCGGGGTCTTCGTGCCCGTCGTGATCGCCCTCGCCGTCGCCACCCTCGGCTTCTGGCTCGGCAACGGCGGCGGGCCGACCGCCGCGTTCACCGCCGCCGTGGCGGTGCTGATCATCGCCTGCCCCTGCGCCCTCGGGCTGGCCACCCCGACCGCCCTGCTCGTCGGCACCGGCCGGGGCGCCCAGCTCGGCATCCTCATCAAGGGCCCCGAGATGCTGGAGAGCACCCGCACCGTCGACACCGTCGTGCTGGACAAGACCGGCACGGTCACCACCGGCACCATGACCCTGGTCGACGTCGTCCCCGCCGCCGGCGAGGACGCCGCCGAGCTGCTGCGGCTGGCCGGGGCGCTGGAGGCCGCCTCCGAGCATCCCATCGCCCGGGCGGTCGCCGCCGGTGCCGCCGAGGCCGGTCCGCTGCCGTCGGTGACCGGGTTCGCCAACGTCGAGGGCCTCGGCGTCACCGGCGTCGTGGCCGGCCGTGAGGTCACCGTGGGCCGGCCGCGCCTGCTCACCGAGCGCGGTGTCGAGGTGCCCGCCGAGGTGGCCCGAGCCGCCGCCGACGCGCAGGCCGCGGGGCGGACGGCGGTGCTGGCCGCCTGGGACGGCCGGGCCCGTGGGGTGTTCGCGGTGGCCGACCGGGTGAAGCCGACCAGCCGGGCCGCGGTGGCCGGACTGCGTGGCCTGGGTCTGACCCCGGTCCTGCTCACCGGCGACAACACCACCGTCGCGCGGGCGGTCGCCGCCGAGGTCGGCATCGAGGAGGTGATCGCCGAGGTGCTGCCCGCCGACAAGGTGGACGTCGTCACGCGACTGCAGGGCGAGGGAAAGGTCGTCGCGATGGTCGGCGACGGCGTCAACGACGCCGCCGCGCTCGCCCAGGCCGACCTGGGCCTGGCGATGGGCACCGGCACGGACGCGGCGATCGAGGCCTCGGACCTGACCCTGGTCCGGGGTGACCTGACCGCCGCCGTGGACGCCATCCGGCTGTCCCGCCGCACGCTGCGGATCATCAAGGGCAACCTGTTCTGGGCGTTCGCCTACAACGTGGCCGCCCTGCCGCTGGCCGCCGCCGGGCTGCTCAACCCGATGATCGCGGGCGCGGCGATGGCCTTCTCCTCGGTCTTCGTGGTGGCCAACAGCCTGCGCCTGCGCGGCTTCCGCCCCGCGGCCTGAGCCGCGCCGGCCGGTGGCGGTCCGGTGACCCTACTCGGTCACCGGACCGCCACCGGTGCGGGTGGGCGTCAGTGCCGTCCGCGGTGGCGGCGGTAGCGGCGGATCAGGGTCGCGGTGGACGAGTCCACGTCGGCGAACTCCGCGTCCTGCCCGGTGAGCAGCGGGGCGAGCTGGTTGGCCATCACCTTGCCCAGCTCCACCCCCCACTGGTCGAACGGGTTGATGTTCCAGATCACGCCCTCGGTGAGCACGATGTGCTCGTACAGGGCGACGAGCTGCCCGAACGTGGCCGGGGTGAGCCTGTCGGCGACGATCGAGGTCGTCGGATGGTTGCCCGCCATGACCTTGTGCGGCACCAGCTCCGCCGGGGTGCCCTCGGCCGCCACCTGTTCGGCGGTGCGCCCGAACGCCAGCGCGGCGGTCTGGGCGAAGAAGTTCGACATGAACAGGTCGTGCATGTCGCCGATGTCGTGGTTCGGCTCGCTGAACGCGATGAAGTCCGCCGGCACCAGCCGGGTGCCCTGGTGGATCAGCTGGTAGAAGGCGTGCTGGCCGTTGGTGCCGGGCTCGCCCCAGAAGATCTCCCCGGTGTCGTACGACACCGGGGTGCCGTCCACCGTCACCGACTTGCCGTTGCTCTCCATGGTCAGCTGTTGCAGGTACGCCGGGAACCGGTGCAGGTACTGCGAGTACGGCAGCACCGCGTGGGTCTGCGCGCCCAGGAAGTTCGTGTACCAGACGTTGAGCAGGCCCATCAGCACCGGCACGTTGCGCTCCAGCGGCGCGGTGCGGAAGTGCTCGTCGACGGCGTGGTAGCCGGCCAGCATCTCCGCGAAGCGTTCCGGCCCGACCGACAGCATCACCGACAGGCCCACGGCTGACGGCAGCGAGTACCGGCCGCCCACCCAGTCCCAGAAGCCGAACATGTTCTCCGGGTCGATGCCGAAGTCGCGTACCCGCTGGTCGCTGGTGCTGACGGCGACGAAGTGCCGGGCCACGGCGGCCTCGTCGCCACCCAGGCCCGCCACCAGCCACCGCCGGGCCTCCCGGGCGTTGGCCAGGGTCTCCTGAGTGGAGAAGGTCTTCGACACCACGACGAACAGCGTGCTGGCCGGGTCCAGGTCCGCGACGGCGCCGTGGATGTCCGTCGGGTCGATGTTCGACACGAACCGGCAGCTCACACCGCCGTCGGCGAACGCCTTCAGGGCCTCGTACGCCATCACGGGCCCCAGGTCGGAGCCGCCGATGCCGATGTTGACCACGGTGCGGATGCGCTCGCCGGTGTGCCCCACCCACTGCCCGGAGCGCACCCGCCGGGCGAACGCGGCCATCCGGTCGAGCACGGCCTGCACGTCGGCGACGACGTCCTGCCCGTCGACGGTCAGCGAGGCGCTCCGGGGCAGCCGCAGCGCGGTGTGCAGCACCGCCCGGTCCTCGGTGGCGTTGATGTGCGCGCCGGAGAACATCGCGGCGACCCGCTCGGCCAGGCCGACCCGCTCGGCCAACGCGGTCAGCAGGCGCAGCGTCTCGTCGGTGACCAGGTTCTTGCTGTAGTCCACGTAGAGGTCGGCCACCTCCGCGGTCAACCGCTCGCCGCGCGTCGGGTCGGCGGCGAACAGGTCCCGCAGGTGGGTCTCGCGGATCTCGTCCGCGTGCGTGCGCAGGGCCTGCCACTCGGCGGTGGTGGTGACATCCGCAGCCATCGGGTCGATCGTCTCCCTCGCAGGAATGGGGTGCCTCGGCGCGGGTGCGCCGACGGGCGGGTGATCCCAGCCTGCCATCACGAAGATCGTCCCGCGACTTCGACGCGACGAGGTGACCGGATGGTGGTCGCCGGGTCACCGGCTTAGCCACCCGGACGGTAGGGCAAGGTGGAGGAATGACGACCGTGATCCCGAGCGCGCCCGACCGTGAACCCTCCGCCGCCCGGCAGACCCTGCTGATCCTGGGTGCCAGCGGTGACCTGACGGCCCGGCTGCTGCTGCCCGGCCTGGGCCGGCTGGTGGCCAGCGGCACGGCACCGGAGATCACGCTGATCGGCAGCGGACGCGACGACTGGGACGACGGGCAGTGGCAGCGGCGGGTGACCGACTCGTTCGCCACCGTCGGTGCCGACGGGCCCCGCGAGGCCGCCCTGATCCGCGAGGCCCGGTACCTGTCCGCCGACGTCACCCGGGAGGACGACCTGCGCAGGCTGCTCGCCCTGTGCCAGGGACAGCTGGTGATCTTCTTCGCGCTGCCGCCCATGGTCACCGCGCGGTCGGCCGCCGCGCTGTGCCGTGCCGGGCTGCCGCCCGGCACCCGGCTGATGCTCGAGAAGCCGTTCGGCACCGACAGCATCTCCGCGCGTTCGCTCAACGACCTGCTCACCGAGTTGGTGCCCGAGGAACAGGTGCACCGCATCGACCATTTCCTGGGCAAGTCGACGGTGCTGAACATCCTCGGCCTGCGGTTCGCCAACCGGATCTTCGAGCCGGTGCTCAACGCGTCCCACGTCGCCTGCGTCGACATCGTCTTCGACGAGACGTTGGGCCTGGAGGCACGGGCCGGCTACTACGACGGGGCCGGCGCGATGGTCGACATGGTGCAGAGCCACCTGCTCCAGGTGCTCGCCCTGCTGGCGATGGACGCCCCACCCACCCTCACCGCGCGGGAACTGCGCGACCGCAAGGCGCAGGTGCTGCGGGCCACCCGGCTGTGGGACGACGATCCGGCGGCCTGGAGCCGCCGGGCCCGGTACGCGGCGGGGGAGGTCGCCGGCCGGCGGCTGCCCGCGTACGCGCAGGAGCCGGGCGTCGACCCGGCCCGAGGTACGGAGACCCTGGCCGAGGTGGTGCTGGCCGTGGACACCTGGCGGTGGGCGGGGGTGCCGTTCCGGCTGCGCTCGGGCAAGGCGATGGCCGCCACCCGCAAGGAGGCCATCGTGACCTTCCGGCAGCCCGCCCGGGTGCCCGACGGCCTGGTCGGCTACGAGCACCCGGACCGCCTGCGCATCGGCTTCGGCCCGGACCGCCTCGGCCTGGACGTGAACATCAACGGCCCCGGCAACCCGTTCGAGCTGGAGCAGGTGCGGCTGGCCGCCGACTTCGGCCCGGGTGACCTGCCCCCGTACGGCGAGGTGCTGCGGGCGGTGTTCGAGGGTGACCCGACGCTGTCGGTGCGCGGTGACATCGCCGAGGAGTGCTGGCGGATCGTGGAGCCGGTGCTCGGTGCCTGGCGGGCCGACGAGGTGCCGTTGACCGAGTACCCGGCCGGCAGCCGCGGCCCGGCCGACTCGCTGATCGGTCCCGTGCCCGGCTGAGCCGGGATCCGCGTCGTGGGGGTGTGCCACCGGGGCGCCCCCGGTTTCCGGATGATGGGAATGTTGCCGTCGGGTTGCCCACGCGGCCGGGAATCGGTGGAGGTCGCGGGTGTGCGAAGCCCACCGGTCGACTTCTTCTGTTCATGATGGCCGCCGATGTTGCCCGGCGGGGATGCGAACCCCCATCATGATTGCGCAAAGTCACAGCGATGATGCTGTGTGTGACGCGCGTCTGAGGAAGGGTCCGACATGAATCGGATGGAACGGGTGTGGCGACGTCTCGTGGCCCCCACGTCGGCCGGTTGGCCGCTGGCGCTGCTGCGCATGGCGGCGACCGCCCTGGCCACCGTCGTCGCCGGCGGTGCCGCCGCGGTGGCGATCGCGGCACCGGCCAGTGCGGCGACGACGACGAGGATCTGCAAGAGCTCGCCGGTGCCCGCCGGGTAGGTCGTCACCGCCGAGGGTTCGTCGAACTCCTGCCCGTGCGGCTTCCCCGACACGAGACCATCCGGCTGCCCTGACGATCGGCAATGCGGCCCCGCCCCCGGTGCGTCCACCGGCGGCGGGGCCTTCGCCCGTCACCGCCAGACCTGTACGTCCTCGGCGGCGAGGACCCGCCGCCCCTCGAAGTCCCGGTAGGCGGCCGGCCCGCCCAGCCGGTAGCGGTCGGTGAGGTCGTCGTAGTCGAAGCTGACCACGGTGCCGCGCACGGTGACCAGTTGCGGGGCCTGCGGTGGCACGTCGGGGGTGAGCACCAGCAGGACGCCGTTGGTGAGGTCCACGTCGCGCACCACGAACGCCCCGTCGGCGACGACCTCCCCGACGGAGGCGGTGACGGTCAGCCGATCGCCCAGCTCCGCCCGCGCGATCGTGCTGGTCGGTCCCTTACGTGACAGCTCGGGAGCGGGCTGCGGCTCGGGATCGTCCGAGCAGCCGACGGCGGACAGCGCCGCGACCAGCGCCACGGCCAGCAGCCGGGGACGAGTGGGCATCGCTGGGCCTCCTCACGGTTCGGTCCCTACTCTCATTCCCCGCCACGTCGCGGAAAGACCGCGACCGCATGACGGTTGCGTGACATCGCTCGCTCCGCAGCTGCTCCCCGCGCGGGTTAGGCGGTCGACGCGGGGATGTGTCTTCCGTGTATCACCCGGACGTCATAGTCTGTCGATGGAAGCGCTCCCATTTCGACGGGGTGGTTCGTCCGCCCTGCCCTTCGCACACCTCCACCACCAGAGGAACGCACATGTCCGTACGCACGACACTGCTGGCCGCCGGCGCGGCGGCCGGCATCATGATGGGGTTGACCGCCGCCGTGCCGGCGGCCAGCGCCGCCCCCGAGCCCGGTGCGGTCGCCGCCGCCGCGCCGACGGCCGACTGGCTGCACACCGACGGCAACCAGATCGTCGACTCCGCCGGTAACCAGGTCTGGCTGACCGGCGTCAACTGGTTCGGCTTCAACGCCTCCGAACGGGTCTTCCACGGCCTGTGGTCGGCCAACATCGAGACGATCACCCGGCAGATGGCCGAGCGGGGCATGAACATCGTCCGGGTGCCGATCTCCACCGAGCTGCTGTTGGAGTGGAAGGCCGGCCAGACGGTCGTGCCGAACGTCAACACCTACGTCAACCCGGAGTTGGCCGGCAAGAACAACCTCCAGGTCTTCGACCACTGGCTCCAACTGTGTGAGAAGTACGGCCTGAAGGTCATGCTCGACGTGCACAGCGCCGAGGCCGACAACTCCGGCCACGTCTACCCGGTCTGGTGGAAGGGCACGATCACCCCCGAGCTGTTCTACCAGGGCTGGGAGTGGATCACCGACCGCTACAGGACCAACGACACCATCATCGCGATGGACATCAAGAACGAGCCCCACGGCACCCCGACCCAGCCGCCGCGCGCCAAGTGGGACTCCAGCACCGACCAGGACAACTTCAAGTACGCCTGCGAGACCGCCGGGCGGCGCATCCTGGCGATCAACCCGAACCTGCTGATCCTGTGCGAGGGGATCGAGGTCTACCCGCGCCCCGGCGAGACCTGGGACTCGCCGAACACCGACCCGGACCGCAGTCCCAACTACTTCTACAACTGGTGGGGCGGCAACCTGCGCGGCGTCGCCGAGCACCCGGTCGACCTGGGGGCCAACCAGGACCAACTTGTCTACTCTCCGCACGACTACGGACCGCTGGTGTTCGAGCAGCCCTGGTTCACCGGTGACTTCGACAAGGAGTCGCTGATCGACGACGTGTGGCGGCCCAACTGGCTCTACATCCACGAGAACGACACCGCGCCGCTGCTGGTCGGCGAGTGGGGTGGCCGGCTCGGCCAGGACGAGCGGCAGGACAGGTGGATGGCCGCGCTGCGCGACATGATGGGCGAGTACGGCATCCACCACACCTTCTGGTGCCTGAACCCGAACTCCGGCGACACCGGTGGCCTGCTCGAGGGTGACTGGACCACCTGGGACGAGACCAAGTACAACGAGATCCTCAAGCCGGTGCTGTGGCAGCACGACGGCAGGTTCGTCGGCCTCGACCACCAGGTGCGCCTGGGCGGCGTCAACTCCACCACCGGTATCAGCCTCGCCGAGCGCTACGCCGGCGGCGGTGGGCCCGGCGACACCACCGCCCCGACGGCTCCGGGGCGCCCGGCGGCCACCGACGTCACCGCCACCGCCGCCACGCTGAACTGGGCCGCGTCGACCGACGACGTGGGAGTCACCTCGTACGAGGTGCTGCGCGCCACCGGCACCGGCGCGGCGACCGTGGTCGGCACCGTGTCCGGCACCACCTTCCGCGCCACGAACCTCACCGCGGAGACGTCGTACACGTTCACGGTGCGGGCCCGCGACGCGGCGGGCAACGTGTCGGCGGCCTCGCCCGCGTCGACCGTCACCACCCTCGCGCCCGGTGGCGGTGGTGGTGGCGACGAGGGCTGCGCCGCGACCTACCGGGTGCTCAACTCGTGGCCGGGGGGCTTCCAGGCGGAGGTGACGGTGCGCAACACCGGCACGGCGGCCACCGGCGGCTGGACGGTCAGCTGGACCGCGCCCGCCGGCACCGCGATCTCCTCGCTGTGGAACGGGAAGCTGACCACGTCCGGCTCCACGGTGACGGTGCGCAACGAGGCCCACAACGGGCAGCTCCCGCCCGAGGGGAGCACCACTTTCGGGTTCACCGGCACCGGCTCCGGTGTGCCGAGCGACCTGAGCTGCGTCGCGTCCTGAGCCGTACCGCGTCTTGAGCGCGTACCGCGTCCTGAGCCGTACCGCGTCCTGAGCGCGGCCCCCGCCCCGCCGGCATCCGGCGGGGCAGGGGCCGCCCGGGAGCCGGTCACGGCCCCGGACGACCCCTCGCGGCCCGGGCCTGGAGGGGCCGCGCCCGCCGCGTACGACCACCCGCGGGGGTCTCAGGCCAGCCGGATGGCGTCCCCCTCGACGTCGACGGCCGCCACCGGCAGCGGGGAAGCCGCCGGGCCGCTCTTCACCGAGCCGTCGGCGATGTCGAAGACGCTGTTGTGGCAGGCACACACGATGCTTCCGTCGGTGACCGAGGTGACCGTGCAGCCCTGGTGGGTGCAGCGGGCCGAGAAGGCCCTGATGGTGCCCGCCACCGGTTGGGTCACCACCACTGCGGCCCCGGCGAAGATCCGCCCGCCGCCGACCGGGATGTCGGCCACCGTGGTCAGGGCCGGGGTCTGCGTGTCGTCGGTCGGCGTCGCGCTGTCGCCCGGGCCCGCCGCCGCGGGCGCGGCGGGCCGAGCCGCCGGCTCGCCGTAGGTCTGGCAGCCGCTCAGCAGCGCGGTCACGCCCGCCGCGCCGGTGCCGGCCAGGATGGCCCGCCGGGACCGGCAGCAGCCGGCCGGGTCGTCGTTCATTCCGTTGCCCTTCGCGTGGTCTACAGCTGGACGCCGAACGTGGTGAAGAACCAGACCGACGAGGTCAGGAAGACGCCGACCAGGGCGGCGAAGACGACCCCGCCGACTGCCGGCAGCACCCAGCCGGCGAGCCCGCGCCTGGGCAGGGCCAGCATCTTCGTCGCGAACGCCCCGAAGAAGAGGCAGCCCAGCACCGAGTGGGTGAGCGTGCGCACGTCGTCATCGGCGAGGCCGAGCGCGTAGAGGCAGTGCACCGCGACGGGCACGCTCAGCAGGAACGCCACCCGACCGGACCAGCGGTGGGCGGCGCCGGCCCAGGTCGGCGAGAGGCCGCCGAGGCGACCCCACATGGCCAGCGCCGAGAGGAGCTGGACGACGGCGAACAACATCGCGCCGGTGCCCAGCCACACCTTGACCGTCATGGGCGACGAGAAGCCGGCCACGTTGACCGCGATCCCGGTCGGCGGGTGGGTGCGGCCGTAGACGCCGAGCGCGACGGCCACGCCCGCGCCGACGAGCAGCGGCACCACCAGCGAGGCCCGGGGCCCGTCGGACGGCTCGGGTGCCGGGGCGTCGAGGTCGCGCAGCTCCTCGACGACGGGTTCCGGAGCCGGCCGGCGGGGGGCCGTGCGGACGCCGCTGCGGTGTCCCGCCATCACCGGGCCCCGGGGACGACCGGCGCGGCGGTGATGGTGACGTCGTCGACGACGGTGCTCCAGAACGCCGGATCCAGCGGCGGTGCGGGGACCGGCGTGCCGTTCCAGGTGACGATGCCGATCTGGGTGCCGTCGGGCAGGACTATCCAACCGCCGTCGACGCCGGCGTCGCGCACGTCGGCGGTGGCGCGGTAGACGGCCGGGGCGGTGCTGCCGGTCGGCTTCGCGGTGAACTTCCACCGCCGTACCCCGACGATCATCTCGCCGGACGCGCTGTTGCCCCTGATGGCCCCGGTCAGCTTCGCGTCCCTGCCGGTCAGTTCGATCCTGCCGTCGGTCACGGTGCCGGACAGCCAGAGCTCCATCTTCCGGCCGTCGCAGACGTACGCCTCGGCCTTGCCGTCGGCGGCGACGGTGATGGCGATGGTGGCGCCGTTCTCCAACCGACCGGTCCAGTTCTGCTCCACGGTCGCCTCCGCGCCGCCGGATCGCGCCTCGGGTGACGCCGGCGGTGACGTGGCGGCGGGCCGGGTCCCGGCGGGGTCCGGGTCGGCGGGGGCGTCGCCGAGGCCCTCGGTCGACGGGGCGGTGGCCGGTGGTCCGGTCTCCGCCGCCGGTGGGGCGGGTGGGGCAGCCTGTGCACTCATCGTGAACAGGACAGCAGCCGTCACGGCCCCCGACAGGAGGGTGAGCAACGGGGTCAGGCGCTTCATGGGCCACTCCCTTCACGGGGGGATACGGCTGGCGGCGGCGGGTCGTTCAATCTGGCGGCCGTTTCCTCGCCGCAGCGGCGCCGGGGTCCCGATCGGGTGGTCACGGCGCGTCGCGCTTGTGGACACGGAACCCGGCACCCTACCCTTTTGAAAATGAGAATCGCTTTTACCGGCAAGGGTGGCAGCGGAAAGTCGACCCTCGCCGCGCTGTTCGTAGGGCAGTTGCGGGCCACCGGGCAGCGGGTGCTCGCCGTGGACGCCGACGTCAACGTCCACCTCGCGCCCCTGCTCGGAGTCGACGCCGCGCCGGCTGCCGCACTGTCGCACCCGGACAACGTCGTCGCCGTACGACGCCATCTGCTGGGCACCAACCCGCGCGTCGCCGGGGTGGAGCACTTCGTGCCCACCACGCCGCCCGGGCCGGGGTCCGGGCTGGTCAGCCTCGACGCGAGCGACCCGGTGCTGCTCCGGCACGCCACGGCCCTGGATTCCCGCACGCACGTGCTGCACGTCGGCACCTACGAGCCGGCGGACATCGGCGCGGGCTGTTACCACGGCCACCTGGCCATCCTGGAGAACCTGCTGTCGCACCTGCGCCTGGCGGCCGACGACTGGGTGGTCTGCGACATGGTCGCCGGCACCGACGCCTTCGCCAACTCGCTGCACGCCCAGTTCGACGTCATCGTGGTGGTCGCCGAGCCGACCCCAGAGTCCGTCTCGGTGGCCCGCCGCTACCGGGAACTGGCGCGGGCCGCCGGGGTGGGCGACCTCGTCGTCGTCGTGGGCAACAAGGTCGCCGACGACCTCGACCGCGACTACCTCGTCCGCGAACTGTCCGACGAGCCGCTGGCGGTGCTGTCCACCCAGGCCGGCCTGCGCCGGGCGCGGCAGTCCGGCGCCTGCCCCCGCCCCGACGACCTGGACGACGTGTCCCCGTTGGCGCGGATCGTCGAGTACGCGAGGGCCCGGCCGATGCCGGCACACCGCCGCGAGGAACTGCTGCGCACCCTGCACCTGCGCCTGGCCGGGCAGCGCTGGGTGCGCCACGCGTACGGCGACGTCACCACGCAACTGCCTCCCGTTCCCGCCTGACGGTTCCACTCCGGAAAGGGCGTGCCGCCTCCGGCGGGTGCGTCCTTTCCGGAGGGTGGGGCGGTCGACCGTGGTGGAGCGGGCGGGGTCGGCCGTCGGGGTGATCGCGGAGCGCGTCCGGTCGGTGCTCCCCGTCCGTTCGGGCCTTCCTTCCGTAATTGGAAACGACTATCGTTGTCAGTTGTGGATCGGAGGGACACGTTCATGGACTTCCCGCTGTACCTGCACCCGCGGGTCGAGGGTCGACTGGGGGAGCTGCTCCGGCAGCCGGCCCTGCTGCACGACCTCGTCCGGGCGCTCGGCTCACCGCTCAACGTCGTGCTGCCCGACCAGATCGCCGACAACGCAGCGGCGTTCGCCGACGTGCAGCGGCGGCGACACCTGCGCGGCGAGGTGTACTTCGCGCACAAGGCCAACCGCTCCTCGGCCCTGCTGCGCCGCCTCGCCGCCAGCCCGGCGACGATCGACGTGGCCAGCCTCGGGGAGTTGCAGCACGCCCTCGGCGCCGGGTTCACCCCGGACCGGGTGATGGCCACCGGCCCCAAGACCCGTGAGTTCCTGTGGCTCGCCGCGCGCTGCGGAATCACCGTCAACCTGGACTCACCCGCCGAACTGGCCGATCTGGTCGACATCGTCCGCCGGCACGGGCTGCCCCCGGTCCGGGTCCTGGCCCGGCTGTCGGCGTTCACCAGCGCCGGTTCGACCGTGCTGTCACGGCCGAGCCGGTTCGGCACCCCGCTGGCCGAGGCCGACGCGTTGCTCGCCCGCCTGGCCGCCGCCCGCGACGCCGTCGAGTTCGTCGGGGTGGCCTACCACCTGGACACCATCGGCGTGGCGGAGAAGGCCACCGCGCTGGAGGCGTGCCTGACCGTTCTGGCCGGCGCGCACCGCCACGACCTGCACCCCCGGGTCGTCGACATCGGTGGCGGCTTCGGCGTCGACTACCTCGCCGACGGCGCACAGTGGGAGCGCTGGACCAGCGAACTGGCCCTCGCCGTGCTGGGCCGCCGCCCCGAACTGACCTGGGGCGGCCACGGCTACGGCTGGCGGGCCGAGTCGGGCGTACTGCGCGGCGCGCTGGGCCTCTACCCGGCGCACCGGCCCTCCGCCGGCCACCGCTACCTGGCCGATCTGCTCGACGCTCCCGCCGCCGGCCTGGGCGGGCGGACCCTGGCCACCCTGCTCCAGGAACACCTCTACGACCTGTGGGTCGAACCCGGTCGGGCCCTGGTCGACCAGTGCGGCGCCGTCCTCGCCCGCGTGCTGGAGGTACGCCCCACCGACGCCGGCTGCCACCTCGTCCGGCTCGACCTCAACGCCGGCGACGTCAGCCTGGAGGAGCACGGCGTGATGATGGACCCGCTGCTGCTGCCCGCCCCGTCCCCCGGCCACGACCCGACCGCCGCGACGGCCCCGGTGACCGCCGGCCCGGCCGGCGGCGCGCACCCGGTCTACCTGCTGGGCAACCTCTGCCTCGAGGCAGACCTCATCACCCGGCGGATGGTCCACCTGCCCGCCCTGCCCCGCGTCGGCGACCTGCTCGTCTTCGCCAACACCGCCGGCTACTTCATGGACTTCAGCGCCGACCACGCCCTGCACCAGCCGGTGGCCCGGATGGTGGCCGCCTGGCAGGACTCCGGCCGTTGGCGCTGGTGTCTCGACGAGCAGTACTGGCCGGTGGAGGTCGGTCAGCGAACCCAGGACTCGACCCGTACGGCCACCACACCCGGTCCGCGCCCTCAGGAGATCGCCGCCGCATGAGATACGACAGCATCACCGACGTCATCGGCAACACCCCGCTGGTCCGGCTCGACCCGGCCGTGCACGGGCTGCGCCACGTCGACCTGTACGCCAAGTTGGAGCTGCTCAACCCGTTCGGCTCGGTCAAGGACCGGGCGGCCTGGTCGATGGCCGCGCCCCGGCTCGGCGAGGCCCGGGAGGCCGGCGCCACCGTCGTCGAACTGTCCAGCGGCAACACCGCCAAGGCGCTCGCCGTGATCGCCGGCATGCACGGGCTGCCGTTCACCAGCATCACCAACCGGATGAAGGTCCCCGAGATCAAGGACCTGCTGCTTCTGCTCGGCGCCACCATCGAGGAACTGCCCGGCCAGGCCGAGTGCCTGGACCCGACCAACACCGAGGACCCGCTGACCCGTATCCACCGCACCATCAGTGAGGCCGGCTCGGCGTACCTGCACACCGACCAGTACTACAACCCCCGCAACACCCGGGCGCACCTGGCCGGCACCGGCCCCGAGATCGTCAAGGACCTCGACGGGCGGGCGCCGGACTACTTCGTCGCCTGCGTGGGCACCGCCGGTTCGTCCACCGGCGTGGCGCGGGCGCTGCGCGACCACGACCCGTCGGTCACGGTGGTCGGTCTCGTCGCCGCCAAGAGCGACTTCATCCCCGGCATCCGCAACATCGACGAGGTACACGAGGTGGGGCTGTTCGACCCCGCCACCTACGACACCATCGAGGCGGTCACCGCCGACGAGGCCATCGACGGGCTGCTGGCCCTCAACCGGCGCTGCGGGGTGCTGGCCGGACCGACCGGCGGCGGCGCGTACACCGGGGCGGTGCGGTACCTGCGCGCCGTCGACGACGAGCTGGCCGCGCAGGCCGCAGCCGGACACGACCCCGAACGGCGCAGCGCCGTGTTCATCGTCTGCGACCGGGTGGAGAGCTACCTGAGCTACATCCGTCGCCGTCGGCCGGAGTTGCTGAACCAGCCGGCCCGCGCCGACTCGGTGGCCACCGTCACCGACACCGAGGCCGACGCCGCGCCGGCGCTCGACGTGGCCGCCGCCCGGCAGTGGATCGCCGCGGCGCACCCGCTCGTGGTCGACCTGCGGGGCACTTTCGCCTACGGTGCCGCGCACATCGAGGGCTCGGTGAACATCGTCGACGAGCTGTTCGACGACCTGCTGCGCGGCGGGCTGCCCTTCGACAGGGGCCGGCCCGTGCTGCTGGCCTGCCCGGTGGGGGAGAAGTCCCGCCGGTACGCGGCCCTGCTCACCCGGATGGGCCACACCGACGCCCGCAGCCTCGACGGTGGGGTGGTGGCCTGGCGGGACGCCGGCGCCCCCCTGGTGCGCACCTGATGTCCGCCCCGACCCGGACCGGCGACCGGCCGGGCGGACCGGGGCAGCCCGCCCGGCCGTCGGCCGACGCGTCGCACCAGGACCGGGTGCTCGCCGGGCTGGCCGACTGGCAGCGCGGCGTCCGCGCCCAGTTCCCCATCCTCGCCGGCACCGACGAGGCGTACCTGGACAGCGCCGCCACCGCGCAGAAGCCACAGGTGGTGCTCGACGCGGTGCAGCACTACCTGACCACCGGCAACGCCAACGCCGGGCGGGGCACCTACCGATGGGCTAACCGCACCACCGACCTGGTGTCACACTGCCGGGCCCGCGTCGCCGACCTGATCGGCGCCGGTGAACCCGACGCGGTGCACCTGGTCGGCGGCACCACCGAGGCGCTGCGCCGGGTGGCGCTGGACTGGCTGGTCGACATCCTCGCCGACGGCGACGAGATCGTCGTACCGGCCGCCGACCACCTCGCCAACGTGCTGCCGTGGCGGGAGGCGCGCGACCTCGCCGCCCGCCGCGGCGTGACCGTACGCCTGGTCGAGATGCCCTACGAGCCGTCCGGTGACTACGACCTCGCCGCCCTCGCGCCGCTGGTGGGGGAGCGGACCCGGCTGGTCGCGCTCACCCACGTCCACCACGTGTACGGGGTGGACATGAACGTGCACCGGGTCCGCCGGCTGGTCGGCGACGACGTGGTGCTCTGCCTCGACGCGGCGCAGAGCGTCGGGCACCTGCCGGTGTCGGCGCCGGACCTGGACGTGGACTTCCTGGCGTTCTCCGGCCACAAGGCGATGGCCCTGTCGGGCATCGGCGTGCTGTGGGCGGCCAACCGGCGTGGCCCGCGCTACGCGCACCGGGGCTGGGAGGGCAGCCCGCACACGGCGGGAGCGGCCAGCCTCGCCGCCGCCGTGGACTGGTTCGACGCCACCGGGCTGGACCGGATCGAGGCGTGGACGGTGGCGTTGGGCGCGCGGCTCACCGACGGGCTCGCCCGGCTGCCCGGCTTCCAGGTGCTCGGCTGCCAGGACAGCCTCACCCTCGACTCGACCGTGCAGCGCAGGCACGGCCTGGTGACCTTCCGCCACCCCGCGATCAGCGCCGCCGACCTGGGGTTCGTGCTGGCCGAGCACGGGCTGATGGTGCGCGCCAACGCCCACTGCCAGGGCCCGGCGGGGGAGCGGGAGAGTTCGGTGCGGGTCAGCCTGCACGTCTACAACACGGTCGAGGAGGTGGACCGGCTCCTCGACGTGCTGGCCCGCCTCGACGCATCGTCCCACCACTGAGGAGCATCCTGTGACACCGCTCGCCGAGAGCCCGTCGCCGTCGGTCGCCGAGAGCCCGTCGCCGTCGGCCGTCGTGAGCCCACCACCGGTCGTCGTGATGGTCGACGTGTACGCGCCGACGATGCGGCTCGCCCGGGCGTTCGCCGACGCCGGCTGTGCCGTCGTGCGGCTGCGCAGCACCCCCGAGGTGCCCGCCGTCTACCGGGGGCACGACGACCCCGCGGCCGAGGCGTTGTTCGCCGACACCGTCGTCCACGCCGGGGATCTCGAGGTGACGACCAAGGCGGTGGCCGCGCACGCGCCGGTCGCCGTGGTCACCGGCGGGGAACTGGGTGTGGAGTTGGCCGACCGGCTCAGCGAGGCCCTCGGCCTGACCAGCAACGGCACCGGGCGCAGCGCCGCCCGGCGCGACAAGTACCTCCAGATCGAGGCGCTGCGGGCGGCCGGCCTGCCGACCGCCCGGCAACTGCTGGTCACCGACGCCGACGAACTCGCCGACTGGCATCGCGGCCTCGGTGGCCGGGTCGTGGTCAAACCGGTGCGCAGCGCCGGCAACGACGGGGTGTTCTTCTGCGACACCCCGCAGGAGTCGGTGTCCGCGTACCGGGCGGTGGCCGGGGCACGGAACCTGTTCTCGCAGTGCAACGAGGCGGTGGTGGCCCAGGAGTACCTGGCCGGCGTCGAGTACGTCGTCAACACCGTCAGCCGGGACGGCCGGCACCGGGCCACCGACGTGTGGCGGTACGCCAAGATCGACGCCAACGGTGTCCGCGACCGGATCTGCGCCGCCGTCCTGGTGCCGCCCGCCGCGCCCGAACGGGACACCCTCGTCCGGTACGCCGCCCAGGTGCTCGACGCCCTCGACGTGCGGCACGGCCCCGCCCACCACGAGATCATGCTGACCGCCGGCGGACCCCGGCTGGTGGAGGTCGGGGTGCGGCTGTGCGGCGCGGACACGGCCGCGCAGGCGCTGCTGGCGCTCGGCGAGTCCCAGGTGGAGCGCACCGTGCAGGCGTACCTCGACCCGGCCGCGTTCCTCGCCGGGGTCGACGCCCCGCAGCAGGTCGGCACGCACGTGGCGATGGCCTTCCTCACCTCGCCGGTGACCGGCGTGCTACGCGGCTACCCGCTGCTGGACCGGGTGCGGGAGCTGGAGAGCCTGCACGAGATCCACGTGGGGGTGCGGCCGGGGCAGCGGCTGCCGCTGACCGTGGACGACACCACCGAGCCGATGATGGTGGTGCTCGCCCACCCGAGGCCCGAGGTGGTCGAGCGTGACCTCGCCACCGTCGGCTGGTTGGACGGGCACGGCTTCTACGACGTCGAGCCCGGGTCGGCGGGGGAGCCGGCGTGAGCGCCCGACCGCACGTCGTGGTGCTGCACCGCTGGCGCGACGCGTACGCCCACTACGACCGCTACCTCGACCACGACGAGTACGCCGTCAGCTACGTGACCACCGACGTGGGCGCCGCCGGGGTGCCACCGGTCGCGGTTGCCGTGGCCCTGGTCGACGCCACCGACGACGTCGAGCAGGTCGACGCCCGGATCCGCGAGCTGGCCGCCCGGCTGGGCCGGCCCGCCGCCGTCGTCGCCCTCAAGGAGGACGACCTGCTCGCCGCGGCCGTGCTCGGGCAGCGGTGGGGATGCCCGGGACGCACACCGCAGGAGCTGACCCCGTTCCGCGACAAGCTGATCATGGCCCGGCGGGTCGCCGCCGCCGGCCTCCCCGTGCCGGCCACGGCACCCGCGCCGGACCCGGCGGCGGTGCGGGCACATGCCGCCCGGCACGGCTGGCCCGTGGTGCTCAAGCCCCGCCTCGGCAGCTCCAGCGCCGGCGTGCGCCTCGTCGCCGACCCCGACGGGGCGGCCCGGGTCGGTCACGATCCCGGCCGGTTGGTGCAGGCGTACCACCCGGACCCGATCCACCACGTCGACGGCGTGTTCGACGGCCACGCCCTCGGCCCGTGGCGGGTGTCGGCGTACCTCGACACCTGCCTGGCCTTCCGCGACGGCCGGCCGCTGGGCTCGGTCGAGCAGGACGACCCGGTGGTACGCGACACCGTCGGGGCGTTCACCCTCCGGGTGCTGCGCGCCCTCACCGACCGGCCGACCGTCTTCCACCTGGAGCTGTTCCTCGGCCGCGCCGACGACGGATCGCCCCGGTGCACCTTTCTGGAGGTGGGGGCGCGGTTCGGCGGCGCGGAGATCCCGTTCGTGTGGCGGGACGTGCACGGCTACGACCTGGCCGCGGCGGCGTTCGCGCTCGCCCTGGGCCACCCGCCGCCACCACCACCGCCACCTCGCCCCGAGGTGGCCGGTTGGCTGCTGCTGCCCGCCCCGGCCCGGCGGCCCTGCCGCATCACCGAGGCCACCTCCATGATCGGCCGCGATCCCGGCCCGTACGCGGAGGTGGTGCCCCGCGTCGGCGACGTCCTGCCGGCCGCCGACGCCTACTACGAGCACGTCGGTGCCCGCTACCGGTTCCGCGGATCCGGCAGCGCCGCCGTCCACGCGGCGGTGGTGGCCACCGCCCGCGACGCCCGGGTGAGCGCGGCGACCGACCTGGCCGGTGTGCGGTGAGGGCCCGGTACGCGGCGCTGTGGCGGGTGCCCGGCGCGCCGCTGCTGCTCGCCGGCGGGGTCGTCGCCCGGCTGGGCCAGGGCGTCACCGTCCTGGCGTGGATCCTGCTGGTCCGCGAGACCACCGGGTCGTTCGCCGCCGCGTCCCTGGTCGCGGCGTCGGTGTCCCTGGCCACCGCCGCCGCCGCACCGGTCGCGGGGCGGCTGACCGACCGGTTCGGCGCCACCCGGGTGCTGCCCGCCTACGGGGCCACCTACGCCACCGCGCAGTTGCTGCTGCTCGCCGCCGTGCTGACCCGCCAGCCGCTGCTGCTGCTGTGTGTGCTCGCCGCGCTGTCGGGTGCCGCGTTCCCGGCCACCAGCCCCGCGCTGCGCGCCGCGTGGGCGGTGCTCACCGGCGAGGGCACCGGCCGGGAACGGGTGCGCAGCACCGCGATGGCCGCCGAGTCGACCCTGTTCGAGCTGGTCTTCGTCGTCGGGCCGCTGCTGCTGTCGGCCGCGATGCTGGTCGCCGGCCCGCTCGCCACGCTGACCGGCTCGAAGCCCGGCGTGGCCGGACCGACCGCCGCCATCGTGCTGGCCGCCGTCTGCGCCGCCGGCGGCACGGCGATGCTGGCCCGGGGCCGGGCGATGCGGGCGTTGCGGCCCGACGGCACCGCCACCCCCACCCGTGGGCTCGGGCCGTTGCGGTCCCCCCGGATGCCGGCGCTGCTGGCGTGCGCCGCCGGGGTCGCGTTCTCCTTCGGGGCCTCCCCGGTGGCGGTGGCCGCCTTCGCCGTCGAGCACGACGGCGCCCACGCCGAGGCGGTCACCGGTGCGTTGATCGCGGTGTGGAGTCTCGGCAGTGCCGCCGCCGGGCTCTGGTACGGCGCGCGCACGTGGACCACCCCGCTGACCCGGCAACTGGTGTGGCTGCTGGCCGGCCTGGCCGTCGGCTACGCCGCGTGGGCGCTGTCGCCCAACAGTGTGGTGCTGGGCGTGGTGCTGCTGCTCAGCGGCGCGGTGATCGCCCCGGCGATGACGGTCCAGGCGGGCCTGATGGCCCGGATCGCGCCACCGTCGATGCTCACCGAGGCGTACACCTGGCTGACCACCGTGAACCTGTCGCTGGCCGCGCTCGGCTCCGCCGTGACCGGCGCGATCGTCGACGGCCCGGCCGGCGCGGCCGGTGGCTTCCTGGCCTGCGCGGCGGCGGCCGGTGCCGCCGCCGTCCTCGCCGCCTGGCCCGGCGTCCTCGCTCCCCGCCGATCCCCTGCGGCCGTCGACCAACCGGCCGACGCGCTGCACGTTCCCTGATGACCCGAAAGGTACCGATGAGAAACACCCTTCGCCGTCTGGCGGGCTCGATGGCCGCGGCGCTGACCCTGACCCTGGCCGCCTGTGCCGGTGACACCGCCGGATCCGCCGCCGAGCCCGCCGCCCCGCCCGTCGCCGTCACCGACCACTGGGGCCGCACCGTGCAGGTGCCCGCCGACCCGAAGCGGGTGGTGGTGCTGGAGTGGGAGGGCCTGATCACCAAGTCGATGCGGATCTTCGGCATCTCCGACCGGCTGGTCGGTGTCGACACGGCCACGAAGAAGATGGGCTACCGCGCCAAGCTCGCCCCCGACATCGACAAGGTCGAGGCCCTCGGCTCGCCGTGGAGCGGCGTCAACTACGAGCGCATGCTCGCCCTCCAGCCCGACGTGGTGTTCATGGAGGCCTGGGTCGCCACCCAGGAGAACCGCGCGATGCACCAGGAGGTCATCGACAAGATCGAGTCGCTCGGCCTGCCGGTCGTGGTGCTCATCTCGCCGTCCAACTTCGACCAGCCCGACATCCGCAGGGCGTGGGAGTACATCACCATCACCGGCCAGGTCTTCGGCAAGCAGGCCGAGGCGGCAAAGCTCGTCGCGCGGCTGGACGCCGGCCTGGCGCGGGTCACCGAGCGGACGAAGGACATCCCCGAGGCGGAACGCACCCCGGTGGCGTACTTCGCCACGATCAACAACGTGATGGGGACGAAGAGCATCCAGTCGTACCTGCTCACCGAGATCGTCCGCGCCCGCAACGTGGCCGGCGACGGCACCTTCGTGACCGTCTCCGAGGAGAAGCTGCTCGCCCTCGACCCCGACGCCATGGTCGTCGCCGGGCACGAGGGCTACCTCGACCTGTCCCTGATCTACGGCGGGAAGCACGCCGGCCTTAACTGGGCCAACCTCGCCGAACTGCGGGCGGTCAGGGACAAGCGGCTGGTGGCCCTCGGCTACGACGAGTGGCGGGCCACCATCGAGACCCCGATCGCCCTGCTGAAGATCGCCAAGCTGGCCTACCCGGACAGGTTCGCCGACGTCGACGTCGACGCCGAGGAGGTCACCTTCTACCGCGACGTCTACGGCCTGGACGAGGCGCAGGCCACCGCGGCCATCGAGGCGCAGAAGTACGTCGGCGACCTGGAGGTCAAGTGACGTCTCCGTCCCGCACCCTCCCCCCGGCCGGCACGCCGGCCCGGGGGGAGGGCCCCGGCTCTCTGCCCGCCGTCGCGGCCCCGCGCGGCAACCGGCCCCGGATCGTCCTGCTCGCCGTGACCGCCGTCGGAGTCGTTGTCGTCGCGGTGATCTCCGTGATGGTCGGCGCGTACGTCATCCCCGTCGGCGACGTGTTCGCGGTGCTCGCCGCGAAGGCCGGCCTCAGCGACGGCAGCGGCACCCTCAACGAGGCCGTCGTGTGGGACCTGCGGCTGACCCGGGTGCTGCTGGCCGGTGCGGTCGGCGCGGCGTTGGCGTGCAGCGGCGCCGCCTACCAGGGCACCTTCCGAAACCCGCTGGTCGAGCCGTTCATCCTCGGCGTGTCCGCCGGGGCCGCCTTCGGCGCGGGTCTGTCGGTCATGGTCGATCTGCCGTTGTCGTTGCAGGTGATGGCCTTCGTGTTCGGCATGCTGGCCGTCTGGCTCACCTACTCCCTGTCCCGGGTGCGCGGGGAACGTCCGACCGTGACCCTGATCCTCGCCGGGGTGGTGGTCGGCTCGTTCTTCTCCGCCCTCTTCTCGCTGTTCCAGTACGTCGGCACCGACGAGCAACTCCGCCGCCTCGTCTTCTGGATCATGGGCGGCTTCTACCGGGCCACCTGGGGCGACGTCGCCGTGGTCCTGCCGGCCACCCTGGTCGGCTGCGCCCTGTTGTGGCGCGCGGGGTGGGGGCTGAACATCCTCAGCCTCGGCGACGACGAGGCCCGGTCGCTCGGCGTCGACCCCGAGCCGTTGCGCCGGAAGGTGATCGTGCTGGCCACCGCGCTGACGGCGCTGGCCGTGTCGGTCTCCGGCATCATCGCCTGGGTCGGCCTGCTCATCCCGCACGCCGCGCGGCTGCTCGTCGGGCCCGACCACCGGTTCGTCGTCCCGCTGTCGGCCACCCTCGGCGCGGTGTTCGTGATGGTCTGCGACGTTCTGGCCCGCACGATTCACTCCGGCGAGGTACCGATCAGCATCATCACCTCCATCCTGGGGGCGCCGTACCTCGTCTACCTGCTGCGCACCCGGTCCACCTTCCTGGGAGCGCAGTCGTGACCCTGTCGGTACGCAACCTGACCTTCGCCTACGGCGAGCACCGGGTGCTCGACGGCGTCGACCTGGATCTTCGCCCGGGCGAACTCTGCGCCCTGTTCGGCCCCAACGGCAGCGGGAAGTCCACGCTGTACCGGTGCCTGCTCGGGCACCTGCGCCACGGCGGGACGGTCACTCTCGACGGTGTCGACCTGGGGCGGCTGAGGCCCGCCGAGGTCGCCCGCAAGGTGTCGTACGTGCCGCAGCAGCACAGCAATCCGTTCCCGTTCACCGTCCTGGACATGGTGCTGATGGGGCGTACCCCGCACCTGGGTGGGGTGTTCGGGCCCCGCCCGGCCGACGTGGCCTTCTGCGCGGGGGTGCTCGACCAGGTCGGCCTGGCCGACCAGCGGGACCGGCTCTACCACACCCTCAGCGGCGGCCAGCGCCAGCTCGTGCTGATCGCCCGCGCCCTGGCGCAGGACTGCGGCGTGCTGCTGCTGGACGAGCCCACCGCCAGCCTCGACTTCGGCAACCAGATGTGGGTGTGGCGCACCGTCCGTGAGCTGGCCCGGTCGGGTCGGGCGGTGCTGGTGTGCACCCACGAGCCCAACCACGTGCGGTGGTTCTGCGACCGGGCGGTGGCGCTGGGTCGTGCCGGGCGGCTCGTCGCCGACGGGCCGCCCGCCGAGGTGGTCACCACCGACCTCGTGACGGCCCTCTACCCGTCGGTGGGTGCCCTGGCGGTCACCGCCGACGCCACGATCGCGCCCGCCGAGGCGTACCGCCCCCTGCCGGTGGGCGTCTCCGCCGGTTCGGCCGGGTCACGGCAGGACGAGCCGACAGCGGAGTGACCTGGATCACAGTACCGGACCGGTCGTGGTGTCGAATCCGGAGGCGGCGGCGCCGTGGACATGGTGAGAGGCGGCACGAGACCGGCTACCGAGGGAGGCACCACGTGCGACTCACGCTCACCACGTTCCTGACCCTGGACGGCGTCGTGCAGGGGCCCGGCGCCCCGGACGAGGACCGTAGCGGCGGGTTCGACCCGGGTGGTTGGCTGCCACCGCACTTCGACGATCCGGTCGGGTGATGGTGACCTACGACAGCGCCGGTGAGCCTGCGTTCGGCACCGTGGAGGCATGACGATGACGGTCGAGGCGTTCGACACGCGCCTGCAGGACGCGGGCGCCGGGGTGTTCGCCGGCGGACTCTGACCGCCGGAGACCGCCACCGTCGTGTCGGTGACGACGGCACGGTGCTGACCACCGACGGGCCGTTCGCCCTACGACCACCTGCTCACCCTCCCGGCTACCAGCCGTACCACGTCGTACGCGCCGAACTGCTGACCCGGGCGGGCCGGGCCGCCGAGGCGGGTGCCGCGTACGACGCGGCGCTCGCGCTGACCACCAACGACGTGGCACGCGAACACCTGCTCCGCCGCCGGGCGGGGGTGCGGGACCCGGTCGGGTGAGCCGACCCGCACGCCCCGGCCGGGGTGCCACCGGCCAGGGCGTGCGGGTCGGCGGAGCCGCTCGGGGGACGGGCGCGGCTCCGGGGGAGGGCGGTGTGGTCAGACCGGGACGCTGGCGGCCGGCTGGCGGGCCTGCGGCACGGTGCGGTGCGGGCTCGCCGGACCGAGGTCGGCGAGGGCCTCGTCGAGGCTGTCGTAGGTGGGGAAGACGCCGTCGAGCTTCATGGTGTGCAGGACGGTGCGGACGAACCGCGACGGGGCGGCGAGGCACAGTCCCGCGCCGCGCTCGCGGGCGTCGCGGTGGGCGCGGACCAGCATTCCCAGCCCGACCGGATCGATCACCTGCACCTGGGACAGGTCGACCACGATGGTGCCGGCGACCTCGACCACGTCGTCCAGCGCGGCCCGCAGCGCCTCGCCCGTGTCCGGGGCGACGTGCCCGGCGGCAGCGAGGACGGCCACGTCGTCGACGTGGTCGACGGCGAGGAGCCCGCCGCCGTCCGCCTGCGGGCCGGCATCGGTCAGCCGTGCGCCGATCGGCAGCAGGCTGCACCGGGGGCAGCGGTGCGGGCCGGTGGCGAACGGCGATCCGCTCCAGCCGTGTTCGGAGACCAGGGTCCAGACGACCTCCGCGTCCGGCAGTACGCACGCGGTGCTGGTGGTGGTCTCGCCGCAGCTGTCACAGATCAACGTCATCAGGTTGTCGTCCGGTACGACGGTCATCCTGCTGTTCCTCTCCGGTGCCGGGACCGGTGGGTCGGGACCTGGGCGGTGGCGGCGGGCGTGGCCCGCGCCGGGCTCGGACGGGTCAGACGGAGCCGGAGCGTTCCCGACCGGTGGTGGCAACGACCAGCGCGACGGCCGTGCCGGCGAAGGTGACCTGGACGATCATCCCCCGCAGGGTCAGCCCGTCGACCCCGGCGAGACGCGCTGTGATGGCGCCGAGCAGGGCGGCGACACCTCCGATGGTCAGGGTGAGCCAGAGCGGGACGCGGGCCCGACCGGTGAGCACGAGTCGACCGAGCGCGCCGACGACGAGACCGATGACGAGCGCGGTGACGATTCCTGCCAGGGTCATGCTCCTCCTCCCGCCGTCAGCCGCCGGTGCTGACCGCCGCCCGGCCGTACACGGCGGCGGGGCGCGGCGTGACCGGGCCGGGGGCGGCCGGCGGGCCGGCCGGCTCGGTGCGCACCGGCAGGACCTGGTCGAGTCGGGCGGTCTGCAGGATCCGCGCGATGCGTGGGTTGGGGTTGCGCACGGCCAGGACACCACCGACGCGCACGAGACGACGGTGCACGTCGAGCAGCATGCCGATCGCGGCGGCGTCGATGTGTCGGCAGCCGGACAGATCCACCACCACCTGGCCGGGATGCAGGGCGAGCAGCCGGTCGAAGACCGCGCCGGTCTCCGGCAGGCAGGCCAGGTCGAACTCGGTGATGCACACCTCGACCAGCGGCACCGTGCACTCGGGGCGTGGTGGTGCGGTCACGTCGGTGACCCCCTCCTGGTCGCGTCAACGGTCGGACCCACCCTGCCGAGCAGCCTTGGCGGCCACCGCGCGGACGTATGACAGTTCAGTGACAAATACCCGGTACCGTCGGCGTGGTTGGCCGCCCGGACCGGCCTTGGGGATGATGCGGGTATGACGGCCGTACTGGTGATCGAGGACGACGACCGCATCCGGTTGGCGCTGCTGCTCGCCCTGGAGGACGAGGGGTACGACGCCCGGGGTGCGGCCACCGCCGAGGAGGGGCTGCGGTCGCAGCGCCGGGACCCGGCCGACTACGTCCTGGTCGACCTGATGCTGCCCGGCCTGGACGGCTTCGAGTGCATCCGCCAGCTGCGCCGCGACGACGACGTGCCGATCGTGGTGGTCAGCGCCCGCGACGACACCCACGACATCGTCGCCGCGCTGGAGGCCGGTGCCGACGACTACGTGGTGAAGCCGGTGGCGATCAAGGAACTGACCGCACGCCTGCGGGCGCTGCGTCGGCGGGCACGCACCGTCGCCCCGGCCGCGCCGGTGCCCGTCCTGACGTTCGGCGCGCTGGAGGTCAGCCCCGAGGCCGGGGAGGTGCGCCGCGACGGGGAGCTGGTGTCGGTCACCCGCACCGAGTTCCGGCTGCTGTGCGAACTCGCCGAGCACGCCGGCCGGGTGCTGTCGCGCCAGCAGCTGCTCAGCCGCGTCTGGGGTTACGACACCGGCGACGAGCGACTGGTGGACGTCCACGTGGGCCGGCTGCGGCAGAAGATCGAGGCCGACCCGGCGAACCCGAAGCACCTCGTCACCCTCCGGGGACTCGGCTACAAGCTGCAACGATGAGACGCCTCGGACTTCGGGCCCGGGTCACCACGGCCTTCGCCGTCGGAGCGCTGCTGCTGGCCGCCTCGATGGCGCTGGTGTCGTACGAGCTGACCCGGCGTTCCCTGCTCGACGAGCGGGAACGCACGGCCCTGCGGGCCACCTACTACGACGCCGCCGTCGTACGCGCCGGCCTGGACACCGAAACCCCCGACGTGGTGGAGGTGCTGCGCTCGCTGGACACCGGCACCGCCCGCCGGGCCGTCATCGAGATCGACGGCGACTGGTACGCCCGCACCGCCGACGTCGGGCTGACCGCGGCCATCCCCGACCGGCTGCGGGAACTGGTGAGCGGCGGCGAACCGGCGGTGCAGCGGGTGCACGTCGACGGGCAGCCCGCGGTGCTGGTCGGGGTGCCGTTGTCGGACTCGGCGAGCTTCTACGAGATCACCTCGCTGCGGGAACTGGAGGAGACCTTCCGTGTCCTCGCGTTGGCACTGACCGCCGTGGCGATCATGATCGGTGGCTCCGGCGCGGCCCTGGGCTGGTACGCCACCCGCAACGGGCTGCGCCCGCTGACGGCCGTCACCGACGCCGCCGAGCGGATCTCCGCCGGTGACTTCACCATCCGCCTCGACCCGACCACCGACCCGGACCTGGCCCGCCTGTCGACCTCGTTCAACCGGATGGTCGACCAGCTCGCCCAGCGCATCGAACGGGACCGCCGGTTCGCCGCCGACGTCGCCCACGAGCTGCGCTCGCCGTTGCAGACCCTCGCCGCGGCCGCGAGCGTCCTGGCCCGCCGCCGCGACAACCAGGACGAGCGCACGGCCACCGCCACCCGGCTGGTCGCCGACGAGATCGAACGGTTCCAGCAGCTGGTCAACGACCTGATCGACCTGGCCCGCAGCGACCAGCCGGCGCTGCGGGCTCCGGTCGACGTGGCGGCGTTGGCCCGCCAGGCGTGCCGGTACCGGAACCTGCCCGAGTCCCTGGTGGTCGTCGCCCCGGACGCCCCGCCCACCTGGCAGGTGGACCGGCGTCGGGTGGCACAGGTGCTGGCCAACCTGCTCGACAACGCCGTACGGTACGGCGCGGGCCCGGTGGCGGTGCGACTGGCCGACGACGGGGGCACCGGCGTCATCGAGGTCGACGACGAGGGGCCGGGGGTGCCCGTGGAAGACCGGGAAGCGATTTTCGACCGGTTCGTCAGAGGTCGGGCCGCCAACTACCGGGGCGGGGGCGACGGCACCGGCCTGGGGCTGGCCCTCGTCGCCCAGCACGCCGCCGCGCACGGCGGCACGGCGGATGTGACCGACCGGCCCGGCGGCGGCGCCCGGTTCCGCGTCACCCTGCCGGGGAGCCTGTCGTGAGCCGCCGGGCGGGGGCCGTGGTGGCGCTGGCGGTGGTGCTCGCCGGCTGCGGGGTGCCCGCCGAGGACGTTCCCCGCGCGGTCACCCCGCCGCCGGGGCCGTTCCCCTACACGGCCACGGCCGCCCCCACCCCGGAGACCGGCCGGGTCGTCGAGACCCTCTACCTGGTGCGCGACGCACGGCTGGTGCCGGTGACGCGCCGGGTCGACAGCGTTCCCGCGGCCGGGGCGCTGCTGCGCGACCTGCTCGCCGGCCCGACCGCCAGTGAGCGCGACGACGGACTGACCAGCGCCCTGCCGGGAGCGGTCAGCGCCGTCGGAGTGGAGATCAGCGGCGGCCTGGCGCGGGTCGCCGTCGCCCCGGCCGGTGCGGAGGCCGGGCGCAGCGACGAGGTCCTGGCGTACGGGCAGATCGTGTGCACCCTCACCGCCCGAGCCGACGTCGACGCCGTCACGTTCCTGCGCGACGGGGCGGCGCTGGCCGTGCCCCGCGCCGACGGCGCGCTGTCGGCGCAGCCACTGACCGCAGCCGACTACGCCGAGTTGGTCAGCCGCCGCTGACTGCGGGACGCACGCAGCCGCGCGGGGGTGGTCGGTGTGAGCCGACGCCAGACGGGTACAGCCGGTCGTGCCGCCACCGTGGAAGGCGTTCCGCGCACCGCCGCAGGGAAGGCCCGACCCGTGCACCGAGCGGGTCAACCGGGCTCTCGAAGGGCTGCGCGAACGGGGGCGGGCCACGGCCCGGGACCGGCTGCGACAGTTGCAGGCCGGCCTCATCGTGGCCGTGCAGGCGGGTGTCGCCGCCGCGCTGGCCTGGGAACTGGCCTTCACGGTGATCGGCAACGAGCGGCCGGTCTTCGCCCCGGTGGCGGCGGTGGGCACGATCGTGTCGTCGGTCGGGCAGCGGCTGCGGCGTACCGTCGAACTGATCTTCGGGGTGGCCGTGGGCATCGCGATCGGCGACCTTTTCATCGCCCTCGCCGGCACCGGGGCCTGGCAGACCGGAGCGGTCGTGACGCTGGCGGTGACCCTGGCGATCGGGGTGAGCGGACAGGGCGCGCTGGTGGCCCAGGCCGCCAGCACGGCCGTGCTGGTCGCGACCCTGTCGCCGACGGTCCGCGACCTCGAGGCTCCCCGGTTCATCGACGCCCTGGCCGGCGGCTTCGCCGGCCTGCTCGTGGTGATCGTGCTGCTGCCGCTCAACCCGACCCGAACGGTCCGGCGAGCCGCCGCGCCCGCACTGGAGAACCTCAACCGGCAGCTCATGGCGACCGCCGACGCGCTGTCCGACCGCGACAGCGACGGGGCCTGGCAGGCGCTGCACGACCTGCGCTCGATGGAACCCGACCTGGAGCGGCTGCGCGACGCGCTCGGCGGTGCCCGGGAGGTGGTCAACCTGTCCCCGTTGCGCCGCCGCCGTCGGCAGGCGATCGTGCTCTACGAGCACGGCGTGGAACAGATGAACCGGGCCGTCCGCGCCAGCCGCGGGTTGATCCGCCGGGCCATCACCGCGATCGACGACGAGGAGCCCATCCCGGAGGCCCTGCCGGCGGCTGTTCGCAGCATGGCCGAGGCGGTCGATCTGTTGCAGGTCGAGTTCGCTTTCCTGCGGCCCCCGGACCGCACCCGCCGGATCGTGCTGCGCTCGGTCGCCCTGTCGACCGAGGCCGTCGACGCGGGGCTGGGTTTCTCGGGCACCATCATCGTCGGTGACCTGCGCACCATGGCCACCGACGTCCTGCGGGCAACCGGCCTGCCGATGGTCGAGGCCAACGAGTTGATCCGCCGGCTCCGCCGGGACCGGCGCGGCATCCTCCCTCCGGCCGTCAGCAGCTGAGGCCGCGCCGTCACCAGCGGAGGCTGCTGCCGGGCGCGTCGATCCAGTTCGGGGCCGGCCGGCCCAGCCACCCGGCCGGCCCGGCGGACGGGCGGGCCGTCAACGATCGGCGCGTGGTCGGTTCCGGAACGGGCTCGAATAGGTGGGGTGTGGTTGGGGTAAGAGGGACGGGGGTTTTGGTGGTGACGGGCTGAGGGCCGGCCCCCTGTGTGGGGGCCGGCCCTCAGTGGTGGATGGGTGTCAGGCGGAGTAGCCGCGGGTGGCGATCCAGTCGGCGAGGTCCTCGGTGGTGATCCAGTACTCGGCCTTGTCGGGGTCGGCCGAGTCGGCGATCTTGGCCTGGTTGCCGTGGTCCCGGTAGCCGGTCACGGAGATGTAGTGGCCGCCTTCGAAGGAGTGCGTGTCGCCGTCGGTGTCGGTGGCGGTGCCGGCGATGTTGGCCACGATGGCGCGACCGTTGTCGATGGCCCGGGTGAGGTCGGTACGTAGCCTGTCGGTCTGCGCGTCGTCAGCGCTGGCGTCGGGGAGTTCCACGGTGCGGTAGAGGTCCGTGCCGGCGGTGGTGTTCAGCGCCTTGGTGATCAGGTGGGCGGAGTCGGTGCCGTTCTCGGTAGTGCCCATGATCTTGGCCAGCTCGTCCTGGGTGACGTGCTTGTCCATGGTGGTCAGGGCGTTTCGGGCCGCGGCGGGGCCGCAGTAGTAGAAGTTCGGCTGGGCCTCGTAGCGCACGGGCAGCTGCCGTTCGTTGTTGCCGGCACGCTCCGCGACCGCCACCGACGTGGTGGTGGGGCTCTCGGGGGCCGCGATCGCGGCGGCCGGTCCGGCGATCATCCCGCCGGCGAAGACGGCACCGGCGGCGCTCAGGGCGGCCTTACGGATCAGAGCAGTCATGATCGGTCACGCCTTCCTGTCGGGGGTGCACGACACCGGGGGAGTGCCGCGAGCAGGTTGAAGGAGCACGCACGGGCGGGGGAGGACCAGCCCGGATCCTCGTGGGGACGCGACGAACCGTCCCACCCTTGCGGCAGGGCCGTGGCCCGTGTCCCGGCAGATGTAACCAGGCTGGCCGCAGAGCCATTCCCCGGCTCCCGCCAGCACCGGGGCGCGGCGTCCCGGGGGCGGCCGAGCCTCGATCACCTCGTCGCCCCGATCGCGTCACGGGGCGAACGCACGGTTCACGGGAGTGGCCGGTGCGCCGGCGAGGGGCTCACCTGGGTCATGCCCCGTACAACGACGGGTGGCGCCGGGTCATGTCCGCCGCGGCCGTGACCATCCTCACCGCAATTATGCACAAACCGGACTTAACTGGATGAAAAGGTCACGCTGTGCCTGCCTGCCTGCCTGCCTGCCTGCCTGCCTGCCTGGCTGTCTGGTCCTGCCCGGCCCGCACGACTTGTGCGGGGTCCAGTGCGACGGTGCCGGTCCGTGCCGGGCCCAGTGCGACGGTGCCGGTCTCAGCGCGGCCGGTCGTGGAGGCGACGTTCGATCGTCACCGTCGTGCCCTGCGCCGTGCACTCCGTGCGCACCCGCCCGTACGCCTGCATCAGCGCCACCCCGCGACCCCGGTCGCGCGACGGGCTGCCCTCCCGCCAGGTGCCGAAGTCGCGGACCGAGACGCAGGCGGTGTCCCCGACCACCCGCAGCCCGACGCGGACCTCCGGCCGCGACGGGCGCTGGGCGTGCTCGACCGCGTTGTTGATCGCCTCGGAGGTGGCGACCAGTAGGTCGTCGACCGCATCGGGGTCGGCGTCCAGGGCGGCGAGGGCGGCGCGCACGTCCTGGCGCATCCGCGCCGCGGACACCGGCAGCGCCGGGTACGTCCACCCGGTGGTCACCCGCGCAGCCTTCGACCGGCCCGGCCCGGCGCTCACGCGCGACCGGCTCTCATCCGTCGCCCCACGCGACCGGCTCGCATGTGTCGCCCCACGCGACTGACTCTCATCTGTCGCCCCATGCGACCGAACACCATCGTCGCCTCACATTCCGGGCGCGGCCGCACCCCTGGCCTGCCCCGATCCCGCCCCTTGTCCGCCCCGCACCCGGGCCGACCACTCCGTCAGTACCCCGACGCCCGTCGCGCCACACCCACCCACCCCCGCGCGCGGGCGGCGACAGCTCGTATCCTTTCCGCGAACCGCTGTGGGCTGAGCCACGAGAAGGGACACGGTGTGAACGACCGGGCCGAGACGTTGGAGTTCCAGGCCGAGGCGCGTCAGCTGCTCCAGCTGATGGTCCACTCGATCTACTCGAACAAGGACGTCTTCCTCCGCGAGTTGATCTCCAACGCCTCTGACGCGTTGGACAAGCTTCGGCTGGCGTCGCTGGTAGACAAGGATCTTGCCGTCGACGCCGACGACCTGCACATCGCCATCGACATCGACCGGGAGGCCCGCACCCTGACCGTGCGGGACAACGGCATCGGCATGACCCGCGACGAGGTCGTCTCGGTGATCGGCACCATCGCCAAGTCCGGCACCGCCGAGCTGCTGCGTCAGCTGCGCGAAGCCAAGGACGCCGGTGCCTCCCAGGAGCTGATCGGCCAGTTCGGCGTCGGCTTCTACGCCGCCTTCATGGTCGCCGACCGGGTGGAGCTGGTCACCCGTCGGGCCGGCGAGACCGGCGGCACCCGCTGGGAGTCCAGCGGCGAGGGCACCTACACCGTGGCCGCGCTCGACGACGCTCCGCAGGGCACCTCGGTCACCCTGCACCTCAAGCCCGCCGATGCCGAGGACGAGCTGCACGACTACACCGCCGAGTGGACGGTCCGCCAGATCGTCAAGCGGTACTCCGACTTCATCGCCCACCCGATCCGGATGACCGTGGAGCGCCCGGGCGAGGGGGACGCCGACGCCACCACCGAGACGGTGACGCTGAACTCGATGAAGGCGCTGTGGGCCCGCCCCCGCGACGAGGTCGAGCCGGCCGAGTACCACGAGTTCTACAAGCACGTCAGCCACGACTGGGCGGACCCCCTCGAGACCGTCCACATGCGTGGCGAGGGCACCTTCGAGTACGAGGCGCTGCTGTTCGTCCCCTCCCACGCGCCGCTGGACCTGTTCTCCCCGCAGGGTCACCGCGGCGTGCAGCTCTACGTCAAGCGCGTCTTCATCATGGACGACTGTGACGCGCTCATGCCCAACTACCTGCGCTTCGTCAAGGGTGTCGTGGACGCCCACGACCTGTCACTGAACATCTCCCGGGAGATCCTCCAGCAGGACCGGCAGATCAGCGCCGTGCGTCGCCGCCTGGTCAAGAAGGTGCTCGCCACGGTCAGGGACCTCAAGGTCAATCAGCCGGAGAAGTACCGCACCTTCTGGACCGAGTTCGGCGGGGTGGTCAAGGAGGGGCTGGTCGACGACACCGACAACCGGGACGCCCTGCTGGAGATCGTCTCGGCCGCGTCCACCCACGATCCGTCCGAGCCCACGGACCTCGCCGGCTACGTCAGCCGGATGAAGGACGGGCAGGCCGACATCTACTACGCCACCGGCGAGAACCGCGCCACCATCGAGAACTCCCCGCACATGGAGGCGTTCCGCGCCAGGGGCTACGAGGTGCTGCTGCTCACCGACCCGGTCGACGAGGTCTGGGTGGAGCGCGTCGGCAGCTACGACGGCAAGCCGCTGCGCTCGGTCGCCAAGGGGCAGGTCGACCTCGACACCGCCGAGGAGAAGGCCGAGGCCGAGGCGGAACGGGAGCGGCAGCGCGCCGAGTACGCCGACCTGCTCACCTGGATGGGCGGAGTGCTGGCCGACTCCGTCAAGGAGGTTCGCCTGTCGTCCCGGCTGACCACCTCGCCGGCCTGCGTCGTCGGCGACGCCCACGACATCACGCCCACCCTGGAGAAGATGTACCGGGCGATGGGGCACGAGGTGCCGCAGGTCAAGCGGATCCTGGAGCTCAACCCCGGGCACCCGCTCGTGGCGGGGCTGCGCAAGGCCAAGGAGTCCGGCGGCACCGAGGAGTCGCTGACGGAGGCCACCGAGCTGCTGTACGGCATGGCGCTGCTCGCCGAGGGCGGCGACCTCGCCGACCCGTCCCGGTTCACCCGGATTCTCGCCGACCGGCTCGCCCGTACCCTCTGACGCCCCGCCCCCGGTGATTCCGGGTCGGGGTGGCCCCGCCGCCACGCCGAGGCCACCCCGACCCGGCGCCGGGCACGATCCGTGGCGCGTGGTCCCGTCGGCGGGTGGCCGCAGGCGCCGGTGTCTGCGGGCGTGCGGGGGCCGGGGAGTGGGTAACACCGTCGGCCATGAGCACGGATACGACGCGGTCCGCCACGACTGTGGCGACGACCGGCCCGGGTAAGGTGGCCGTGGTCGCCCATCGGAAGAAGGTCCTCGGTGGTGGGCTCGACGAACTGCGCGCCGCGCTCGTCGGCGCGGGGGTCGACAAGCTGCTGTGGTACGAGGTGCCCAAGAGCCGCAAGGCGCCGAAGAAACTGCGCAAGGCGCTCGACAAGGGTGCCGAGCTGGTCTTCGTCTGGGGCGGCGACGGCATGGTGCAGCGCTGCGCTGACACCCTCGCCAAGTCCGACGTGCCGATGGCGATCCTGCCCGCCGGCACCGCCAACCTGTTCGCCGGCAACCTCGGCATCCCCGAGGACCTGCCCGAGGCCGTCCGCATCGGTCTGCACGGCCGCCGCCGGCGTCTGGACCTGGGCAAGCTCAACGGTGAACACTTCGCGGTGATGGCCGGGGCCGGTTTCGACGGTGACCTGATCCGCGAGGCCGACCGTGACATGAAGGGCCGCCTGGGTCGGCTCGCCTATGTGTGGACGGGGCTGCGGCACGTCCAGGGGGAGGCGACCCGCACCCAGATCACCGTCGACGGCAGCGACTGGTTCGACGATGCGGCGAGCTGCGTCCTGTTCGGTAACGTCGGCACCATCACCGGCGGCATTCCCGCCTTCGACGACGCCCGCCCCGACGACGGGGCGCTTCAGGTCGGCGTGTCCACCGCCAGCGGTGCCATCGACTGGGCACGCACCCTCGGCAGGATGGCGGCCGGCCGCTCCGAGAACTCACCCTTCGTACGGATCACCCGGGGACGCAGGATCAAGGTCCGCTTCGCCGAGTCGAAGACCTACGAGCTGGACGGCGGTGCCCGTGTCGCAACCAGGAAGCTGAAGGTACGGGTGGTGCCCGCCGCGCTGACCGTCTGCTGTCCCGAGGGGGACAGCGGCGAGGGCGTCGACGCGTCACCCTGACCGGGTGCCGGGTGCCGGGTGCCGGGTGCCGGGTGCGGGAAGAGCGGGCGGCGCGGCACGCCGGGTGCCGCCCGGGTCGACGGATTGCATCGACCATCGTCGACTGGAAGACTGTGCCGCAGGTCGTGTTCGGGAGCCGGTGCGGCTTGCTCAGGCAGGGGAAGCGCGGGCAGTGTCGCCCGCGTCGGGCAGCCCCTTCTTCGGCGAGCCTCCTGCCGACCACCGTCTGCGATCCGGAGGTGTTGTCCATGTTCCGCACGTTCGGCGTGGTGTTGACCGCCGCGACCGTCGCCCTCACCGGTGGGCTGACAGCGGCCAGCGCGGTCGAGCCCGCGTTCGTCGCGTCCCCGACGGCGTCGTTGACTCCGTTTCCGTGCCCACCGGCGTTGCCGATGGGCGGTCGGGCGACGGGGGCCACCACCACGAGCCTCACCTTCAGCTACTGGATCACCCTCTCCCCGCCCTGCGGCTACGACCCGCCGATCACGGTCAGTCTGTTCACCAGCCAGGAGGACTCCGAGCAGTGGCGGGATCCGGTGGCCGAGGGGGTTTCCGGGCGGGACCGCCACGGGACCATCACCGTCGAAGGGCTGACCCCGGACACGGCGTACTGGTTCCGGTTCAGCGACCCCGAGGGCAACCGCGACCCGTACGTGTTCGGCGGGCCGGCGCGGACCCTGCCGCAGTCGGCCTGTGACGCGACGGCGGTGGTAGACGCCGGGTGGAGCGGTGGCTTCGTCGCCACGGTCACCGTCCGCAACACCGGCGACGAACCGCTCGACGGGTGGCGGGTCTCCTGGCGCTGGTCCGGTGACGAGCGCGTCCAGTCGGTCTGGGGCGGAGTGGTGGAGGTTACCGGTACCGACGTGACGGTGCGTAACGCTGCGTACAACGGGACCGTGTCCGTGGAGGGCTCGACGACGTTCGGCCTGCTCGCCGCAGCCAGCGTGCCACCCGACGCCGTCTCGGTGACCTGCGGTCGGTGACCGGACCGCGACGGTGCGCGGGTGCCGGAGCCCGCCCGCGTGCCGTCGGTCGGGTTGCCGAACCCGTCGGTCAGGCCGCCCTGGACTCGCGGCGGGACTGCTCGGCCGCCGGGGTCCAGCCGTGCAGCACCGGACCGGACTGCGGACGCTGCTGCTGAGGCGTCGACGACGATCGGCTCGCGCCGCCCCGGGCCAGCATCAGGGCCCGCTGGGCGTTGTTCCACGGCCCGCAGGGCCACTCCTGCCCGGCGCAGAGCAGGTGGGTGCAGGTGCCGTCCTCGGCCGGCGCGTGGGCGTCGGCGACGTCCAGCGCGAGGCCCCACAGCAGTGGGTCGGTGACCTCGTCGGGACGGTCGGCGGTGCGGCTGGGCCGGCTGGCGGCTGTTTCGGACACGCGAGATCTCCCTCGGTTCGAGCTTGACGCTCTTGTTCTCCAGTGTGCCCGCAGGTCAAACCCCGGACCGAGGGGCCGCCGCGCGGGGTGGGCACGGTCACCCGACGGCTCCTCGGCAACCGCCGAGGGCTGTCGTCCGCTAACCCGTGCCCCCGCGGGCGGAGGGGAGAGTGGCCTGCACGGCGGTCCATGTACCATCTGGTACATGGACGTGGAGCGGACCATCAGCACCAGCGCGGACGCCGCGCACGCCTGGTCGGCGCTGGCCGACGTGACCGCGTACCCCCGCTGGACGGCCTCGATGACGTCGGTGGAACCCCTCGACGGCCCCCGACTCGACGCGGGCGCGCGGTTCCGGATCCGGCAACCCGGCCTGCCGACGACCGTCTGGCAGGTCGACGAGGTGCACCCCGGCGTCAGCTTCACCTGGGTCAACGCCGCTCCCGGCGTGCGTACCGTCGCCTACCACCACGTGGAACCGCAGGCCGACGGCACCACCCGCATCCGCATCGGCCTGCGCCAGCGCGGCCCTCTCGCCGGGCTGCTCGCCCTGCTCGTCGGCGCGAAGACCCGCCGCTACGTGCGCATGGAGGCCGCCGGCCTGAAGGCTGCAGCCGAAGCCCGGCACCCCCACCGGTGACCGACCCGCGCGAAGCGCTGCTCGACCGGTGCGTCGACGCCCTCACCGACGCGGGATTCAGCCAGCTCAGCCTGCGCGAGATCGCCGCCGCCGCAGGCACCAGCCACCGCATGCTCCTCTACCACTTCGGCAGCCGCGAGGGCCTGCTCGCCGCCGTCGTCGGCCGCGTCGAGGCCCAGCAGCGCGCCGCCCTGGCCGACCTCGCCGCCGCCGACATCGATCCCCGTGAGGTCGGGCGGCTGTTCTGGCGGCGGCTCGCCGACC